>JBBQJF010000041.1:0-22346 GCA_038325665.1 Dehalococcoidia bacterium | reverse complement strand
GCAACAGATCGCGGATCTGTTCCGGCGACCGCCCATCCTCGAGGTAGTCGAGGATGTCGTACAGGGTAACGCGCGACCCCGCGAGCGTTAACCCCCGTTCCGAGCGGACAATGGTGGGTCGTTCAAGCGGCATAGCGCCTCTCCAAACGGTAGTGCAGCCCATGCGAACACAGTACCACCGATTGACGACCGATTTTGGGGTGATGGAGCCTTGCGCCTGGTGTTCGGAGATGCGGGCGGTCAGCCGCCCTACAGCCCGAATACGGCTAATCTGCCTGAAACATTCACGTACCGTACAGTTGCGTTCCAGACGAACCCGTCCGTGGTAGGATGTCAGGCGTCTGCTGAACTGTCGCTTCGGTTTTCGGGGGTGATGTGCCGTGTGCCCTGACTTAAGTAGCCTGACTGCCGCCGAGAGTTTTGTACAACGCCTGCTGGCGACGGAGGATGAGGCGAAGCGCCGCGATCTGAGCGCTTCACACGGTCTGAATCCGACCGAGTCCCACGAGGCGGGGCTGCTGCTTGCTTCCGAGGCGACGCGACTGGTAGGCGCCCGACCTCTCCGTATGGAGCAAATCAGCCTCAACATCATGGCCCTGGCCGAGCAGACCGCGGACGAGTATCTGTGGGCACTCGGCTGCGCCAAGCTCGGAGACGCCTTGCGGGCTCAGGGACGAAATGCTGAAGCGGTTGACCGGCTAGACACATCGGCGGCAGTTTTCACCCGACTTGACCGCCTCATGGAGGGAGCACGCACGCGGGCGAATTGGATCATGGCGAAGGGAGCGCTCGGGCGCGTGGATGAGGCGCTGGCGGCAGTTCCTTCGGCTCGCCGTGTGCTTGTGGCGAATGGCGACACACTGCACCTCGCTATTCTCCATCTGAACACCGGTGGGATGTTGATCGGCCATGGCCGCTACCGCGAGGCGATGCGCTACTTTGGCATAGCGTTGCGGCTATCCTCGTCGTTGGGTACGGCGGACCGAATCGGCATCGTTCGTGCCCGCTCCAACCGTGCGCTTGTGCTCACACGCACCGGCCGCCATCGTGAGGCTCTGGTAGAGCTCGAGTTCGCCCGCACCAGCTACCTTGAGCTTGGTGAAGCCGCCGGCTATCAGCGAGTCATGATGCGGTTCGGTGAGAACCAGATGGCGTTAGGACGTTACACCGCCGCTCTTCAGACTCTCGAACCGGCGTGGCAGGCCGCCCGCGAGCTAGGATCGTACGCTGACGCCGTCAGCCTCGCCTACTACGTCGCCGACTGCTATCTCCACTTTAACCGTCCGCTGGATGCGCTCCGGACGCTTGACGAGGCGGAGCACGATCTCGCCCACACGGACAATGCTACCGACGCTCTTGGTCTTGCCGTTCGCCGGGTGACCGCGCACCTGTTGCTCGATGAGCAGGACAAGGCACTGGCCGCGCAGGAGGCGGCCGAGCAGCGTTTTCCCACTGGCGCTGACCAGCACCGGGCGTGGCTCGCGACCCAGCGCGCCGCGATCCTCGCTCGCTTCGGATCGCCAGCCAGCGCCTTGGTTGCCGCCCACCGTGCGGCGCGTCTCGCACGGGCATGTGACATGCGTCGCTTGCTGTCGTTCGCTCTGCTCGCGGAAGGTGGGGCGATGCTGGGCCTTGGAGACCTCGATGGCGCTCGCGTGGCCGTACGGCGCGCCCGGCGGCTTGCCGTGGCTGAAGACGCGGCCCCGCTATTGTACCGCGCGGAGGAACTAACGGGTCGCATCAAGGAGGCGGAAGGCCGGCCCATTGCGGCCGAGCGTCGATATGCAGCGGCGGTCGCACAACTCGAGCGTGAACAGCAGGGGGTAATCTTTGAGTTCCGGGAGAGTTTCGCCCAGGTTCGCGGCCTCGCGTACGAGCGGCTGGCAGCCCTACAGATCACCGGCGGACGGGCGCACGCGGCGCTCGAAACCGTGGAACGCGCCAAGTCGCGGGCGCTTGTTGACGCGATCACGGGCCGTGTCGAACTGCGCCCGCGCGGCAACGCGACCGCCCGCCGCCTTGCCCGTGAGCTGGCAGTTGCCCGGGAGGATAATGCCGCCGCTGCCTCGTCGGCGGGGCGTGATGAGCCACTGGTGGCAGATGCTCGCGCCGAGCGTGCCCGCCGCCTTTCCGAGCAAGAGGCGAGGATAACCGGCCTGATCCAAAAGCTGCAAATGGCGGGTGCATCAGACGATCTGGCGGGACTGTATCGCGCTCCCGCGAGCTTTGACCTACCACCGCTGCCCCATGATACCTGCCTGCTCGAGTTCTTTTTCAGCGGCGACGACGTGATCCGATTTCGCGTGGACGCGGACGGTGTCCACGGTGACATTCTTGCCCGTGCGGCGCCCGACTTGGAACGGCTACTACGGGCGTTTCGTCTCAATCTCGACACGACGGAGGACGCGGAACCGGAACGTCGCGAGCGGCTTGCCACACAACTGCGCGCCATACTCGCACGATTGCATGATCGACTGCTGGCGGGCATTGGCGACCTAGACCGGTACCGCGCCTTGGTGGTCGTGCCTCACGGTCTCCTTCACTACCTCCCCTTTCATGCGTTATTCGATGGGGAGCGATACCTGATCGAGCGGTTCGCGATCAGTTATGCGCCCTCTGCAACACTGTATGGCGTGTGTCAGGGGCGTGCCGAGCGCGGACGCCGGACCGGACCTCCGCTCGTGCTCGCTCACTCTGCCGGTGGTCGGTTGCCGTATACAGGTACCGAGGCGGATGCGGTCGGCGCGGTGCTGAAAGTGCCCGTCCACCGGGACGGAGCGGCCACTCGCGCACTCTTGAAGGATAGCGGCCGGCGGGCCGGGATTATCCATCTGGCGGCGCACGCGTGGTTCCGGCCGGACGTGCCGCTGTTTTCTGGTGTGGAGCTGGGCGACGGTGTACTGACCACGGCCGACGTGTTCAACCTCGATCTGTCGGCGGTGCTGGTCACGCTCTCTGCTTGCGAAACCGGCCGCGTACAGATCGGCGCCGGCGACGAACTGGCCGGCCTGACCCGCGCCTTCCTGTACGCGGGCGCCGCCGCGTTGCTGGTGAGCCAGTGGCGGGTGGATGATGCCTCCACGGCGGTACTGATGACGCGCTTTTACCAGGAGCTTGCTGCTGGCGCGGGGCCGGCCGCGGCGCTTCGAGCAGCACAGCTCGCGGTGCTGTCGGGCGAGATGCCCCAAAATGAGCGGACCCATCCGTTCTATTGGGCAGGCTTCCAGGTGATAGGGGCGGCGAGCGGGCCACCACGCCACCGCGGGAAGTCGCGGACGTAAAGCGGGCGACGCGTCACCGCGGCAAGGTCTTGCTCGGCACGGTGACATCACGCGCGGAGCCGGGGAAATACTTGGAGGAAGCAGGTGTCTACGAATAGCCACTCTGAACACCAGCACCAGCATTTGAACGGGTACAAGCACGGCGCCGTTAACATCACGCACATCCGGCATGGCGAGCTAATGGTGCTACTTGAGGCCGAGGGTGAGGAAGCCACGCGTGTTCAGGCACTGACGCCCGACGAGGACGGAAACTGGCCGGGCCTGCCCGAGAACGCGCGCGATGCCCTGGGCAGGTGGCTGGCGATGACCTTGAAAGATGTTGGGTTAGGTACGCTCTATAATGACAGTATCGATGGCAAAGATGACGGCGACGCCCCGTTCCGCAAGCCCAACGGTCAACCCCGCGAGCTGTACCCCATTGGGCCAAGCGATCATGGTCACGATGACGGCGACCAGCAGAATCCTTCATTCCAGGTTCTGTATACCGTCAACCTGGGAAAATGGGTCAAGAACCCATGGACAGTTGACAGCAACCTCGGAGACTCCATTACTAGTGTACCTCCGGTCGTCAAGGCGATAAACGAACGCTTAACGCGCGATAAATGCCAGAGTATAGACAGTGAGGGGCATAGTCCGACAGGGTACCGCGTGGTCATGGTGGGACCGAACTGGCTCGGCACGGGAACCAATGCGTGCGCCTGCGGCGCTCCGGGCGGCTATCCAGTCAATCCGCTGCCAGCCCATGTCGGCTCGCGGGCGTTTCAGGATGCCGACGTCAAGGAGGCTGTAAATCTGGCGCTCGAACGGCTCCGCGGCCAACGCGAAGGCCTAAATCGCAGTGACGATGATCACCGCGGAGCGGGCGTTTCCATCGCTATCATCGATAGCTGGCCCGTGCGCAAACCCTCGTATGACTTCTTTGCCGCCGTTAGCGCGAAGGTGCGTCAGCTTCAGCTTGCTAATCAAGAGGAAAGCGCTAAGCGCCTGGAGCGTGTCATCACCGCCGTACAATTCGGTGGCTACCGTGATCTGATCAAGGACACGCCGGAGGAATACGTCTGTACCCACCGCCATGGGTGCGATGAACACACGGGGCCGAAAGTCCACGCGAACCTCGCCGATCATGGGCTGTTCATCGCTGGGATCATTCACGAGATCGCGCCCAACGCGGTGGTCCGCGTGTACCGCATCTTCAACAGATGGGGATGCAGCACCACGGAGTTGGTGGTAAAGGCCGTCCGGTTGGCGATGTATGACGCGGCTCAAGACGGCAACCCGCTCGTGATCAATTGTAGCTTCACCATCGGCGCCGAGCATCATGCCATGGCGCAACTCATCGATGGCCAGGAAAGTAATGGCCAGCAGAGTCCTCAGAAAAGCGCGGGCGCTGGCAACCATACCAGTGGGCACTCGGGCGTGGGGTTGTGGAAGATGGCCTACGATAGCGGTGATGCCTGGATCGACAAGGTCGAAGCGGAGAAACCGAGGATTCGCAAGGACTCCAAAGGCATGCCCGTTCCCTCAAACGCCATATCCAACGCCCCACGGGCGTGGGTCGAGGCGGGCGCGGACAACACGGACGTCCAGAATTACGAGTCGGTCTTGGCGGGGGTCCGTGACCTACCTGAATTGCGGATCGCCCGTGGGTTGTTCGCTCCGCTGTGGGGCGGCAGTGTTCTGCCGGTGGCAGCCGCCGGCAACGATTCGTGCCGGCATAACGATCCCGACCACGACATCGTGGCTCCGCCACGGTTCCCGGCAGCATTCAATGAGGTGCTCGGCGTATCGGCCGCGGTCCCCAAAGATGAGGGGGGCGTGGAGTGGGAGCCGGCCGTCTATTCCAACAACGATGACGTGGAGAAGATGCGCGACGATGCTGTGAGCGCGATGGGCGGCGTGACGCTGCAGTCCACCACTGACGACTTCCGCGCGATGATCGGGCCGTACGTCTCGCCGGACCTGCCCGGCGGCAACACTCTCGGTCACGCTCTCTGGGCCGGCACATCGTACTCCACGCCGATCGTGACCGCTCTCGCCGCCTGTATCTGGTCCCAACTTCTCGTCGATCAGCCGCCGGGCGGGACCATAACGGGTAAGGACGTCATGATGGCCATCACGGGCCACAAATCCGGCGGTCCGGAGCCTGCCTGGACGCCTGGCGACGCCAGCCGGCTCGTCAAGCTCTGGCAGCGTGAGTTGCTAGCCAAGGCACCCGTGTCTTCGAAGGTATAGTACGCGCGAGTCATATCCCTGT
Source organism: Dehalococcoidia bacterium (assembly GCA_038325665.1). Lineage (GTDB taxonomy): Bacteria > Chloroflexota > Dehalococcoidia > CAUJGQ01 > CAUJGQ01 > CAUJGQ01. Next base: position 16,811 of record JBBQJF010000041.1, on the reverse strand, counting down.
CCGCGCGTATGCCTTCTGGCGGAGCGGTGCGGGGCTTCCGAGCCTGGGCCTCGGTCCCGGTTGACGTGGGAAGCAAGCCGGTCACGAGGGTGCGGTCACCGCCGCGACCGGCCACCGCATCCCCGTCTCCTCCAACCCGAGGGGCAGGACGACTGGAGGCATAGCTGTGCACAATGGCCGGTGGTTCAGGCCGTATGGCGCCTCTCCAAACAAATGGTGGTGCAGCCCATGCGAACACAGTACCACCGATTGACGACCGATTTTGGGGTGATGGAGCTGTACGCCGCCAGCGCCGTCTCCTCCGACCCTTCACACTCGCCGCCGCTTTCGAAGCGGGCGTCGAATCGCCCGCGACATGATGCGCTGTCTCGGGCAATCCCACCGCATGGCGGCTGCCGAGGCTTTCTCGAACGGGAGCGGCGGGTCGGTGCCCGGATGCCCGCGCTCCGCGACCGCCGCCGCTGGCGGCATTCTCGGGCCATCCCTTGGTACGGCACGCGTCATCCTCCATTGGTCGCGGACGATTCCCGGCCCGGTGAACGGTGCTGATCGCGGCGCCGGCCCGCATGATGGGAGTGTTCTCTCGCGGCTCGCGCCGGCCGGAACCTCGGATCCCCGCGCGGCCGGCGCTGCTCCCGCCGTGCGGACGGGCCACCTTCCACCGAGGCCGCCATCGTATGCGCCAGCGGAGAGGTCCCGGCATGATCAAGATTCAAGTATCGACCCGCAACGTCGTCGTCGCCGTTGGATTCGTGCTGGCGGCGTGGATGGCGCTCAAGCTGTGGGGCGTCATATTGCTTGCCGGCCTGGCACTGATGCTGGCCGCGGCGCTGCTGCCCTACGTCGATCTGATCACACGGCATACCGGGCGGCGGTCGCTCGCGGTGTTGCTCGCGGTGTTGACCGTGCTCCTGGCGATGGCGCTGCTGATCGTGCTGCTCGCGCCGCCGCTCACCGCCCAGGGGCGCGACCTCTGGAATCAGGCGCCGCAGTTGCAGGATCACCTCGCACAATGGGCGCGCGAGCGGGGCTGGGACGATACGGCCGTGCGCATCGACGCGTTTCAGCCTGCCGACCTGCTCGGGCCGCGATTAGTCGACGCCGGTCGGACGGCGATGAGCGTCGGGTTGTCGGCGTTCACGGTGTTCGTCCTGGCGGCGTACATCCTGCTTGACGCCCGCCGTCTCGAGCGGTTCGTCCATTTCAGCACACCTGTCGCATGGCGCCGGCACTTCACTCTGCTGTTGCCCGCGCTACAGCGGGTGGTTGGCGGCTACATCCGCGGTCAGGCGATCACATCGGCGTCGATCGCGGCCTTCGCATTCGTGCTCCTCACCGTGCTCGATGTGCCCAATCCGGTCGCGCTGGCGGCGCTCGCGGCTATCTTCGACGTGATCCCGATGATCGGCGCGGCGCTGATCATCGCTCCGATGGCGCTGGCGGCGCTGACGGTCTCGCCGGCGACCGCGGCGGTGGTCGTCGCCGCCAATCTCGTGTACCAGCAGTTCGAGGACCGTGTGTTGGCGCCGCGCGTGTACGGCGCCACCATGCGTCTGCCCACGATCGCTGTCATGCTGGCGTTGCTGGCCGGCAACGAACTCTTGGGCGTGACCGGCGCGGTGATCGCGCTCCCGATCGCGGCCGGGGCGCGCGTGCTCGTCGAATACTTCGACGCGCTACGGCGCTCCCCCGCGGCAGTCGCCGCCGAGATCGCTCCCGTGGACGAGGTCTTTGCCCCCGCTCCGCCGCCATACCCGCGGCGGCGCTCCGACGTGGATCGAACGCGCGGGACGGCCGCTGTCCGCGTCGCGGCCCGGGGCCGCATCAGACCGAGGGCTGGCGGGATTCGTCCCCGCGGTCGTGCGCCGCTCACCGTCGCTGGGCGACGCGCGCTCGCGACCCTTGGGCATGAGGCACGGTCCGCTGCCACGATCAGCCTGCTGACACCGCCCACCGAACCAGGACCGCCCATCGCCTCAGAAAGCGCGTCGTGAGGGGCGTGACGGCGCGGGTTCCGGCAGCGTTATGCGGTGGATGCGTCGTCGGTCGCCCGTGCTCGTCCGAGGCCGCGCGGTCGGGCACGGGGCGTGCCGTGGCCGCATGGACATGACCCCGTGGCGGCCGGCGGCTGCCATCTCCCCCGCGTCGCGCCCATCGTTCACGGTGGCGCTCCCCTACCGTGTTCCGACCCCTTCTCCAAATAGCGCGCCAGCTCGTCACGGGCGAACAACGGCCAGGGTTGGGGTCCGTCGTTGGTTAGGAGTTGAAGCCCTGCCCCCCGCGGCACGGCCTCGCCGATGATTGCCGCCGTGATACCGACCGCGTCCAGCGCGGAGAGCGTGGCCGCCTCGTCCTCGGGCGCAACCGCGGCGATCAGGCAGCCAGCGGCGATCAGCCCCAAGGGATCGAGTCCGAGGGCATCGCATATCCGGCGCGTCTCGGCCAATACCGGGATGCGCGCGGCGTCGATCCGCAGCCCGACGCCCGACGCCTCCGCCACTTCGCGTAAGGCCGTGGCGAGGCCGCCCTCGGTCGCATCGTGCATGGCATGGGGATAGAGCGCGGCGCACAGCGCTCGCGCCTCGGCCATGACATTGATGCCGGGATTGGTGAGCAGATCCGCCGCGCGGCGTATCGTGGCGTCGTCTACCCCACTCGCGCGCAGCGCGGACGCGGCCTCGACCGCCAGCACGGCGGTCCCCTCGATGGCGATACCCTTCGTGATTAGGATGCGGTCTCCCGCGTGAGCGCCGGCGCTCGTCACCAGTCGTTCCTTGTCCACATCGCCGAGCATCACGCCGACGACGATCGGCCGGTCGAGACCGTGCGTCACCTCGGTGTGGCCGCCGACGAGCGTGATGCCCATCTCCGCGCAGGCAGCGAGCATCTGCGCGTGGATCGTCTCGGCCAGCGCGTCGTCGCCGCTCGGGGGCAGCAAGACCGTGGCGAGCATCCACCGCGGCGTCGCGCCCATGACGGCAACGTCGTTGGCGTTGACATGCACGGCGTACCAGCCAATCCTATCGGCGACGAACGTGATCGGGTCAGTTGTCGCGACCAGATAGCGATCGCCCATCTCAATCACCGCCGCATCGACGCCCGGACGGCTGCCCATGATCACCCGCGGATCGACAACGGGGATGCGAGCGAGCATGCGCGCCAGTACCTCGGCCGGGAGTTTTCCCACGGGCAGCGGCATGGATCACCTCACGGCACGGCGCGCGGTCGCTGACGGTTCGGTGCGAGGATGGGTGACTGCCCTCAACGGTTCAGTGATGGGGGTAGGTTGGCGACGACGGTTCGGTGCGAGGGTGGGTGACTGCCGGGTATTGTCGGCTGCAACGCTCGGTTGCGCCACCTCTTTCCCGGTCCTTCGCCTCCATCGCGAGGGGAGCAACCCTATCGTGGAGGGGTCGTCCCGACGCCAGAATCGGCCGCGCGAACGTGAAACAGTAGTATCTGGCCGTCTACGCCGGGGGCCGGGGGGTTAGTGCAAAATTAGGGAGCCTGATTGGCTTTGCGCCGCGCAGCCATGCGGACGCGGCCAGGATGACCCGGTGGGCCGCCTTCCCGCGCGGACAACCCAACGGCTGGTCTGCGGACGCATTTGGACTCCCGGCTCGGCGTTCCGCGGACGTCGCGGCTCGGCTGCCCGCGGGCGAGAACCGAGGATAGTCATATGACCTTGATCGTCGAGCTTGTTCCGCACCTTGATGCCGGCGATCGTACGCGGTGGAATGGTGACCAGGACGGGCGTCCATTGACCGACCTGGGCCACCGACAAGCCGCCGCGCTCGCCGGCGCGCTGGTCAATCCCCCGCCGGTCGCGTTGTACAGCAGTCTGGCGCTGCGCTGCCGCCAGACGTTGCAGCCGCTCGCCTCCCGCCTCGAACTACCGATCATCGTACTGCCCGATCTGCGCGAGACGCACGGGTTCGTGGACCCGTCGGCCTGGGTCACGGGTATGTTGGCGCCGGTCGGCCCGTCGCTCGGCGGCGCGTTCGCGGCGGGACGCGCATCCACGGCACTGGCGCGAATCCGTTTCGAGCATCGCGACGGCCGGGTGATCGCCTGCTCGCATGGCGACCTTGTCCCCGCGCTCGTGGCGTTCTTCCTGGGCGCGCACGCTCTGGAGGCGCCTCCGCCGCTGGAGCGACGGGGCTGGCGGCACACGCTCACGTTCGATGGTGAGCGCGTATCCGTCGCGACATGCCCAGCGCCGTCCGACTTCCCAATGTGACCACCTCGCGGCGTCGCTCGTTCACGGGGGGCGTGTCCTGTCGCATCCGCGAGGGCGAAGGCCCGCTGTCTCCATCCGGCTGGATGTCGTACGCTGACGGCCGGCGTCGATGCGCCGTCCACTCGATGCGTTGGAGTCCACCGTGATTGTTGATGACCTGCCACCCGATCTCGATGCCCTGCGATCCCGCCTGGTCGCCTTCCTCGGCGACGAAGTGCTGCCCGAGGAAAACCGACATAACGTCGAGGATGAGGCGGGCGCTGGCCCGGAATTGCGCCGGTGGGTGCGCCGCCGGTCGGAGGAGGTTGGGTTCTTCCGGCTGCTGCAACCTGTCGATCTGGGCGGCGGTGGTTTGGGGCCGCTCGGTCAGGTCGCCCTGCGTGAGGAGATCGCCGCGTCGGGGAGTGTGCTCGGTCGCTTCGTACTGGGTGGCGGCGGCGGGCTATTGCGTAACGGTACACCCGACCAGCGCGAGCGCTATCTCATGCCCGTGCTGCGCGGGGAGCTATCGGCGGCGTTCGCGTTCACCGACGCGCGCCAGGGGCCGCGTACCACCGCTGTTCGGCGTGGCGACACATTCCATGTGACCGGTGTCAAGTCGTTCGTCACCGGTGGTCCCCACGCCGACCTGCTGCTCACGGTCGCCAACGTGACCGAGAATGAGGCTGGCCCCACGGGTGTCGCGATCATGATCGTGCGGCGCGACACCGCCGGGGTGACACTACGCCGCGAGTTACGCACCCTTGATGGGGGCGTCCACGGCGAATTCGAGCTGAAAGATGTTGCCGTGCCCATCGCCGATGTGCTCGGCGAGATCGGCCAGGGACTGCCCCGCGCGTTGGAAAACATCGGCGCGATGCGCCTGAGCGTGGCGGCGTCCGCCTGTGGCACGGGGCGCTGGGCGCTGGACTACACACTCGCTCAGGTTGGCCAGCCCCATCGCACCGGCACGCCGCTGGCCGAGCGCGAACAGGTGCAGGCGATGATCGCCGACAGCGCCACCGACCTATTCGCCGCCCGCGCCGCTCTGTACGCCACTGCCCGCGCTGCCGAGGCCGGCGTGAACGTCGAGGTCGAGACAGCGATGGCGAAGTCGCTGGCGACCGAGGCGGTCACGCGTATCGTTGATCGCGCGATTCAGCTTACCGGCGGCGGCGCGGTCGTCGAGGACCATCCGCTGGCGCGCTTGTACCGTGGAATCCGCGGCCTGCGCATCGCGGAAGGGACGACCGAAATCCTGCGACTGACGATCGCCCGCGGTCTGCTCGCGCGCCGTGCAGCCCGCGAGCAGGGACGCTAGGCAGATTTCGCCTGGCCATCCCCGATCGGCGCGCATGGTCGCCGGCTGCTCACCACGGCTCCGACCGACGGCGACTCCCCCGGTGGGGGTTGCCCACGACCTGGTAGGGGCCAACGAGGAGTGACGAGGCGCTTACCGTCCCCTTGCACGCCCGTGCCGGCACGACCGGGGCGAAGGGAGTCGGGGGGCACATCCTACCACGGGAGCACACGAGGTGGAACCGCGGACGCTCCGGCTCATCTCCTGGAACGTGGCCGCACGCCGTCACCTGCTCCCGGCGCAGGCCGGTGCGCTGTTCGATCACGCCCCGGACCTGGTAGCGCTCCAGGAGGTCACGAAGACGACCGTGGGGCCGTGGCGGGAGGCGCTCGCGGCGGCCGGCCTGACGCGTGTGGTCGATAGTTTCATGCTCGCCCCTGACCACGCGCTTCTCACCGGCCCGCGCCGCTACGGCGAGCTTCTCGCCAGCTGCTGGCCGGTGTCCGCGCTGCCGCCGCTGGCGGTCGAACTTCCGTGGCCGGAGCGCGTGCTGTCATGCGTGCTCGAAAGTCCGTGGGGGCCGGTGGAGGCCCACACGACCTATGTTCCCCCGGGTGTCACCAACGGCTGGGTGAAGATCGGCACGCTCACAGGCTTGTACCGCCGCTTGGCCGGTGGGATCGACGGCCACCGGCTGTTATGCGGCGATTTGAACGCGCCGCAAGCCGAGCTACCTGACGGAACTGTCGTTACATGGGCGCAGCGCATCGGGGTTGAAGGTCGAATTGTGTGTCGCGGTCGCTGGCGCGGCGGTCGGGGTGAGGACTGGGACGCGGGCGAGCGATGTATCACCGAGGGGCTGGCGGCGCTGGGTATGCCCGATGTCTACCGATGGCTGAATGGCCACGCGGCGCCAGAGCCGAGCTGGTACTGGCAGGCCAAGGGACGCCGCATCGGATGGCGGTTTGACCACACCTACGCGTCGCACTCGCTCAACCCGGTGACGTGCCGCTATCTCCATGAGATGCGCGAGCAGGGGCTGAGCGATCACTCACCGATGGAGGTGTGCTTCGCGCCGGCGGGTCGCGCCATGCGGTCGCCGCTCGACACCGACTCAGCGGTTGACGCCGGCGTGCTCGCGCGCACGCGCTAGCTGTTCCCACGCCGCGGCCACGCGCAACACCGTAACCTCGTCCCAATGACGGCCGGCGACTTGCAGGCCGATGGGCAGCCCCGCGGCGTCCGCGCCGCACGGGACACTGATCGCCGGGTGGCCGGTGATGTTGAACGGCCGGCGCGGACTTGGGTAGGCGCGCATCGCGGCGGAGGCGCCGGGTCCGATCGCGGGGGCGGTGCGGGCGGTCGCCGGCAGGAGCACCGCGTCAACCCGCTCGAACCAGGCGTTGATATGCGCGGTCAGCAGCGAGCGCGCCCGCTGTGCCGTCACATAGTCCACTGCCGGGACCAATGCGCCCACCTCAAGCCGCTCGCGCACGTCCGCGCCGAAACCGGCCGGGTTCGCCCGCAACCGCTCCATGTGGTACGACGACGCCTCCGGCGCCATGATTCCGAGTGAGATCGCCTCGGCATCGGCAAGCAGCGGCGCCTCAACCTCTGTCAGTTGCGCGCCGGCGGTGGCCAACGACCGCGCCGCCGATTCCACAGCCGCGCGTACCTCCGGCTCGGCGCGTTCCATTTGCGGGGCACGTAGTAGCGCCACCCGCAAGCCACGGGCGTCCCCCGCCATCGCGGCGGTGAAGTCCGGCGACTCGATATCGCGACAGAGGGGGTCGCGCGGGTCCGGGCCGGCGATCGCGTTCAGCAGCAGCGCGACATCCTCGACCGTGCGCCCGAGCGGGCCGGCATGGTCAAGCGACGGCGCTAGCGGCACGACGCCGGCGAGCGACACCCGGCCATAGGTTGGTTTCAGCCCCACGATCCCGCACAACGATGCCGGCCCGCGCACGGAGCCGCCCGTGTCCGTGCCAAGCGCACCGAAGCACATGCCGTCTGCCACGGCCACCGCCGAGCCGCCCGAGGAGCCGCCGGAAATGCGGGAGGGGTCGTGCGGGTTGCGGGCCGGCCCATAATGCGGGTTGATCGTGGTGGTCCCGTAGGCCCACTCGTGCGTGTTGTGCTTGCCGGTCAGCACGGCGCCGGCCCGCCGTAACCGTGTGACCGCCGTCGCGTCCGTCTCCGGCACGCGGTCGCACCAGAAGCTCGACCCGGTGGTCGTGCGGACCCCGGCCGTATCGAACAGATCCTTCACCCCGATCGGAATGCCGTGCAGCGCTCCGCGATCAATGCCGTCGCGCATCTCGGCGTCCGCGGCACGCGCCTGCTCACGCGCGAGCGCGGCGGTGACGGTGATATAGGCGTTCAATTCTGGGTTGCGCTCGGCGATTCGGGCCAGCACCGCATCCGTCAGTTCGAGCGCTGAAATCTCGTGCCGTCGTAGCGCCGCCCCTGCCTCACGAATCGTCCAGCGGGTGACGTCAGATGCGGTCATGGTCCACGTCCTTCATGGCGACGCGCGCACACCCCCCGCGGGCGTACCGTGACGTACCGTTCGCTGGATGCAGAGCGGTCCGCCAATCCCTGTCCCGCGTACCCGCGCCGGCGTATCACGCGGGCGAATCGTAGCATATGAGTATCGTCACCGTGTCGCCGTCGCGGCTATGCTGGATCGATGAGCGCTCGACGGATTAGTGCCGGTCGAGTAGCGGAGAATCTCGATGAATCCAACTGCCGGAGCCTCGGCTGCCGATGTCGCCGTCTCGACTCGTCCGCGCGTGGTCATCGTGGGCGCGGGGTTTGGCGGGCTGGAGGCGGCCCGTAAACTGGCTGGAGGGCGGGTCGATGTCCTGTTGCTCGACCGCACCAACTACCAGCTTTTTACGCCGCTGTTGTACCAGGTCGCGACCGCGTCGCTGGAGCCGGAGCAGATCGCCCAGCCGGTGCGAACAATCCTGCACGGCATCGAGGGTGTGACCTTCCGCGTTGCCACGGTTCGTGACGTGAATTTGGAACGGCGGACGCTCGAAACGGACGTTGGCGCGCTCTCCTACGACTATTTGATTCTTGCCGCGGGCAGCACGACCAATTACTTCGGCCTTGATTCGCCCGAGGCAAAGGGCTTGAAGGACTTACCGGAAGCGATAACGCTGCACGATCACATCCTGTCCCAGTGTGAACAGGCGGCGTGGGAGACGGATCCCGAGCGGCGGCAGGCGCTGCTGACGTTCTTGGTGGTGGGCGGCGGCCCCACCGGTGTCGAGATGGCAGGGGCGCTGTCCGAACTGGTTCAGGTGGTGTTGCCGCGCGACTTCCCGATGCTCAATTTCCGTGAGGCGCGGGTGATTCTGTTGGAGGCGATGGATGCCCTGCTCACCTCGTTCCGACCGAAGCTACAGCGGGCGGCGCTGAGAGACCTCCGCGCGAAGGGCGTGGATGTACGGTTCGGGGCGCGGGTCGCCGGTGTCGTGGGGGAGCGCGTTGAACTGGCGGGAGGGGCGACTATCACCGCCCGTACGCTCATGTGGGCGGCGGGTGTACGCGCCGCCGATCTGGCGGTCTCTGTCGATGCGAAGCGTACGCGCGGCGGCCGTCTGGTCGTGGACCAGTCGCTGCGATTGCCGGGGCACCCGGAGGTGTTCGTGATCGGCGACATGGCCGGCTTTGAGCAGGACGGCCAGCCGCTGCCCTGGCTCGCCCCCGTGGCGATTCAGCAGGGCCGCCACGCCGCCGCGTCGATCCGCCGGGCGGTCGCGGGATCGCCGCCCGGCATCTTTCGTTACCGTAATCGCGGCACGATGGCGACAATTGGGCGCAACTCCGCCGTTGCCCAGATCGGACCGCTCGCGTTTTCCGGCTTCCTGGCGTGGTTGGCGTGGGTCGGCCTTCATTTGATGTGGATCATCGGCTTCCGCAACCGACTGTTAGTGCTGGTGAACTGGATGTGGAACTACTTCCGCTACGACCGCGCCGCCCGCATCGTCATCCCCGGCCGTGACGTGCGCGCCGTTCAACCCACCGCGCCCGTTCAATTGGGCGTGCTGCAACTGCCCGACCCACCCGTACCGGTCGCGGCAGAGAGTCCCCCGGCTGTCGAATCGAGCGCCGGCGAGCGCGGATCCGCTTCGTAGTGCGATGTTCGACCAGGCGTTGGGTTACCCCGCGATCGGGGCGACCCAACGGGTCGCCCCCACGGACAACTTCGTGTCGTGCCCCGGTAGGGGCGACCTAGCGGATCGACCGGGTCCGCGTGGTCGCGTCGGTCACGACCACGAGATGATTGCCGCCCGCGCTGGACGGGGAGGCATTTGCCAGCCGGTTTCAGTCTGTACCAACACCCGGCGAAGCACGTCGTGCAGCCGTTCGGTGGTGGCCGGTGTGGTGTCGAGGATGAGTGTGTCGCGCAGCCGGTCCGCCGCCGCCTCGAAGGTTGGCGCCGCCATAAAGCTCTGGCGCTGGAATGTGACGATCTCCACGTCGGCATAAACGCCGAGTTGATGCAGGAGGTTGTAGGCGTCGATGTAGGTCGGCTGCGGTCGCATCGGCTCATCGTGGAACTGGGTCCACAGCTCGGTGTATTCCCACGGCGGCTGATCGACGTTGAGATAGAGCATGCACACACCGCGCGTCATCTCACGTAGCTTGGTCAGGAACGGTACGACATCGGCAATCGGGTAGATGACGTGTGAGCAGATCACGATATCCGCTGGCCCGACCTCCGCGGCTAGCCAGTCGCCGTGGACTATGGTCAGGTTGTTGACCCCGGCCAGCGTCGCCTCCTCGCGCATCACCTCGACCATCGGCTCGGCCGGTTCGACCGCCGTCACCGCCTTCGCCGCCGCCGCGATTGGGATCGCGTAGCGGCCACCGCCGGCGCCGACATCAAGCACGGTCATACCCGGCTGTATTCGCCCCAGCACACGGTCGAGAAACTGGTCCGGACCCATCTGACGGCGGACTGACGGCCGGAAGAAGCCGGCGCGGCCCTGCCAGTAGTTCGCGGTGGTGCGGTCGAGCGCCGCGTATAGCCGGTCCATGTACTCACGCCGGCTCTCGACGATCGCACGCCAACGCGCGGCGTAGTCGATGGAGCCAGCGGAGCCGGTTGAAGGTGTCATCACATAGCACTCCGCATCGTTACCCCTTCCATACCTGGGGGTTGAGCAGGTGCGGCGGCCGCCGGCCGGCCAGCGCCTCGATCACCTCATGCGCGACATCGTGCTTGAGGCGGGCAGAGGAGCGGTCGGTATAGTAGGCGGTGTGCGGTGTGAGGAGGACATTCGGCAGGCCGCGCAGCGGCTCGGAGGCGATCGGCGGCTCTTCTTCGAGCACGTCCAGGCCCGCGCCGGCAATCCAGCCCTCGGTCAGCGCCCGGGTGATCGCCGCCTGATCGACGATCGGGCCGCGGGCCGTGTTGACCAGGATCGCGGTGTGCTTCATCCGGCGCAGGGCGGCTTCATTAATCAGGCCGTGCGTCTCATCATTGAGCAGGCAGTGGATCGAGATGTAGTCGGCCGTCGCTAGCAGTTCGTCCAGCGGCACGATCTGGTCAGTGGATTCGGGCGTACCAGCGTACGGGTCGGCGGCCAGCACGCGCATGCCGAGCACGCGGCAACGGGCCGCCATCGCCCGGCCGATACGCCCGTAGCCGATGATGCCGGCAGTCTCGCCGTACAGCGACCCCATCGGCGCGAGCGAGCCGCCGCGCCAACCGCCCGAGCGTACATGCGCATCCTGCTGCACGATGCGGCGGTTGACCGCCAGCAGCAGCGCCAGGGCGTGGTTCGCGACTTCCTCGGTACAGTAGTCGGGGATGTTGCAGACGGCGATGCCCCGCTCGGTTGCCGCCGGGATGTCTACCGAGTCGTACCCCACGCCGTAGCGAACGATCGCCTTTGTGCGTGTTAACTCCCCAATCACTCGGCGGCTGACCTTAGCAAGTCCCACAACCACCGCATCGGCATCGCGAACGTTGGCAATCAGTTCGTCCTCGTTCTCCGAGCGTGTGGGCACGAACCGTGCGCCGGCCGCTGCCAGCGTCTCCGTCTCGATGCTCCAGTCGCCGTTCGCCGCCGCATCCGTATGCACGACGAGCAATGTTGATTGCCCGATACCGGGCGCCGCGTGACCTTGCCGCGTCATTTGCGTGTCCCCCAGTCCTTCAGAGAATCCGTGTAGGCTTCCGTCCCCGGTTCCCCATCACCTATCAGCCATCAGCCAACACCCACCGAAGCTGCGCCTCCGACAGGTTGCCGCCGCTGAGCACCAGCGCCACGCGGTGGCCGGCTAGTTCATCCTTCAGGCGGAGAGCGCCCGCCAGCGACGCGGCGCCGGCTCCCTCCGCCAGTGTGTGGGCCTTGGTCAGGTAGAGGCGTACGGCCTGGCGGATCTCCTCCTCGCTGACCAGCACAAAATCGTCCATCATCTCCCACATGATGGCGCGCGGGTACGCGAACGTCGTGCGGGTTGCCAGTCCTTCCGCGAAGGTGGCGACGCTGGCCGTTTCGACCGGCCGCCGTTCCTTCCACGAGTTCCACGCTGCCGGCGCGCCCTCTGATTGCACCCCAATCACCCGGATCGCCGGATCGATCGCCTTTGCCACGATCGCCGCAGCGGCCACGCCGCTGCCGCCACCCACCGGCACGATGATCGTGTCGATCTCCGGCTGCTCCTCGAGCATTTCGAGCGTCAAGGTGCCGACCCCGGCGACCAACAGTGGCTCGTTGCCGGAGTGGATATAGCGGTAGCCGCGCTCGGCTGCCAGATCCTCAACGAAGACGCGGGCCGCGTCGAAGTCCGGACCGTGGTGGATGACCTCGGCCCCGAGATTACGCATCGATTCGACCTTGCCGGGGTTCGCCCCCTCGGGCACGCCGATGATAGCGGGCACGCCGAACTGTCTGGCGGCGTACGCGACAGACTGACCGTGATTGCCGGTCGATGCCGCGATCACTCCGCTCCGGCGCTCCTCGTCAGAGAGACGCGACATCAGGTACATGCCGCCCCGTACCTTGAAGGCGCCGATCGGTTGGTAGTTTTCGTGCTTGACGTAAACCTCGGCGCCGACGAGTTGGTCGATCGCCGGGTATCGGATCAGCGGCGTGGGCGGCAAGTATTGGCGGATGACGCGGCGGGCGCGGAGCACGTCGCGCAGGGTGGGTCGCTCCATCACGTTGCTCCAGGATCGGGGTCCGGGTGTCCGGGGGCTGGTGCGCTGATGACTTCCCCTGGCATGGTAGGGCGTCAGAACCGCGCCGCACCCACCCGGTGGGCCGATGACACGGCTCACGGCCACTGCCATGGTAGGGGAGGGGCGCGACAGCTACAATGCGGCCGTACGAGGGGCAGAGGAGGAGCGACTGATGGCACGGCTTGACGGGAAGGTGGCGATCATCACCGGCGCGGCGTCGGGCATGGGTCGGGCGACCGCGCGGCTATTTGCCGCGGAAGGCGCGCGGCTCGTGCTCGCCGATGTCAACGTGGACGGCGGGGAGCAGGTCGTCTCCGAGATCAAGGCGACCGGGGGCGACGCGACCTTTCGCCGGGTGGATGTGAGTCGCGGCGCCGAGGTCGAGGCGATGGTGACGACCGCGCTCGACACCTACAGCGGGCTGGATGTGCTATTCAACAACGCCGGCATCGAGGGTGAGTCCACCTGGCTGGTCGATTGCACCGAGGAGAATTTCGACCGCACCATCGCGATCAACCTCAAGGGCGTGTTCCTCGGCCTCAAGTACGCGTTGCCACACATGGCGCAGCAGGGACGTGGCAGCATCATCAACACGGCCTCGATCGCCGGCCTGGTCGGATGGCGGTCGGGCGCCGCATACAGCGCCTCGAAGGGGGGCGTAGTGATCCTGACCAAAACGGCGGCGCTGGAGTACGCCCGCTTCAACGTACGTGTGAACGCGATATGCCCCGGCGTGATTCACACGCCGATGGTGGAGCGCATTACCGGCGGTGGCGAGGCGATTGACCGGCTGAAAGGCTCCCAGCCCATGCCCCGTCTCGGTGAGGCCGAGGACATCGCCGGGATGGCGCTGTTCCTGGCATCGGACGAGTCCACCTTCATCACCGGCGCGGCGTTGCCGGTCGATGGCGGCTATACGGCGCGGTGAGGGGCTTGAAGCCGTTATCGTAATGAGGCTTACCCGTGCTGGATTGTCGCGGCTTGCCGGTGACGGAGAAATTCCGGGCTGAGGTCGGCGCCGTTTGGCCAGACAACCGTGCCGAGGACGAGATCGACATCCACCTTCGAGAATAAGGACGAATCGCGGAGCGGCTCGAACATCTCACCAAACAGCACCGGTTCGATGTCTACTTCGCGCTGCAAGTCATCAGCAAACGTCACTAACAACACGTATGGGCGGAGCACGGCGACCCCTATGACGACGTCCATTTTGCACCTCAATCACTCCAACGGCGCGATCTGGAGGAGGGGTCGATGTTCTCGTGCCCGCTGCCACTCGTCCCACGGCTTCCCATGATCAATTATATTCCCAAGGGTGCGAAACCACGGCGTTGAGTAGTGACGCGCGGTACACTTGGAGACACTCCAACGGAGATCAGAGATGACCACGCGTACCATTGATCTGGGTGAGGCGCAGAAGTTCTTGGTCGAATTGGTCCGCGAGGCGATGCAAGGTGTGGAGGTGGTGATCACCGAGCGGGATACACCCGTGATTCGGCTCGTCCCGGTGGCCGCGCGACCCTCACGCCAGCCTGGAAGTGCCGAGGGGTTAATCAGTCTCGCGGACGACTTCGATGCTCCGCTCGACGAGTTCGCGGAATGCAGATAATGCGCCTATTACTCGATACTCACGCATTCCTCTGGTTCATCATGAACCATCCAGAGTTAAGCCGGAGCGCCCGGACGGTCATCGAGGATCCCGCAAATGACCTCTGGTTGAGCATGGCCAGCATCTGGGAAATAGCCATCAAGGTGAGGATCGGTAAGCTGCACCTCGCGCGACCGTTCTACCTATTCATTCCTCAACAGCTCCAGGACAACATGATTGACGCGCTGCCGATCACCCTGCCGCATGTGGGGGCGGTGTCAGAACTACCCCTCCACCATCGCGATCCCTTCGATCGGTTGATTGTCGCGCAGAGCCTGGTCGAACGTCTCCCACCCTTGAGTGCCGACGCGGTGTTCGACCAGTACGGCGTCGAGCGCCGATGGTGATGGAACAACGAGAGGGCGATCAACTGTCCCCGCCATCGCGGTGACCGGGTCCGAGCCATTGCACGCCGTGCCGGACGCTACCCGCCCGCGACGGCCGGGACGATGCTGACCTCGTCGCCCGGCTTGAGGGCGGTGCCGAGGCCGTCGAGGAAGCGCACGTCCTCGTTGTTCACGTAGACATTGACAAAGCGGCGCAGTTCGCCGGTCTCGTCCATCAGCCGTTCACGCAGGCCGGGATACTGGCCGTCAATTTCGGTAATCGCCGCCGCCAGCGTCGTGGCGCCGTTGGCCAGCAACGTGTCTTGATTGTTGGTGATGCCGCGTAACGGGGTCGGTATCTTCACTTTCACGCTCATGATGGGATTCCTCCAGAGTGAAATGGCGGGACCGAGCGGCGGAGCAGCATGACCGGGGAACCGTCCCCGATCGCCGGCCCCCCGCGGCCCGGGAGCTATTCGCTGGCCCTGACGGAGAAGTACTTGGCGTCGGGGTGATGGACGATCAGCGCGGCGGTCGACGCCTCCGGCACCAGTTGGTAGGAGATAGTCAGGCTCACGCCGATTTCGGCCTCCACCGGCATCAGTTCGTACAGTTTCGCCTGCTCGTCCAGGTCCGGGCACGCCGGGTAGCCCCACGAGTAGCGTAGCCCGCCGCGGCCGGCTCCCGGGCGATCCGTCTCCGCGATCTCGCCCGGAATGCCGCCCTGACGCGTCGCCGCGGCGCGCTCGACCGTCCGCGACGGGTCAGGCGTGATGCCCAATTCGCGCTTTAGCCGCTGGTTGGTCCATTCGGCCAGCCCCTCGGCCGCCTCGACGGCAAGCCCGTGGACGAAGTAGGCGCGCGAGTAGTCGCCCGCCGCCTGCAACCCCTCCATCATCTCGCTCGACGCCTGCCCGACCGTTACCACCTGCAGCGCGATCACGTCGATCCGATCCGACTCCGCCGGCTGGAAGTAGTCGGTCAGACAGATGCGGTCGCGATCCGGCCGGCGGGGGAACCGCAGCCGCACTGCCTCGCGGAGAGTGGTGGGCGCTGCCGGCGACTGCCCGCCTTGCACCTGCTCCGCCAGCCATCGCGTGTACTCCGCCGGGTCGTACACGATCAGTTCATTGCCCTCGGACCGGCAGGGGAAGTAGCCGTAGATCACACGCGGCTCCAGCCAGCCGTCCGCGATCGCCTCGGCCTCCATGCGCTTGAGACGCGGGCCGAAGTCGTCCTCGATCAAGCGCTCGAAGGCCTCACCGTGGACCTTGCCGCCCCAGTGCAGGCGGTACAAGGTGTTGAGGTCCATACAGGCGAAGACCTGGGACAGTGGAATATCGCGTAGGGTGCGCCATCCCCAGAAGGGGGGCGTGGGGACGGGCGCATCGAGACGGGTTTCAGATCTACGCGTGTCGGCGCCGGTGTTGCCCGACTCGGGTTGCGCGTTGGGCGCTCGCAGGTTCACGGAGGCATCCGTCTTCAGTTGCGCCACGAACGCGGGCCGGCCGTCGGGGTCGCTCAGCCGGTCCATGACCTCCAACCCCTCGAAGGCATCCTTGGCGTAGAAAACGCCGGCGTCATAGGGCCGGCCTTCCTCAACGAACAGTGTGCGGTAGCCGTAGGCGCGATTGATCGCCGCGCCACCGATAATCACCGGGAACTTCAGCCCGCGCTTGTCCAACTCCTGCACGCATAGCGGCATCTGCTTCGAGGTGGAGACGAGCAGGGCGGAGAGTCCGATCGCGTCGGCGTTGACCTCTATGGCCTTATCGATGATGCGGTTGAGCGGCACCTGCTTGCCCAGGTCGTGTACCGTGTAGCCGTTGTTGGCGAGGATTGTATGCACGAGGTTCTTGCCGATGTCATGCACGTCGCCGAACACTGGTGCCAGCACCACCGTGCCCTTGGTGTAGCCCTCGCGCTTCTCCAGGAATTGCTCGAGGTGGCCGACGGCGCGCTTCATCACCTCAGCCGACTGAAGCACGAACGGTAGGATCAACTCGCCCGCGCCGAACCGGTCGCCCACGTCCTTCATCGCCGGCAACAGCACCCCGTTGAGCACCTCGACCGGCCCTTGACGTGTGAGCGCCTCGTCCAGCGCCGCCTCGATC
>JBBQJF010000040.1:0-22347 GCA_038325665.1 Dehalococcoidia bacterium | reverse complement strand
GCCGTCAGCAAGCTCCTCGATCATCGCCTGATTGATCGCGTTGCGCTTCTCGGGTCGGTTAAGTGTGACGGTGACGATGCCGTCCCCGGCCGACCACAGGATATCCTCGGACATATCCTCACTCCTTGGCGGTTCGCCGCCCATGCTGAATCAGGCCGCCGGCCGTTACTGCCGTCCCGCCCTCACGCCGGCGCCAGCGGCCGGACGCTCAGCTCGCGAATCGAAATCACCGACGGCTCGTCATGATTGTGCAGGCCAGGATAGCCATGCGCGGGGCGGCGGTCGGTCGATACTCCGGGTAACATCCTATCGCCAGTCCCCCGCCCCGGCGCCCTCGCACAACATACCGCCGACAACCTAACCCGCTGCCTCGTTCCCTGCAAGGGAAGCGCGAACCACGGTTTACCAGCCGGCCAAACCTGTCAGGGCCACGAATGAGATTCACCTGAAGAATTGGGAGGATTTGCCATCTCCTGCTTCCCTGCACGGAAGGGGAGCAAGTGGTAGGTCTGCTCCCGCTCTGCCGGGGTGATCCGTCCTTTGCGCCCACCGGCTGCACTGGCTATGATCGTCACCACGGCATGCCGGCGCCACGCCGGCGCGAAGGGGGAGATCGATGGTTGACCTACGGGTCGAGCAGGGCGATATCAGCCGGTTTGAATCCAAGGCGATCCTCGTCAACCTGTTCGAGGGTGTCACCGCGCCGGGAGGTGGCACGGGCGCCGTGGATCGGGCGATGGATGGGGCAATTTCACGCTTGATTGCCGAAGGCGACATCACGGGCAAGAGCGGCGAGATCACGGTCATCCACACGTTCGGCAAGATCCCGGCTGGTCGCGTGGTGGTGCTCGGCCTAGGCAAGCAGGATAAGTTCGACATCGACAAGGTGCGCTCCCTCACTGCCGGCGCCATCCGCCACCTGCGCCGTGTGGGCGTGGGTGAGGTGGCGACGATCACCCATGGCGCGGGCATTGCCGGTCTTGACGCCGAGGCGTGCGCCCAGGCGATCGCTGAGGCTGCCGTGATGGGCCTCTACCGCTTCACCCGCCACAAGAGCACGAACGACGACACCAAGGAGATGCACACGCTGACACTGGTCGAGCCTGACGATGCCAAGCTCGACGCGCTCCGGCGCGGGGTGGAGCGGGGCGTGGTGATGGCCGAAGCCGCGAATTTCGCCCGTGACCTCGCGAATGAACCCTCGAATTTCATGACGCCGACTGAACTGGCGACACGGGCGCGGGCCGTGGCCGACGAGGCCGGGTTGGAGTGCCAGATCCTCGACCGGGAAGAGATGGTGGAGCTGGGCATGGGCGGCCTGCTCGGCGTCGCCCAGGGCAGCCACCAGCCGCCGAAGTTCATCGTGCTGCATTACCGGGGTGATCCGACCACCGACCACGGCATCGGCTTCGTCGGCAAGGGCATCACCTTCGACACCGGCGGTATCTCGATCAAGCCCGCGCTTAATATGGAAGAGATGAAGGGTGACATGAGCGGCGCCGGAGCGGTGATCGCGGCGATGAAGGCGATTGGCAAATTGCGGCCGCGCATCAACGTCACCGCCATCGCCCCGACCACGGAAAACATGCCCGGCGGCGGCGCGATCAAACCCGGCGACGTGCTGCGGGCGATGAACGGCAAGACGATCGAGGTCGTCAACACCGACGCCGAGGGGCGGCTGGTGCTTGCCGATGGCCTCTCGTACGCGCGCAAGCTCGACCTGTCGCCGATCGTCGATGTTGCCACCCTCACCGGCGCGATCTCGATCGCGCTCGGCAACGTGTCGATGGGTGTGATGAGCAATGACGATGCGCTGGTCGAGCGGATCAAGTCCGCCGCGGCGAAAGCCGGCGAGAAGGCCTGGGAACTGCCGATGCACGAGGAGTATAAGGAGCAGATCCGCTCCGACGTGGCCGACATGAAGAACAGCGGCGGCCGGCTGGCCGGTTCGATCACTGCCGCTTGGCTGCTCCGCGAGTTCGTCGATGATACGCCCTGGGCGCACATCGATATGGCAGGGGTCGATAACTACGACAAGGAGAGCGGTGTCATGGTCAAGGGCGCCAGCGGCATCCCCGTGCGCACACTGGTCAACCTCGCGCTGATGTATGCCGAGGAGCGCGCCGGCGCGACGGCAAAGTAGGCGTCAATGAGGTGTGCATTCCTGATCCTCGCGTCCGCGCTGGTACTTATCGCCTGTGGCGGCGGCGACTCCGCGGAAAAGGTCCGGAGTCCGACGCCCTCCCCGGCGCCGACGGCCACGGCCGTTGCCACCACGAGCGGGTTCGCGTCCCCGACCGCGGCCGGTATCGCCGGTGCGCCCCGCACCGCGGCGCCCGCCCCCTCGCCCGTGGACAGTGGCGGCGCCGAGGCGTTGGTGCGACGGGTGGCTCTGTTGAGCACCGACCTCCCGCCGGGACTGACGGCGCGCCCGCCGCTGAGCGAGGACATCGAGGCGGCGGCGCGACGGGTCGCGGACCCGGCCGGCTTCCGCGAGCGGGCGCGTCAGTGGGAGCGTCTCGCGGCCTTCCATACCGGATTCGAGGCGGCGTCGGTTGAGACAACACGCGCCGGACTTCAGGCGGTGGGCAGCAGTACGGTGCGCTTTGCCGCCGAGGACGGCGCGCGGGCGCAGTTCGACGCCATGCGCACCGGCGGATTCGATGCGGTGACCGCCGCCGGACTGAAGACGCCACTGCT
Source organism: Dehalococcoidia bacterium (assembly GCA_038325665.1). Classification (GTDB taxonomy): domain Bacteria; phylum Chloroflexota; class Dehalococcoidia; order CAUJGQ01; family CAUJGQ01; genus CAUJGQ01. Next base: position 19,647 of record JBBQJF010000040.1, on the reverse strand, counting down.
GGCCGATATCGCCATCGCCGAGACCATGACCCGCCCCGATGTGGGCGATGAGTCGCTCGCGTGGCGGATCGCGGGCGGTACGGGGGCGAGCCGCGTGCCCGGCAGCGCGGTCGCCTTTCGCCGCGGCAACTATGTCGTCGTCGTGCTGGTATACGGTGAGGGTGACGCCGCCTCGTTCGCGCGGACGCTCGACACGCGGGCGCGTGAGACGCGGTAGCGCCGCCGGCAGAGCCGGGACCAGCTTGACAGCGCCCTCCACTCCTTGCCGCAGTGCCCGCCGGGGCATACAACTGAGAGGGAGCCATTTGTTGTCTGCCAAGAGGGTCGCGGGGCCGTTCCCCCGGCGCCTATCACCCAATACCAACGGAGTAATGCCCGTGCGTCGTTCGTCCTACCCCATGATCCTGTTCGCCCTGGCGGTGCTCGCCTCCGTCTTCGCCGCGCCCCGCGCTCATGCTGACGACGAGCGTATTTCCGGCCCCTATCGCATCAGCGCGTCGTTCGTTGAGAAGCCACTATACGCCCTCGAGCGCAACACGTTGCTCGTCCGTGTCAGCGCGGCCGATACGGGCGCGCCGGTCGCCGGCTTGGAGTCCGTGTTGCGTGTGCGTGTGAGCGTCCCGCATCAGGCATCGGAAACCCTGGCAATCCTGCCCGTGGAAGGGCAGCCGGGGGACTACCGCGCCGAGTTGATGTTCCCGCGCGCCGGCACGTTCACGATCGACCTGTTTGGAAGTATCGAAGGCCGGTCGCTGTCCGAGCGGTTTGTCACCGGCGACAACGGACTCGACAAGGTCATCTCACGGGGGCGGCAGTACCCGCACGGCTCCGGCTACGTGGTTCTATTCACCTTCGGACTCTACGTGGTGGGTGTTCTGTACCTGCTGATCCGCGCCGGATTGAAGCGGCGGCGCGCACATGGTCCCACGACTATAGCGAGTTGATCATGTCGGGTTGCATCCAGCCTGCCGGCGTGTCGCCCGTACCACCAGGGGCATTCCGCGTGCCGGCTGCCATTCACACGTTGAAGAGGATGTGGAGCACGTCGCCGTCTTGGACGACGTAGGTCTTGCCCTCGGTGCGCATCAAGCCGCGACGCTTGGCCTCGGCCTCGGAACCGGCAGCCGCCAGATCGTCAAAGCGGACCACCTCGGCGCGGATGAAACCGCGTTCGAGGTCGGAGTGGATCTTCCCGGCTGCTTGGGGCGCGGTTGCGCCCGCCGCTATCGGCCACGCGCGGCACTCGTCCGCGCCCGACGTGAAGTAGGAGATCAAACCGAGCAACGAGTAGGAGATGCGGATCGCGCGGTCGAGTCCGGTTTCATCGCCAAGACCCAACTCCTGCCGGTATTCAGCCGCCTCCTCCGATGAGAGGTCGAGCAGCTCCATCTCGAGCTTGCCGCACAGCGCCGCGACCTCCGTGTGTGGCTGGGCGTACCCGCCACGGAACCCCTGCTCGATCTCCGCCCGGCGGCTGACCTCGCCCTCGTCAAGGTTGAGCAGCACCAGCAGTGGCTTAAGCGTGAAGAAACGGAAGCCGGAGATCAGCCGTTCCTCCTCTTCGCTTAGGTCAAGCGCCCGCAGTGGCTGCTCCGACTCCAGCGCCGTCTTAAGGCGGGTGAGCAGCGCCCGCTCGCGCTCACCCGCGCCGCGCTCGCTCGCCCTGGTCGATCGTAGCTCCGACTCGATCCGGTCGAGTCGTCGTTCAATCAGGGCGAGGTCGGCGAAAGCGAGTTCAAGGTCCATCGTCGCCACATCGCGCGCCGGACCGATGCTGCCCTCATCATGCGGCACCGCCGGATCAGTGAAGGCGCGCACGACATGAATCAGGGCGTCTGCCCGCCGGACCTCGTTGAGGAACTGGCCGCCGGGGCCTTCACCCTTGCCGAAGTTGGCGCCGGCCGCCGGAAAATCGACATACCGAATCTCGGCCGGTGTGAACTTCTTCGGTCGGTACATTTCACCGAGCGCGTCGAGACGGCGGTCGGGGACTTTGACGACGCCGATGTTCGGCTCCTGGCCGCCGCCGAAACCGGTCTGGGCCTTGCCGCGGGTGACAGCGTTGAACACGGTCGTCTTGCCGGCGCGCGCCAGTCCAATAATGCCTACGTCCATACCTAAAGAGTATCACGCCCTGTACGTTTGTACCCCGTCCCTCCGACCGATTGACGGCCCGAAACGGCGCATGCTAGCGTTACCCTTGTTAGTGCACGCATTCACAAACCCCGACGACCGCGTGGCCTGCTGGCGACATCGTGGTGGCCGGGTAGAGATGTGATCCAACGCGAAGCCTGATACGTAGATCGAGTAGTGTCAATACGCGTGCGAGTGGCGCACGCTGGAATCTGATTCGCTCACGCGGCGATATTTTCCTGGTAGTGCGGGCGATACCTCAACTATCACCCGCTCCTGCCGATAATCCCGAACACGAGATCGATATTCGAGCGCGTACGCGGTCGATGAACAGGAGGATCGTTCCATGGCTATGAAGGTTCAGCGTCCCGTCCCAATCACGGATGCCGGCCGCGCACGCCTGCGGTCCGAGCTTGACCAACTCCGTCAGGTGCGTGAGCCGCAGGTGGCCGCGCTGCTGGCAGAAACCCGCGGCCAGGCGAGCGCCCTAGAAGAAGGCGACTACATGGCGTTGCAGGAGGACTTGCAGCGCATTCAGGGTCGCATCCAAGAACTCGAGCGGTCGCTGGCGGCCGAGCGTGCAGAAGAGGCCCCAACACGGGCCGGGGTCGTGACCATCGGCAGTCAAGTCACTGCCCGTGACAACGGCGGCCGTGAGCACACGTTCGTGCTGGTCAGCCCGGTGGAAGCGGACGCCGCCCGCGGTCATATCTCGTCGTCGTCGCCGATCGGCGCCGCGCTCGTCGGCCGCCGCGCCGGGGACGAGGTGTCTGTCAAGGTTCCGGCAGGCGTGCGCGCCTTCACGGTGCTCAACGTCGCGTAAATTCGCCACACGTTTTGCCGTCTCACCGCCCCACCGAGCCTCGCGCGATGCGAGATCGGCGGGGCGGTTTGTATGCCGCGACCCGCGCGCTTGGGGAGATAGCGCGGGTCGCATCGGGGACCTCCCGATGTCGCCGTGGCCCCGTCCGCCGGTATCCTCGGAGTAAGTCGGCCCTCGGCCCAGGCCGAACCGGTCTCGAGGACAGGTGGTACCCATGGCGCGCGTTCTGAAGGTAGCGATTCTTGCCGCGGCAATCTTCGTCCTGCTCGCATTGCACACCGGCCGGCTTGCGCCCGTGGTGTCGGCGGCGGCGCCCGCCGCGATGACCAACCCCCCGCCCGGTTCAGTGGTCGTGGGCGGCTCGGTCACGTTTGACTGGACGACAGGCGCCGGCGCGACCGAATACTGGTTGTGGGTCGGAACCACGGCCGCCGGTACCGATCTCCACAGCGGATCGACCGGTTCCGGCCGTTCGGCGACCGTCGCGAATGTACCGGCCGATGGCAGCGCGATCTTCGTGCGTTTGTGGTCGCGCATCGACGGCGCATGGCAATACGTCGAGTACACCTACACGACAACCGCCATGAACTTCCAGCCGCACATCGTCAACCCACCCGACGGCGCGGCGCTCACGGGCGCCACGGCCACCTTCGATTGGACCGCCGGGGCGGGTGTGCTCGAATACTGGCTATGGATAGGTGATACGCCCGGTAGTTCCGGGCGGTACAGCGCCTCACAAGGGACCGGTTTGACGGCGACGGCTACCAATCTGCCGGCCGACGGTCGCACGCTCCACGTCCGGTTGTGGTCGCGAACCACGGCCACCGGCTGGGTGTCCAGCGACTATGTGTACACCGCGGCGAGCGCGGCGCCGCCTCCCGCGACGCCCACTCCGACGCCGACTCCGTCACCCACGCCTACTCCATCGCCGACACCAACTGCGACTCCTACTCCCACTCCCTCGCCGACTCCTTCGCCTACGCTGACACCGTCACCAACGCCGACGCCGTCACCCGCTCCGACCCTGCCGCCCGGCTCGGGGGCGTCCGGATCGCCGCTGCCGGCGCACTTCGACGGCGTCGTGACGTTTTTTGGGAAGAAGCTATCCGGCAGCGCCACGGTGACCGCCTATATTGGGTCATCGCCGTGCGGCTCGGCCACGGTGAAGAGCGGCATCTACGGTGTGAACGTACCACGAGCGGAGAGCGTGCCGGGGTGCGGCGGGCCGGGCGCGACAGTGACATTCAAGGTCGGCGACTACTGGGCGAACGAAACCGGGCTGTGGCAGGCCGGCCAGCCGCAATCGCTCGAGCTGACCGGTCCGAGGATGCGCATGACCACACTGGTGCAGGGCTGCGGCAACCAGGCCACGATCACCTTCACGAACAAGACCGCCATCAAGGCGTTGCGCGCCGCCATCGAACCGGAGGCAACCCTGGCCGGCATCTGGAAGTGGAACGCGAAGGTCGGGCAGTGGGATGGCAATTTCCCCAATGCCCCCGACGCCCTCAACACACTCAAAACGATTGACCGGCTCGACGTGATCTGGATCTGCGCCACCGGCTCGGCCAACCTGACACAGCCGGCGATCGACGCCGGGTAAGGCCGCGCCGGCGCCGCGACGAGCGTTGACCTCACGCGACCACCCGGCCGGCGGCGCTCACCGGCACATCAATCAGGTCGTGCCCAGCACATTCCGCTTAAACCAGTTCCACGGCTGCGCCTCGGCGAAGTGGAGCAGATACTCCTGCGCCATCTTGGGGATCAGCAGCACGAGCAACGGCACGATCACCGACCGCGCGGACCGTGGGTACCACTCGGGACGGAACCGCGCGACCGCCACGCAGTACAGCCACCAATTCTCGAACAGGTTGGGGAACGCGAACAGCATGATGCGCCGGTTGGTGATTTCAAACAGCGCGACCCCGATCATCCGCAAAGCGAACAGCGCGACCGCGGGTAGGCGCGTGTAGGGGCTGGACCAGCGTAGCGCGACCAGCAGTTCGATGCCGAGGTAGTACGAATCGAGCAGCTTGTCGAGGGTGTGGTAGTGGTCGCCAAACCCACCCCGGCCGATCACCTCGATCAGCACCACGTCCAGCCCATCGAGCAGCATCGCCACCACGCCGCCCGTCAGTTGAAAACGAAAGATCACCAGCGGGATGATCAGCCGTAGTGCGATGATGATCGCTTCTCCCTGGCTCACCGCTACCTCTGCCTCCCGTGAGAATACCTAACCCCCGGCCCCTTCCCTGCAAGGGAAGGGGAGCAGGTGTTCACTCCTCGGGGGCGCCCCGGCGGCGCCCGAGCAACTCCCGCTAAGTTGAGTAACCACGCGTTCCCCGCCTTGCCGAGGCGCCCCCGGAACCCCCGCGTCGCCAAAGTGTCTGGACAGCACACCCGAGTTCACCGGTTCAGACGGCCGCTACTGCTCGCACCCGCCCATGCGCTACCCTGTCGGCATGACCACCGATGATCCCCGAGAAGCGCTCGCCGCCCTCCGAGTCCGCGTGCTGGCGCAACGGTGCCCCGACGGCAGCCCGCCGGTGTTCGGCGTCGGGTCGCCGGCGCCGCGGCTGTGCGTCGTGGGTGAGGGGCCGGCCGAGCGGGACGAATCCACCGGCCGCCCCTTCTCCGGCCCGGCGGGCGATCTGCTTGCTCGCGCGCTCGCCGAGGCCGGGATCGAGCCGGACACGGTATGGCTTACCAACGTGCTCAAATGTCGCGCCGTCGTCGAAAAAGGCGGACGCCGCGTGAACCGTCCACCGACCGATGCCGAACTGTCGGCCGCGCTGCCGCTGCTCGACGAAGAACTGCTGCTGGTGCGTCCGCCGGCGGTGTTGTGCCTCGGCGCGACGGCGGCCCGTGCCCTGCTCGGCAAGTCGTTCAACTTCTCCCGTGACCGGGGACGGTGGTTCCCGACGCTGAGCGGCCTGCTCGTGCTCGCCACCTATCTGCCTGCTTACGTGCTGCGACGTGAAGGCCCCGACTTTGACATCGCCTACGCCGCGATGCTCGCCGACATTCGCACCGCTGCCGCGGGACCACCGTCACCGGACGCGTAATACACCGGTACGCGGCGTTCGCTGGCCCGTCGCCGGCACTGGTTCGTCCGGCATCGGGGAAGCCGGCAGTGCATCGCGGCCGTCTCGCGCGGTCCTGTCCAAGCGCGGGCCGTGCGTTTCGGTGTCGCCACGCGCGCTCGCCGTCTGCCTGGACATGGACGCGCACGACGGTGATGTCAGAACGAGAGCGGCAGCGGAAAACGACGCCGGCGGCACTTGCAGCGCCACGCCTCACCGGTGGCCTCGCGCAGATCCTGTAGGACACGCGTGGCATAGGAGTCGAAGTTGGGCTGGTCAAGGGTAAGCGCGGTGGCGCGGTGGCGGATGGCGGTGGTGCGCGGCGGGTGCATCCGTGGCTCGTTGATATCGACCAATCGCAGCAACTCCACCGGCATCGCGTCGCGTGCCGGTGTGGCGGCTCCCAGCCAACTTTGACCGACGATCACACCGATGCCGGCCAGCCCCCAGCCGGCTATGACCACGGCGGTAACAACCGGCGCGAATAGCGCCAGCGCCGGGCTGGCGAGCACCAGCAGCAACGCCACCCCAATAACGGGCAACCGGCCGAACGTCTCATCGCCGAACCGTCGCTGCTGAAGCGCCGTCTGCATCTCTCGCGCGTTGCACGGAATGCTGCAATCTTGCCCCTGTTGCGCCATCGTCACTGATCTCCCGCCTCGTTCGTCTTCGGTCCACGGGTGTAAGCATCCCGCGTCAGAGGGCGACCTGTCGGATCGCCCCCATGGGGATGGTCGATGTCTATGGTAGGGGCGACCCGGTGGGTCGCCCTCGTCTCATCCCCGGCGTGCGCGGGCGCTCCCGGCGTATCCAGGCGCTCCTGACGCATCCGAGCGCCATCGCTGGGATCCGACCCGCGCGCCACTCCCCAAGCCGGCACGCGGATGTATCAGCCTCCACGGCGCAGAGCATACACGACGCTTGTCTTCCGTGAAACATCTCACGGCGCGGGGCGAATCCGTGCATGGCTCACTCATCGCGCGTGCCGTGATAGTGCGTATCTCTGGTACGCTTTGACCTGTTCCACTGGTCATACCTCCAAGCGGGGAGCCTTTCAATGCCTGGTGCTCTGGACGGCGTGCGTATTGTCGATTTCTCCCGGCATACTGCCGGCGCCTACGCCGCGATGCTGCTCGCGGAACAGGGCGCGGATGTGCTCAAGATGGCGCCCGCGTCCGGCGATGCACGGACGCAACCCGCGGGTTTTCGGGTGTGGGACCGCTCCAAGCGTGCCGCGGGCGCCATCTTGAGCACATCCGCGGGCCGTGACCGGCTCGCCGCGCTCGTATCCACGGCCGGTGTGGTGGTCGTCGATTGTCCGCCCGCCGAGGCGGCGCGGCTCGGCCTGACATACGCGGAGTTGGGACGTGACAACCCGAGGCTGATCTACCTCGACATGCCGCCGTTCGGCAGCCGCGGGCCGCTGGCGGACCGGCCGGCCGGCGATGGGTTGGTGGCGGCGCACGGCGGCATCATGGGCAGCCAGTGGTCGATGGTGGTGCGCCCGACCTACATCACGATGCCGTTCGCCTCATACGGCGCGGCGCTGCTGGGCGCGGGCGCTGTCGCGGCGGCGCTGCACGCGCGGGCGCGGGACGGACACGGCCAGCGGGTCGAGGTGTCGTGGCTAGCGGGCGCTCTGGCGATGCAAACCGGCTCGCTGTTGCTGGGCGAAGGTGTCGAGCGCTTCGCCGGGAGTGGTATGAACCCGCTCGGCCCGGTGCCGGTCTACCGGCTGTACCGCGCCGCCGATGACCGCTACCTGTTCATCGCCTGCGGCAACCCCCGCTTCTTCCAACGATTGTGCTTGCTGCTCGACCACCCGGAATGGATCAGCGACCCGCGTTTCGAGGCCGCGCCCTGGGGCGTGGTCGATCCCGACGACCGGCGGGCGCTCGCGGAACTGATCGCCCCGATCATCGCCGCTCGCCCCCGCGATGAATGGCTCCGCCTGTTGACCGACGCCGATATCCCCAACGCTCCGGTGCTCGAACGCCGCGCCTTCATCGACGATCCGGGGGTCCGTCATCTCGGCCTGCGCGTCGAGGTGAACGACCCGATGCTAGGCCCGACCGTGCAGATGGGCGTCCCTCTCGTCCTCCACGGCGCCCCCGGCGCGGTCAAAGGACCGGCTCCCGCCCCCGAGGATTTCGCTTCGCCGGACCCGCGATGGGAGACGGAAATCGGCGCCGGTACGACTCCCGCCGTGCCGCCTGCCAGCGAGCGGGAGACGACGCCCCGACCCCACTCCCCCCAACACCCATCGCCCGATACCCAACACCCGGCCCCGCTCGCGGGCATCCGCGTGCTCGACCTGTCGTCGTACATCGCCGGCTCGTATTGCCCGATGACATTGGCCGACTACGGCGCCGACGTGATCAAGGTCGAATCGCTCGACGGCGACGCCTTCCGCACTTTCGGCTTCGGCTTCCTCGGCTGGAACCGGGGCAAGCGGAGTCTCGCCGTCGATCTCAAGTCGGAGGCGGGTCGCGCGGCGGTGCACGCTCTGGTCCGTACTGCCGATGTGGTGGTCGAGAACTTCCGCCCCGGTGTCGCCGCCCGCCTCGGTGTGAACTACGCCACGCTGTCCGCCATCAACCCGCGGTTGATCTACTCGACGGCGACGGCGTTTGGGTCGGATGGGCCGCTGGCGGACCTGCCCGGATTCGATCCGCTGTTGCAGGCGCGTTCGGGGGCGATGGCGGCGCAGGGCGGCGTGCCGGATGGCCATCCGCCGGTCTATCTGACGGTCGCCGTGTGCGACTACACCGCCGCGCTGCTATCGGTGTTCGGCATCTGCGCCGCGTTGTTCAATCGCGACCGCACGGGGCGCGGCGAGCGGGTCGAAACCTCGCTGGTGCATAGCGCGATGGCCGGCCAGTCCGGCGAGTTTATCCACGGGCCGCGTGTGCCCCCGCCGGCGGCGGGCGGTCCCGACCTCGATGGTGTCGCCCCTCTGCACCGGCTGTTTGAGTGCGCCGACGGCTGGCTGTTCATCGCCGCCACGACCACCGCGCACGCCGCGGCGATCGCGGGTGTCGCTGGCGTTGCCATGCTACCGGCTCCGGATGCGCCGGCTCCGCCGAGCGACGGCGAGCCGGCCGGCGCGCTCACGCGGGTATTCCGTGAGCGGATAGTGGCGGACTGGGAGGCGGAACTGCTGGCGGCGGGTGTACCGGCGGGCAGGGTGCTGGCCGCGCCCGACTTATTCAGCGACGCGCAGATCGCGGCGAACGAGCTGCTGGCCGAGCACCGTCACCCGACGTGGGGGCGCATACGCCAGACCGGCGTGCTGGTGAAGTTCGACCGTACGCCCGGTGTGGCCGAGCGGGCGGCTCCCCTGCTCGGCGAACACAGCGTCGAGGTGCTCGCCGAGGCCGGCTACGACGGTGAGCGGATCGCGGCTTTGGTGGCCGCGGGTGTTGTTGGCACGGCATAGCGATCGGGGCCGCGGCACGGACACCGGCCAACCCCAGCGCGGCCCCCATGCTTATCTCCCGTGGCCGGTGGGCGTCCAGGCCTGCTGCCGCAGTCGCTCGATGCATTCCAAGCTGAGATTCAGTGCAAACTCGAACTCCTGCGTCTGGTTCAAGCCCGACTCGCCGAGACCCGGCACGCATCGTGGTCCGGCCCCGGCCAGGCTCCGATGCGCGAAAACGTGGCGGTGAGGTAGAGTAACGGCGACTCATTGAAGGAGGAGCATTGCCATGCCGATCTATGAACGAGGACCCGTCCGCATCCACTATGAAGAGGTCGGTTCCGGCTTCCCCGTGCTGCTTATCCCGGGCGGCGGGCTTAATTCCGCCCTCAAATCGTGGCAGACCGCCTCGCCCTTCAACCCGATGGACCGGTACCAGGGCGACTTCCGCTGTATCTGCGCCGACCTGCGCAACGCGAATCCCGGCCAGTCCAGCGGCCCGCTGGAGGTCGACCGCCCCTGGGATGCCTACGCCGACGACCAACTCGGCCTGATGGACCACCTCGGCATCCAGGAGTTTCTGGTCATGGGATTTTGCATCGGCGGGCCGATGATCCTCAACCTGATTCGGCGGGCTCCGGAGCGCGTCGTCGCGGCCGCGATGATGCAACCCAGCGGGTTCCGGCCGGAGCTTCCGGACCTGTTCTACCAGAACAACATCAAGGGCTGGGGGCCGCCGCTGTGCGAGAAGCGCCCCGACGTCACGATGGACATGGTCCATGACTTCCTCACCAGCATGTACACCAACCGCGCCGACTTCGTCTTCTCCGTGTCGCGCGATTTCGTCCGCTCGATCCAGACGCCGCTGCTGATCGCGCCGGACGACGTGCCCGCGCACCCGTACGCGGTCGCGATGGAGGTGGCCAGCCTCGCCCCGAATGCCGAGGTGACCATCTATCCCTGGAAGGACTCACCGGCGCACATCGACGAGGTCGTGGAGCACGCGCGGCGCTTCCTCAAGGCGCACGAACCCATCAGAGCCTAGTTCGACAGGCTCGCGTGGCCCCGGGTCTGTTGTGAACGTGGTTCTTAGTCGTGGATGATCACGCATCGTGGCGGTGGTGATCGGGCGAACGGCCAGTCGGTCCGACCGCGGGATCGGGTGGGCGCGATGATGCTGAAGCGGCGCGCGTGTCTCCATGGTCGTACCCCCCGAAGCGAGGACGAGGAGCGAATCCCACGCGCATCGTGATCGTTGAGTTTATGAGCTTGGACGGCGTCACGCTGGCGCCACCCGCTCCGCCGTGGGCGTCCACACCCTGACATCGCGGCCCACGCCGCTCCTTGGCCGCGATTCTGAGGTCGCGGTCATCTGGGCACTGCCCTGGCCAATTATGCGGAACTCGGCCACCGTATCGGCGCCCTCGCACCCATGCGCGGGTAGGCGGTCGAGCGGCACGGGCACGTCGAGGTCGCGCGGCCTCTCGTTGGATGGTCGCCGAAGCGCTGTCGGGCATGGTCGGTGTCGACGGGATCGAACTGGATGCCATGGTCGCCCGGGTATGGGGTGTGATGGTCGTGGTCACCCAGCCAGATGGGCAGGGGGATCGTGTCGCGCTCCGGGAACGCCGCGCATGTGCGGCCTTCTCGGGGCTGGAAATGCCGGCAGAATGTGCAGATCTGGCTGAGCATCGGGATCCTTGTTTCAGGACCGTCGAGCATCATGTCGGTTCCCGCGTCGGTTCCCATGGTATGCTCCGATACTGCCATGAACGGAGTTCCGCCATCCCGCTCCACACGTCATGCCAAAACAGCAGCTCCGACTCTTCAAATGTTAGCGCACCGTCGAGGATGAGCCGTCGATGGTCGTCCCGGACTTGCCCGACCAGGATCGAAACAAGCTCTTCCACATCTTCCCATTCGGTGGCCGGTGGTCGTTTCAACGAAAATGTGTTGTGTTCGGTCACGGCACGGATTTCTGCCAGCTCGTGTCGGAGCAAGAATCGTACATCCTGGAGAGACAGCGACTCGCCGCGTGGATGGTAGTGGGTCAAGATCTTGCCGGACAGAAGGGCAACTGGGACGTCGCCGAGATCGACACGATCCGCGGCTCCCATGCGCCGCAACAATACCGTCCCGTCCGCGTCGATCAGATAGGCAACCTCAATCTGGAGTGCTCGAATCTCATGCTCGATGGCTTCAAGCACTTGAGCCATACATCATCCAGGGGGTAGGGTCGTGGTCATCTGGGCGCTGCCCTGGCCGTTCATGCGGAACTCGGCCACCGTATCGGCGCCGTCGAGCGACCACGAGAAGCCGACGGCGGCGCCGGTGAGGCCGGCCCCGGCCGCGTTCACGCCCACGAGACGCACCCGCCAGCGCTGGACCGCGTTCTCGATGCGGACGCGGGGGCGGGTGTTGCGCCGGTCGGCTCGCACCGGCACGCGCTGCCGGGGAGTCCACACCACCACATCGGCCGCCGCCTCGCCCCGCACCTGCAACTCCAGGGGATCCCAGTCGCCGGCGCCAGTGTGTTCCATGGCGGGACCGAGCGGGAGGATCGAGCCATCGCGCACATACAGGGGGAGGCGGTCGAGCGGCACGGTCACGTCAATGTGTCGCGGTCCCTCGTGGACGGAGCCGTCCCACCAGTCATGCCAGCGGCCGGCGGGCAGGTAGACACGGCGCCGTCCCTCGGGGTTCAGCACCGGACACACCAACAGGGACGGACCGAGCATGAATTGCGTCTCAATGTGCGCGGCGACCGGGTCCGTCGGGAACTCCAGTGCGAGCGGGCGCATGACCGGTACACCGCTCTCCGTCGCCTCATGCGCCAGTGCCCACAGGTAGGGGAGCAGACGGTACCGCAGGCGGGAAAACTCGCGCACGATCCGCACCGCCTCCGCGCCGTAGTGCCACGGCTCGCGCGGGCCGATGCCGTGGAAGCGGCTGTGTGAGCACAGCAGGCCCCACTGCGCCCAGCGGATGTAGAGCGTGGGGTCCGGCATCCGGTGGACGGTGACGGCCCCGGCCCCGGCGGTTCCGGCCGGAATCTCGGCGCCTTCCTGGGCGTAGAAGCCGCCAATATCGGCGGTCCAGAATGCGATACCGCTCATTGCCTGGGAGAGGCCGCAGCGCAGCGCACCTGCCATCCCGCCCCAACTCGATTGCGTGTCGCCCGACCAGTTGAGTGGATAGCGCTGTGACCCGGCAAAGCCCGAGCGCGCGAACACCACTGCCTCACCGGCGCCGCGGTGTTCCTCGCTCGCCTCGAACACCGCGCGGGTATACAGCAGCGGATAGAGGTTGTGCATCGTGCGCCCGGTCTGCCCGTTGGCAAACACCGCCTCGGCCGGTACGCCCTCGCCATAGTCGGTCTTGAAGGAAGCGACGCCGAGTCGCAAGAGCCGGCGGTGCTTCTACTTGACCCACTCCACCGCGTCCGGGTTGGTGTAGTCGATCAGCGCCGCATCGTCCGGGTAATCGGTGGGAGCGATAGGAGGCGCGGATTGCACGGTGGAGTTGTCAGCGGCGCCCGCCGGCAGTTCCACCCGCGCGGTGGAGTCGGGTGAACCGGCGGGCACGGAGGCGAAGAATCCGCGGGCCAGCCCTTCCTGATACATCGCGCTGCCCCGCCACACATACGGGTTCTCCCACAGCGACAGCTTCAGCCCGTGTTCGCCCAGCCAGCTAACCAGTGCCGCCGGATCTCCGAACGCCTCGTGGTTCCACTCAAAGTCGCAGGAGTCGAGCCGTTGCCGGGAGCGCGACGCGAGCCACATCGGGTCGAGATGATACACATCGACCGGCAGCGACAGCGCGCGCATCCGTGTGACCGACTCCCGTACCTCGGCCGCGTCCCGGTACATGCAGCGCGACATCCACACACCCAACGACCACAGCGGCGGCAGCGCCGGCCGGCCGGTCAGGGCCGTATACCGGCGTAGTATTGCCTTCGGGTCGGGGCCGGCGACGAGGAAGTAGTCGAGTACCGGCGCATCCACGGCGAATGAGGCGGAAACGGTCGAGGGATACCCCAGCTCGTAGGTGGCGCGCTCGCCGTGATTGACGAAGATCCCATAGCCGCGCGACGACATAAAGAAGGGAACGTGCATGTATGTCACGGGAGTCGTGTTTGTGCCCGCGGTCTCGCGCGACCAGGCCGTGTGGCGCTGCCCGCGCTTGTTCACGGCCGCGTATTGCCCGCCCAGTCCCTGGAGATACTCGTCCACCTCCAGCGCGAACGTCTCGTGAACGCGCACCTCGCCCGCCCGGACCGAGTAGCCGAACGGGAACGCGACGAATTCGTGGTACGCGCGGTCGATGATCTCCTGCCGGTAGAGCGACCGCCCCCCGGCCATCACGCGCAGCCGCCACGGGTCGCGGTCAACGTCCACCACCAGCGCGGAGGTGCGGAGGCGCAGTCCGTCCTCGTGTTCCTCGACCGTGAGGGTGAGGCGGGGCGTGTCCGCGGCGATCAGCATCGGTGTTGGCGGTGGGTCGGTCGCGCCGGGTGTCAACAACTGGACGCGCAGCACGGCCGGCTCGATGAACGAGAGCCGGACGGTGAGCGGGTGGTCGGACTCGTCCCGCGCGGCCAGCGTGATGGCGTTGTTATCGCGCTCCCAACCGTCGTAGCGCCGGACCCAGTGATAGTCGCGCTCTGGGTCCGCGAATAGCGGGACTTGGTCATGGGCAAACTCAACCAACGGGTTGCGGGCGCGTGCCATGCTCTGCCTCGCGTGGGTGGGGTGAGGAGGATGGCGGGAGGTTAATGCAGTCCGGCCGTCAGGGCATCGATTCTCCCGCGTGTGGGCACTACCCTATCACGGCCCTCCTATCGAGAGACACGTCGCTGCCGTGGTGCGACGAGGTTGGCCCTTGGCGCGCGTGGGCGGATACCCACCTGACGGCCGCGAACGGCGGTCCACGCCATCCGATGATCGCTCGGCGCTATGCCGCCGCACGCGGCGCGAGGGCGGCGTTGGAAGCGATGGGGCGTCGCGTCCCGATATACGCGATCTTGCACGCCGCGTAGATCTGACGACGGTCGGTCTCGGGCATCCGAGCGAGCCAGCGCGCGAATGTGCTGACATCGGCCGGCAGTGGGAACCGCTCGGGCGCGGCTGAGCCGGTTGCCGCCTGGTACAACTCGGCCACCGGCATCTCCAGCGCGGCGGCGAGCGGTCCGATAAAGTGCAGACTGGGCTGCTTTACTCGACCGGTCTCCAGCTTGGAGATGAATGGCGCCTGCACACCGATCTTGAGCGCGAATTCGTGTTGGGTCAGTCCGAGGCGCAGTCGCGCATCCTTGATGAGCCCGCCCAGCTTCTGTGGGTCAGGCTTGCGCGGACGGTTCCGCCAATCTGGTTCGTACGGCATCGGTTTCTCCTTCGGGACCCCACATGCCGGCTCCACCCCCTGGCCGCGTCGGGAGGGACGGATCGGAGACGACGTGGAGCCTCACGCGCGGGCAAGCGAAGGCCCGGGACCGGAAACGCGGTTTTGCGTCCCTGGCGCCGGGCCTCGTGGGGGCGGACGTGTCAGCGCCCGCCTTACCGGAACATGCCCCGCGCGGCGGGGACAGTGGCGTCCCCGCCGCGCGCATCAGTCATGTAGGCTTCCTCTCGGTTAGCCCTTGAGCAGCGAGAGGGCGCCCTGCGGGGCCTGGTTGGCCTGGGACAGCACCGAGGTGCCGGCCTGGGTCAGAATCTGCGCCGTGACCATCTTCGAGGTTTCCTCGGCCACGTCGGTGTCACGGATGCGGCTCTCGGAGGCCGACAGGTTCTCGACGGCGGCGCCGAGCGAGTTAATGGTGTGCTCCAGCCGGTTCTGATACGCGCCGAGCGTGGCGCGGCTGCTGTTGACGGTCTTGATCCCCTCGTCGACAGCGGTGATCAGCGCCTGCGCGGCCGTGACGGTCTGCACGCTGTTGAACGACGCCAGCGCCGCATCCAGCCCGGACATCGTTGTGGTATCCACCCTGGTGAACGATACCATCATCGAGTCGCTGGCGAAGGCGCCGATTTGGAAGTTGGCTGAGCCGGCGCCCGCGGCCGTGACAACGTTCTTGGCCGCGAGGGCAGTCGCGATGTCGGCGGCAGCTGAACCGCCGACGCCGGACTGGACTGACAGCTTGATGCCAAGCTGGCTGAAGTCGAGCGTGCCGGTGGCATTGGCGCCCACGGCGCTGACGGTGATGGTCTGCGCCACGTTGTCCGAGGCGCGGGTCATCGTGACCGTGCTGCCGGTCGAGGTCAACGCGAAGGTCGTGCCCGCCTGAGCGTTGGACACGTCCACGGCCGAAACCGTCGCGTTCGCCGTTGCGCCCAGGTAGGTGCCGACATTCGCCGTGCTCGCCGCGTCGAGCGTGGTGGTGAGCGCGCCAGTTAACAGGCTCTTGCCGTTGAACTTTGTTGACGTCGAGATGTTGTTGATCTCGCCCTTGAGCTGTTGCAACTCGGTGTTGATCGCGCCACGGTCATCGCCGGACAGCGTGTCGTTCGAGGCCTGCACACCTAGCTCGCGCATGCGCTGAAGCATGGCGTGGGTCTCGTTGAGCGCGCCTTCCGCGGTCTGAATCATCGAGATGCCGTCCTGCGCGTTGCGCGAGGCCTGGGACAGACCCTTGATCTGCGCCCGCAGCTTCTCGGAAACCGCCAGACCCGCCGCGTCGTCAGCCGCCCGGTTGATGCGCAGTCCGCTCGACAGCTTCTCCAGCGCCTTGCCCATTTTGAGGTTCGTCGCCGCCAGGCTGTTGCGCGCGTTCAGTGCCATGATGTTGGTGTTGATCTGCATTCCCATGGTAACAGTGGCCTCCAAGCCTGAATGACGCCCGGAATCCATTCCGATGCGTGCAATGCTTCACGACGTATCGCCGCCGTGCGCGGTGCGACCCTGGTCGCCGGAGATGGACGGGCCGGCGGGTTTGCCGGCCGGCTCGTGTTTCACTCCGTCTGCTATAGATATCGAACGATCCGTGAGAACTTTCCTCCGGGAATCCCCTAAAGTTGGCAGAGTTTCAACAATTGATTCACCTCAGGGAGAGTACCGGACTCCCGCCCCTCTTCTCCCCGGCCATGCCGGGGCAGCATGCGAGCAAATCGAGGGCGATGACTCCCGACTCCGCGCGTCCAGCGTGTGGCCCGTCCGGCGACAGTTGCAGGGCGCGACTGTTGTTTCCTCGCGGACTCTGGCGTCAGCGCTGGTGCTCGGCTACGGTGAGGATCGAACGTCCCGGCGCGCCGGGGCACGGAGGATGCATGGTGCGAGAGGGACGATGGGCCGCGGCGCTCGTCGCGGTGCTGATGCTGATGGCTTGTGGCAGTGGCGGGTCGGACAGCAGTAATGCGGAGCGCGCGATGGACGCCGCCGGGGCGACCCCCGCGCCGGGTTCCGGTCGCGTTGACACGACGGCGACCCCTCGGGCAACAGGCTCACCAGCCGTGATCGACTACCGCCGGTTGGAGAAATACCTGCCCACCGACAACGAGCTGCCGGATCGCGTGGCCTACGCCGCGAAGTTTGACCTGAGTAACGAACAGGCGGCGGGCGATCCCGCGCAACTCAAAGAGTTCGAGGATGCCGGGCGATTGACGGGCATCCAATCCGTCTTCAGCGTCGAGGCCGGCTCACGGACGGTGCAGTTCGGAATCTCGTACTACAGCGGCGTCGATGAGCCGAAGAAGCTGTTGCGCCGGTCCGGCGATCCCGCCGCCCACACCGCGCCGAACCGGTTCGAGGCGCCGGGATTAGGCGATGAGTACATCGCCCAGCGCGTGGTGTTTGGCTCCGGCGAGGCGGTCATCAACATCGTGAACATCACATGGGTGCGCGGGCGATTCTTCATTGGCCTCGCCGACATCGGCGGCGACCCGGACGAGTCGGTCGATGTCGCGCTCGCGATGGCCCGCCTGATCGATAATAAGCTGAAAGCATCTCCCGCGCCGTAGCCCGCGCATTACCCCATACCCAACACCTATCATCGGAGGCGCCCCATGCCGCGACTCCCTGCCCTGACCATCGTCGCCACCCCCGGCCGCCGCCGCGCCGCGATCGATCTGGCACAAGAGGCGGAGCGCCGCGGCTTCGCCGGAGTGTACACGCCCAGCTTCTTCGACGGGCTTGCCTTTTGTGAGGCGCTGGCGCTGAGCACGACCGATCTGCGCTTTGGCACGAGCATCGCCAACATCTACACCCGCCACCCGTCGGAGTACGCGGCCACGGCGGCGCTGATCCATGAGCTGAGCGGCGGCCGCTTCGTGTTCGGCGTCGGTGTCAGCCATGGGCCGGTTCATCAGTATCTCGGCGTCACCCCCGGCCGGCCGCTGCGTGACATGCGTGAGTTTGTTGCCGGGCTGCGCGGCGGCACGACCGGCGGCACGGGAATGGCGACGCCCGGTCCGCTGCCGCCGGTCGTCCTCGCGACACTGCGCGAGCGGATGGTCACGCTCGCCTCCGAGGTCGGCGACGGGGCAGTATGGGCGAACGGCGCGCGCTCGCACATGGCGGCCTCGCTCGCGCATCTGCGGCCCGAGCAGCGCACCGGCGACGGTTTCTTCATCGGCAACATGATCCCGACCTGTATCTCCGACGACCGTGACGCGGCGGCGAATGTGCTGCGCCGCACGTTGCTCTCCTATGTGCAGCTCCCCAACTACCAGAACTACTGGATCGAGGCGGGCTATGGTGAGGAGATGGAGGCCATCCGCGCCGCGATCGCCGAGGGAGACACCGGCCGCATCCCCGAGCTGATGAGCGAGCGCTGGCTGAAGGATGTCACCCTCTACGGCAGCGCGGCCGAGGTGCGCGAGGGCATCGCGGCCTGGTACGGGGCCGGCGTGACCACGCCGATCCTCGTTCCCTCCGCGACCAGCGGCGGCCAGTTCCAGGCGATTCAACAAGTGTTCGACGCATTGGCGTGACGTGCTCCGACAGACAGAGCTGGCCAATGGGAGGGGTGTGACGATGGCTACTGATCAACGGCTTGACTACGCGACGGTGCTGAACGCCGTCCGTTCTTGGGACGCGCGGCAGCGCTTCTCGTTGGTGCAGGATGTACTCAATACGCTGGAGCCGGCGCCGGAGGAGCCAGCCGGACGGTCCACGTTTCAGAGGGCGCTGGGTCTGCTCGCCACCGAGCAGCCACCACCGTCAGACGAGGACGTGAAAGGGATTGTTGACGAGGAACGTATGAGGAAGTACAGGTGACGCGACTATTGCTCGACACCAACGTGCCGCTCGATGTCCTGCTGAAGCGGGAGCCTTGGTTGCAACATTCCGGTGCATTGTGGCAGGCCTCTGATGCGGGTCGGTTTTACGGCTTCATTACCGCGACAAGTGTCACGACAATCTTCTACGTCGCACGAAGAGTCTTGGGGATCGTCCGCGCCCTCAACGCGGTCGATGTCTGCCTCGAAGCATTCGAGGTGTGCCCGGTGACCCGTGCAACGCTGGAGCAGGCCCGCGCGCTGTCCGGCAGCGACTTCGAGGACAACGTGCAGATCGCGTGCGCCATGATTGCCGGTCTGGACGCGATCGTCACCCGCGACCCGCGGGGCTTCCGCGCCTCACCAATCCCGGCGCTGACGCCGGCGGAGGCGCTGACCCGTATCGGTTGAACGCGGCGCGCGGGAACGGCCGGCGTGGCCGGCCACGTCCAGTTGCGCCTGTCATACGCTGCCGCTGCTGCCTGCTTACCCGCGCCCGCGGTGGTCGCCCTCATTCTCCGGCGGCAGGCACGCGTGCACTCTTGACCCATCCCGCTCGTCTCAGCCTTTGGTACGGGTGCCACTCTCAGCCTAATGGCGCGCCATCGGTCGGTCCTGCTGAACGCTGTGTGCGGCGGCGTATTCCGGCATCCTCAAACATGTAGGCGGACCGCCTCGCGTTGTTTCCCAAATCACGGGTCACGCGGCGAGGCGGCCTTTCACTGATTGAGGAGTATCACCGACATGGTTCTCGCGCCGTCACAGCAACGGAAACAGTCACAGTCGCCGGTGGGTGACATCCCGCGCGACAATACGCCGATCATCGACCTGGATTCGGTCGTCAAGACGTACGACACGGGCGAGGTGCAGGTGCGGGCGCTCACGGGGGTGAGCCTGGCGGTGCCGCGGGGCGAGATGCTGGCGATCATGGGTCCCTCCGGGTGCGGCAAGACGACCTTGCTCAACTGCATGAGCGGTCTG
>JBBQJF010000039.1:0-22440 GCA_038325665.1 Dehalococcoidia bacterium | reverse complement strand
TCCGGCGTCCACCGCGATCGAGGGCAGCACCAACCGCACGGGCACACCCGTGATCGGCGCCGCCGCTGTCTCCGGTTGCGCCCTCACCCCCCTGGGTCGCCCGACCACGAGCAGCAATATGACCGCCATGGCAGCTAACCGGAGCAGCCCTCCCGTGCCGATTCCGCGCCGCATCCCGTCCTCCGTCCTCGACTCTTTGGAGATGTCGTCCGCGGTCTGCCGCCCAAGAGGGCCGGGTTATCACCGGACATGATCATGGGGCGGTCACGACCGCCCCATGATTGTACCCGCCCCCCCGGCCGGCGCGTCCAAGCCCCGGCCGGATAGTATCGCCGGCGTGCCGCATCGCCGGACACGCACTATCCATGTGCTATTCGTCGTCGCTCGTACCGTCTCCCGTGGGCGGCAGTCGCCGCGGTCCCGGTTGACCAAGCGCGGCCGGCGGAGTGTTGCCAGCGGTTGAGCCGGCCGCGTACTGGGGGGTCACGATGAAGACGAACTCGAACACGCCGTCTTCGACAAGCTTTTCGGTAACGATACTCTCGCCGATGCGAATGCCGTAGCGTCCAAACAGCACCTGGTGACAGGGAAAAGCGTTGCCGCCGGTCACCGGCGGGTCAAGGCATTCGAGGCCCCATGTGTCACTGCCGATGATTGCCGGGCGGTTCGCGGCAAGGAACCGAGTTTCGCGCAGATAGATGCCCGGCTCCTGCGCGAGGAATCGCTCGGGATCGGTGCGCACGAGATGCGTCCACCCCTCGCGCAACAGCACGACATCGCCCGGCGTCGGGCCGCTGATGCCCTGTCGCCGCATCGCGGCCTGCATGTCCTCCACCGTCACCCGATAGTTATCGCGGAGCACCCGTCCCCCATTCGAGGCGGTGAAGTAGTCGCCGGTCGCGCCCTGGGAAACCTTGAGGCCGAGGATATCGAGCACGATACCGCGCGTGATAATCGGCCCCATGTTCTCGCCGCCGAGCGCGGTCGTGCCCCAGGTTCGGGTGATCTCGGAACCGCGATAGCCGTTGTAGAACATGTTGCCGACGCCGACGTGGTTGAGGTTGTCGAGCTGGGACGCGATTTGGTAGGTGCCGCTGTTGGGGAAGCGCTCTTCATTGCCGCTGATCTTGTTCGGGCCGGACGGCTCCGAACCACCGTCGAACCCCTGGAAATCGGCCCCCTTCAAGTAGCCGGCGGAGCGCAGCACCTGATCGTACAGACGCGGCGGCGTGGTCGCGAACGCCGGAAATCCATTAAACATCAACTCGCCCAGGTTATACGTAACGACCGGACGGCCGGTGTCGAGGATACGCAGCGCCGAGGCGGTCTTGAGCGGGGTGACCTCATTGAAGGCGCCGCGCTGGTCGCCAGCGCCGTAGGGACCGGGCGCCCACGCGCCGGCCTCGACCGCGGCCACGTCGAACAAGACGTCATTGAGCGGCTCCGGCTGCAGCGCCGCCGCCGAGAACGGCCGGTGCTCCAGATCCTTAACGCTTGCCTGAGCGGCGGCCATCAGCTCGGTGTGCAGCGCGGCCTCGCCGCCCGCCGCCAGTGTTGCCGCGACGCCGGCGGTTACTCCCGCCTTGGCCGCCGTCCGCATCGCGTCACGGCGGCTAACCTTGGTACCGTACATGTGGGTGAGAAAATAGTCGAACTTCACGGGCGCTCACTCCTTCGTCGTGTTGAACCGGTTCCCCCCGCCGGTGCATGGACACCGTCACCGGGGGCGGGGAACGTGTACCGCTCGACCTGCAGGGCATGTACGTCTCCTAATAAGGAGGCCTAAGCCTTGGGAGACGGGGGCAGGCAGAACGATAGCGGGGTCCGTGTGGCTCTGTCAATCAGAAAGCGGTTTCTATAGGGGCCATAAGTTCTAACAATATATAAGCGTTCAGCCGTCAGTCAGCGGCGGACCGCGACCGCGCGGCCCCGGCCCGGGGCCACGGCGCGGGCGGTGACGGCGGACTATGCTGCCGGCTCCCCGTCAGGGAGAACGCTTCCAACGCCATCTTGTTATGTCGCATAATCGACAGGATAATGGGTTGCAGACGTGAACCAAATGCCGGATGTCGAACTAGTGGGAGGCGGGCTTGCTGAATGGCCGGCCGGCCAGGGACCACGCGGTGAATCTCTGGCCGCCGCCGCCTTCGTGGATGCGTCCGGGCACGACGATCTGCTCGCCCTGCCGCACCAATTCCACGAGGCGGGGATCGGTGGATGGCGCTGTGAGGGGGTGTGGCAGGTAGAGCCACTCGCGCTCGTGATCGCGGTTCGCGCGCCGGTGGACGTGGCGTTCCGCCTACCATTTCATCCCGCGCGGCACGCCGCGCTGATTGACGCGATACTGCGCGACGGCGCGGTGTATATCTGCCCGACCACGCCCCGGCTCGGCTTAAACGCCCGCCTTGCCCGCGACCAGAGCTTCTTCTGCGCGGTAGACCAAACCTTCGGTGCGCAATGGCGGGCGATGAAGGGGCGAGCGTGACCGGCGGCCCCCTGTCCCCCTGCTAACCGTGGGCAGGCTAACCGGCACGAGGGAGGACTCGGGGCACGACGTGGCGCTCGCGGTTCACGGGAAGCGAGACGGGAACGACCCAATCGGTTACCGCTACCGGAGTTACGCGACCATCACGGGGTAGGGGCGGCCCGGTGGATCTCCCGCGCTCACGACGATGTTCAGCGTTCAGATCGCGGGCGGTGGGCACGCGGCGCGGGATCGCTAGGGCGTGCGGAGCAACTGGTGGGCGCCGGGGGAGTCGAACCGACCGAGATCGGCGTCGCGCAAGCGGGCGACGAGGGCGTCGCGACGGCTGAGAAGGGAGGTACGGCGACCGATAAA
Organism: Dehalococcoidia bacterium; assembly: GCA_038325665.1. GTDB lineage: Bacteria > Chloroflexota > Dehalococcoidia > CAUJGQ01 > CAUJGQ01 > CAUJGQ01. The sequence goes on along the minus strand of JBBQJF010000039.1, from coordinate 19,601 downwards.
GGCGCGCGCCTCGGCCAGCGTGGCGCCGTGCGGAACCCCGGACAGATCGCGGCAATACGACCACAACTCCGCGGTCGCCACGGACAGCTCCCACACCCCGGACAGCGCGCCGCCGGCGGTGGGACGCGACGTGAGGTCCCGCTCGATCTCGCTCACGGCGTCGTGGAGATTATATGCCTGTTCGGTCAACTCGGCGATCCGGCGGGACACCCGACGGTTCGACGGCACTGTCGCATCCATGACGAGCACCGCCGCCGAGAGCCGGTCAAATTCGTTGACGGCGAGCAGATAGCGGTCGAGCGGATCGGGCGTGCGCGCCATTTCGAGCAGCCCGCGCGACTCCCGGCTGACGCGTCGCGTGCCACGCGGCACGGCGGTCCGCCGTCGTCGGATGTGGCCGCGCACCAGGTGATAGCCGGCGTAGGCAGGCGCGGCGAGCATCACGCCCGCAACCGCCAGCGCCAGCAGCGCCAGTGCCAGGGACAGTCCGACCACGCCCAGCCCAAGCGCCAGTATGATCTTCGCCGGCGACCACGACCGCGGCAGGCGTGACGCGGGCAGCGCCGGCCCGAAGCCACGCACCGCGAGTCCACGCGCGAAGGCCTCGAAGATCGGGTCTTTCACGTCATCGTACAGTGAGCGTCGCACCCGGCGCGTAGACATCGCTGCCCTGCCTTTCGAACGTATTCAGGGTATCACGCGACCGCGAATTGAGGGAGGTGTCAGCGCAACACCGGCGCCTTCGGTTTGTGTACGAATTGGTTCGCTCCGGACACGCGCGTGTCGGCGCCCGCGCGGGGCGCATGTCAGTCGCCGCCGCCATCGTCCTCCCAAGTCACGGCGCCCGTGCCGCCATCGACCGTGATCATCTGGCCGGTGCGAAGGGCGGTCGTTGCCGTGCGCGTGTTAACCACCGCCGGGATGCCATACTCCCGCGCCACGATCGCCCCATGCGACAGCAAGCCGCCGAGATCCATCACTACCGCCGCCGCGATCGTGAACAACGGCGTCCAGCCGGGATCGGTGAATGGCGCCACCAATACGTCCCCCGGCTCTATGCTGGCACCATCCTCCGGAGTGAGCACGATCCGCGCCGGCGCCGTCACCACACCGCCCGAGGCAGCGATGCCGCGGAGGCTGTGCTTCTCTCCGGCTTGGCGCGGGGCGACGATGGGGTCGCGCGGATCGGGCATGGTCTGATCAGCGACGGATTGTGCGCGCGCTGCCGGAGCGGCGCTCGTCGCCGATCCCGGCTCACTGCCTCGCGCGATCGGTGAAGGCGCGTGCGTCGCCTCATCTGGCTCATCCACCGCCGGCGGCGCGAGGGGCCGTTCCGACTCGTCGCGCGCTCGGTCGCTCAGCGGTCCCCGCGCGTACGAGGGGAATCCCACGCTCGGCGCGGCGTCGCCCTCCGCCACCTGCTCGCGCAACGCCCGCTCGACCGCCTCGACCTCGCTGCCGGGGATCGCCTCGGGCGGTGACCACGTCTGGTAGCGCGCGTACAGCGCGCGACGGGCGGCAACGAGCAGCGGCACGCCGGGGGCCGGCAGGTCGCGCTCGGCCGAGCCGGCGGCCGCGGCCAGTTCGTCGCGCGTGAGGAAGAACGCGTCGGCGGGCGCGTCGATCATGCCCCGCGCGGCCAGCCGCCGCGCCAGCGCGAGAATCGTGCGACGCAACTCGGCGGCGAACAGCAGGAAGTGGTGCTTGGGGTTCTCGCGCATCGGCAGTAGACGTTGCGCCTCGCGTAAGACCGCGCGAAAGACGAACCAGCGATACGGCGCCACCTGGTGTAAACGGCTCGGCTGCATCCGACGCCGCGCCTCCCGCTCGGCCGCGACGCGGCGAAGGCGCTGGCGGGCGAGCAACGCCGCCGGGTCAACGGCAGCGGGTGCGTCGAGGTACGTTCGCAGCGTGGTGACAATGAACGTCGCGTCCTCTGACCACCGTGGCACGGCCAACTCGAACTCATCGGCGCAGCGGTGACCAAAGCTGGTAAAGAAGTCATCGAGGGCAGCGGCCACCGGCGCGGCCTCGGGCGCGTGCCGCAGCCGTTGGCGGACATCCGCCGCCGGTCCTTCCCGGATGATGGGGAGCGCTGCCGGATGCGCGGCCGCCGCCCGTACCACGTCCCATAATGCCAGGGTCGCATTGGCGGTAGACATCGTCGCGAGGCCGGTCACGAGGTCGTTGGCGAGCGCGCGATCGCCGCACCAGCGCTCGCACAGCCCGGCGAGGATACCGTACGCGTTGAGAGCCGCTGAAGAGCCGTCGAACAGTTGCGCCTCCGGCGCCTCCGCCATCTTGGCGACCCGCGCCAGCCGCGCGATCAGCTCGGTTTCGCTCAGCGGGCCGAGATCCTCACGCCCCAGATCTGCCGCCGCCGCCCGCATCGACGCCTGGTCCCGCTCGAACGCGGCCACCACGTCGCGCAGCCGGCGGGCCTCGGTCAGCATCTTCGGCAGCGCGCGCAGCGCCCGTGTCGGATGGAAGGGTCTCTTCGCCAGGTAGCGGCCCGACGCATCCTGCGGTCCGCCGAGGCTGAGCATCCAGAACCACGAGGGCAGGCCGAACACATCGGTGAAAATGTGGTGAACCAGCCCGGTGTTGTAGAACATGCGACCGTTGATCGCGCGGAAGGCCGCCGGTGGCCGCCCATCTTGAAACAGCCGTCGCGGCAGGAGTTTGAGCCGGTCGGGCTGCGCCACCCACACGGCCTCGCCCAGCGCGACGATGATCGAAAAGGTCAAGGGCGTCACGACCGACGGGAATACCTCACCGACGTTGGTCCGGGTCCACAGGTCGTGAGACGTGGGAGCATAGGACGCCTGCCACGCGCCGGCGGGATCGAAGGTGAGCGGCTCCGTCGCGTGCATCAGGCGCTCCTGGTGGGCCGGTATGGGGAGAAAGGAACGGAAAGCGCGGCCGGGCACGGAAATCGAACGGCCCCGGTCGTGTACTCGCCGGGGCCGTTCCAATGCATGATGGCGCGAAGGTCAATCCGCCGACGGCAGAACCTTCGGCTGAAGCAGCTTCATCGCCACACCACAGCACTGGACCTCGCCGTCACCCGGCTTGATACACAGGACCTCGGTGTTACAGTTTTCACATTGAAACCGCTTGCCCAACTGGTTCGGCATCCACCTATCCTCCCGGCTGTGTCATGGATCTCAGTCCGCCGCGACGCATGTCTGGTCCACGGCCCCTTGGTCAACGAGTAGCGCCGCGACACCCCGCACGGACGCCACCGGTACCGGCAAGGCCGGCGCGCGAGACGGCGGGCGTCAGGACATTACTTTTGGTGCATTGGCGCGCCGCAGCACTGCAATTCACCCGTGCCGCCCTTGGTCACGATCATCTCGGTGTTGCACTGATTGCACTGATATCGCTTCCCCACTTGATTGGCCACGCGTCGCCTCCACCTGCCACGATTCTGGTAGTTCTCATCCTAGCAAAAGCCGGACTAATCGGGGAAACGACACTCTCTCGTGGCGTACCCCTCGTGGCGCGAGTGTAGCGACCCAAAAATGGAGGGTCAAGCGATGCGCCGTATGCGGAACAACTTGACGGCACGACGATGCCCCCAACCAACCCACCGCGCATCGCGCGGCAGGCTGGACGGAGGCATAGCGCTCGTCGCCGGACGTCCCGTCTACTGCACGAACAGCGTACCCTTCATATCCGCCGGGTGGACATCGCAGATGTAGGTGAATGTGCCCGTCTGGGCGATGGTAAAGGTGATCGTCTCTGACTGCCCCGGGGGCAACAGTTTGGTCTGTGGCTCGCCGCCAGCCGTGGACTGCGCCCGCTGGGCATGCCAGTTGTGCAGCGCCCCGCCCCGATTTTGGAAGGTGAGCGTTACCTGTTGTCCGGCGGGTATGGCTATCGCGTTCACGTCAAACTTGTTGTCCGTGCCAACCACGGTGATATTGGTGGACACCGGCGGAGGCGTCGGTGTCGCTGTCGGCGAGGTGTTAGCCTTTTGACCGCATACGGGCAGATTGGCGCCGGTGATCGCCGCGCCCTTGAGCACTTCCGTGACCTCGGGCAAGGGCGCCTGCGCGTTCAGTTCCTCGCTGTGACGCGCGGCGGTCTCCCAGCCGACGCCGTCACCAGGATTCTCAGTGATCAAGATCACGAGTTGCCGGATCTGCTCATCGCTGAACGGACCGCCCTGCTCCTGCGCCCATGGCGGCATGATCTTACCGATACGGCCGCACACGAGCGTACTCTTGACGAGCTGCGCATATAGCGCGCGCTTCGCCGGGTCCGTCCAGTCATCGAGATTTGACGCTCGGCGCGCCTCGGGGTTGAGCGCGGGGCCAATGCGACCCTCGCCCATATTACCGTGGCACTGACGGCAGTTCGCGGCGTAGTTGTTGCCGGCGCGCTCGGCAATCACTACCGACGTGCGCTCAACTTCATCTTCCGCGCGAATCGGATCCCAGACCGTGTAAATGCCCACGCCCACCAGCAGCAGGCTAAGTAGCACAATCATCGCGTTGATCTGCTTACTGGTGTTCATCCGTCCGTCCTAGATGCATATCTACCGGTAGCGGACCCTCGGTTACGAAAGCTTGACCGCCCGCTGCGGGTTGTCCGGGCCACCGGACGTGATCTTGCTCGTGTCAATTTCAAGCGACCCGTCGGAACCCACGGTCACCTGGAACGTATCCATCGGCCGTGGCGCCGGCCCATAGACCCGGACCCCAGCCTTGCTGTACGTCGAGCCGTGGCATGGACAACGGAACCACGAGCGGATGCCCTCGAACTCGAACTCGGGCCGCCACGGCACCGTGCAGCCGAGATGGGGACACTTCTGATAGAGCGCGAGGATGCCGCCATTCTGGGATGGTTGGGAGGCACCGACGAACGCGGGCGGGAGGCCGTCGCCTGCATTGAGGTTCACCACCCACGCCTTCGCCGCCTGAATATTGATGGGATCCGCGCCCGGCTGTGGCACCAGCGCGGCCGGCACCGTCACGATACCCCCGAAGCCCGTGACCTTACGCGGCCAGAAGAAGTTCAAGAAACCGAGCAAAAGGCCGGCGACGAACACACCGAGCGTTGACCACAACGATGTCCGCAGCATCGAGCGCCGGGTCGCGAGATTTTGCACCTCAACCCGGCTCATCTCGCGCACCGCCACCGCTCCCGCGTCGGCGCGAGCAGTCATCACGCGGGAGGAACCGGCAGGCGCGCGCCACTCATCCGGGCCGGATGGCATCGAACGCGCGGCAGGGGTGGCGGCAGGACGGGTCGCCGGCATTGCCGCGCCGGGCGCCGGCGCACTCACGGCCGTGGCCGCCGGCGTCTCCGGAGTTGCACTACCAGTCGCGGTTGCGCGGGCCGCGGCGAGTCGCTCCTGTCGGGCAGCTTCAGCCTCGGGAGTTCGCTGCTCGGTCGCTCCGGACCCCGCGGCGGTCGCACCGCCACCGGCGGCTGCCTGCGCCCGTGCGCGAGCGGCCGCGATACGCGCCGCCCGATCGTCGGTCGACCCGGATCCGCCCTCGGCACGAGCCGCGGCTGCCGGGGGCGCGGCCGGCGTGGGTCCGGCAGGTGCCGCCGCCGCTGGCGCGGCCAGCTGCTGGGGCGCGGGCGGGGCGGGCGCCGCGCCGCCGGAACGCGCCGCCTCGGCCCGCGCCCGCGCCTCCGCTATCCGGCGGGCGCGGGCGTCCTCGGCCGAGCCGGCCGGCGCGGCGTTGGCTGCCGGGGCGGCGGCGACCGGAGCCTCGGGCGGAGCCTCCGCGGGTGCGGCGGATGGCGGAGCGGCAGCAGGCTCGGCAGGCGGCGGCGTGCCACCTCCCGCGCGCGCCTGACGGGCTGCCTCGGCGCGGGCACGCGCTTCGGCGATCTTCTGTGCGCGTTCGTCGTTGTCAGTCGTCATCGTTGGTCACCGTATGTGGCTATGGGGAGCCGAAATTGCTCGGCACGCGACGTGCGCTTATTCCGGCAGCTTGACATCCCACGGATACAACAACTCCATACCCTGGCCGCGGAATGCCGTGCCGATGATCGTCAGCACGACGAACAGCGCCATGAATCCCGTGAAGATCGCGATCATCGCATCGCGCTTCGTCAGGTGGCCCAGCCAGCGATGGATAATCGCCAGCAACAGCAGAGGAAGGCCGATCATCGTGGTCACCGGGATGAACTGCTCGACCAAGAAGGCGGGGAAGTCAAGGTTACGAAACTCCTGCCCGCGCAGTTGCAGCGAGAAGGGCAGGTATGGGATGCTGCGTGTCCACTCCGGCCATGCTACCTGTGTCTGCAATGAACGAAGGTTCGTCAGCCAGTTGAGTTTGGCCGGCCATGGCTCACCGGTCATGTTCGTCCACAGCACAAGGTGCTTACCGCTGTCATACACGATCAGCAGCGACGTCAAGACCGACGCGTAGATTGTTGAGAACCACGCGATCGCCTTGGAATCGCGTGTACCCCACCACACCCCTTGACCCTCATTCGAACGGTCGAAGTACGGCAAGGCAGCCAGCAGAATAAGCCAGATCGTGGGCACAACCACGCCAGCGAGGGCTGGATGCATGTGCAGCAGCAACTCCTGCAGATTCAGGAAGTACCACGGGGCCTTCGACGGGTTCGGTGTGACATCGGGGTTGGCCTTATCGAGCAGCGGCCCATTGATGCCCGCCGATAGCAGCGTCAGCGTGATCGTGAACAGCACCGCGCTGATGAACTCGACGAACACCAGGTCCGGCCACACCAGCAGTTCTTCGTCGCGCTCACGCCGCGCCCGCCGTTGCGCGGGTTCTGGTGCGGCCGGTCGGGTTTCCACGCGTGTCGCCATGTGCGTCCCCCTCGTCAAGGGTAGGGGTGAACTCATCGACCGGCTGTCAGGAAAACCCCGCGCCGGGTGTCAGCGTACCGCCCTCATACGTGAGGCGGAGTCGGTATCGACCCCGCCTCACCCGCGTGCCCTAGAGAGGCCGCGCAAGACCACCATCGCGCCGGATGCGCCAGAAGTGAACGGCCATGAAGATCGCCGCCAGCAGCGGAAGGCCGATCACATGCAGCGTATAGAACCGCACCAACGCGCCCTGGCCGACCTCGAACCCGCCGATCAGGAGATAGCGTGAGTCGTTGCCAAACACCGGGGCCGAACCGACCATGTTCGTGCCCACGGTGATCGCCCAGAACGCGAGCTGGTCCCACGGCAGGAGGTAGCCGGTGAACGACAGCAACAAGGTCAGCACGAGCAAGATCACCCCGACCACCCAGTTGAACTCGCGCGGCGGCTTGTAGGCGCCGGTGTAGAACACGCGCATCATGTGCATGAACACGAGTAATACCATCGCGTGCGCCATCCACCGGTGCATATTCCGCATTAACTGCCCGAAGCGGACATCAGTCTGTAACGCTTGGATGTCCGTGTAGGCACGTTCGATTGACGGCACATAGTAGAACATCAACAACACGCCGGTCACCGTCAGGCCGATGAACATGAAAAAGGTTAGCCCGCCAAGGCAGTACGTGTGCGTGATCTTGACATGCGTGCGGTGAATGCGCGTGGGATGCAGGTGGAGGAAGACATTCGTCGCCACCACTAACATCTGATTACGGGGGGTGTTGGGGTAACCCGAGCGGAAAATCGACTGCCAGACGAAGTTATGGAACAGCGCATCATAGAGCCGGTCGCCAAATGAGCGCTTGGTCGGACGCCCCGAAGTGGCCATGCGGTCCTCCGAAAGCCTCGCGCCACGAGGCTGACGATCATGCGCACGCGTCACGCGCGACGCCGGCCAAGCGGCGACGTCACGGTGCGCCAACGGACATATCGAAACGAGGTTGGGCTACCGGCGGGGAGCATTGGCCGGCGGCCGACCAGAGTTTGTGAACCCTGATGCAATCCGAAATCTAGCACCGCACTCCCCGAGTGTCAACACACTAATAGCCGGCCCGCTTCAGCCGCCACAAACCTTTGAGGTCCTTGGAGGCGGTATCCACCACCTTGACGCGGGTATCGGGATCATCGACCCAATGGACCGGCACCTGCTTGATCCGGTACCCCTTCTTCTCCGCGAGGATCAGCAGTTCGGTGTCGAAAAACCATTCGTTGTCGCGGATCAGCGGCACGAGCGCGTCGGCGGCGCGACGGGATACGGCCTTAAAGCCACACTGCGCGTCGGTGAACCGCGCGCGGAACGCGGCCCGAATGATAAGGTTGTACCCCCGCGAGGTGATCTCGCGCTGGAGTTTACGCCGCTCGACACGCGCCCCGCGCCCCAGTCGCCGGCCGGTCGCCACATCGTATCCTTCCTCGACGATGGCGCGCACCATCGGCTCATATGCATCGAGGCCGGTGGACAGGTCCACGTCCATGTACGAGACGACATCGGCGGTGGACCCGAGCCAGGCGGTGCGAAGCGCCCGACCGCGGCCCTTCTGGTCCAGATGCAACACCTCCACCCGCGGCAAGCGTTCGGCGAGACGCCGCGCGACTTCGAGCGTGGTGTCGGTGGAGGCGTTATCGGCGATGCGGATCCGCCAGTCATACGACAGGTGCGATTGCAAGTGTTCATGCAACGTGGCGACGCTGCGTTCAAGCACATGCTGTTCGTTATACACCGGAATGACGGCGTCGACGCGGACGGTAGATGGCTCGCGGCTTGTCATGTGCCTTCCGAAAACGTTAGACCGACACGGTCAGTATAGCTACAACCACACCAGGCGTCGCGATCGCGGCCTCTTTAGGGATGATCGCCGCCCCACGCGGTACGCGCAAGCGCGAAGACGCCGCGATGGCCGCCGTCGTTTCCGGCGCGTGCCCACCGCCCAAACGGGTACAAGACGGCGGCGTGCTCAGGCGCCGCCACCGCCAGATCGGGCAGCCTGATCGTGGGCCAGATGTGCCCTGGATCGACGCCTGTCAGCGCGGCTACATAGAGCGCGAGGGTCAGACCGTGACCGGCGATGGCAAAGGGTTGCGGCTCGATCTCTCGCAAGGTATCGATGCAGGCGCGGACACGCGCCAGGGCGGCCATGGGCGGCTCCCACCCATGCGTCGACTCGGCCGGCCGGGCGAAGTATTCCCCGACGGCGCCAGGGTAACCACCGGGATGCTCAGCGCCGAACCACTGCCCCACCGGCCGCTCGACCTCGCGCAGATCTTCGACAACCGTGACGGTGATACCGTTGGGGCCGGCGATGATTTGGGCCGTCTCGTGCGCTTTTAGCTCCGGGCTGACAAACATCCGGCCGATGTCGCGCCACAGCGGCTCCCGCGCCAGCTCACGCGCCGCCTGCCGCCCGGCATCGGACAGCGGCCACAGAGCCGCGTGCTGGAGCGGGTCAGCCTGCACGGCCGCGTGTCGTACGAGGATCACTGCCATGCGCGATCTCCGAACCTGGCCTCGGGCGGGCGGATATGTAAGCGGCCAACCCGCCATGTCGCCCCGCGACAGAAGCCCGGTTGTTCTCATCCCGATACCGAGTTAGGCCGGCCCTGATTTACGCTTCTCTCGCCGTGACTGATCGTCGTTCCCTTCGCGCTTGATGACGCTCAACTGCCCGTCCGGTTCGAGACATGCCTGCTTGACACTGCTTACATCCTCGATGCCCTGCACGCGCAATTCTTGACGCAACTCATCCACCGTCATCAACTCACGACGCAGGTTGCGGCGATTGATCCGGCCATCCTGCACCACGAGCAGCGGCGCCGGCCGCAGCAATCGGGCAATGACCGGGACATGATAGACTAACCAATCGAGCGCGTAGTTCCATCCAATCAGGGTGGCGGCAACAATCAATGCGCCGGTGACCGATTTGTAGTCCCCTGCCATCCCATTCTGCACCCCGTCGGCGATCAGCACGATCATCAACAGGTCTGGCAATTCGACCGAGCCTATCTCACGGCGGCCGACAATCCGCATCGCCACCAGGATCGCCAGATAGACCACCGAGGTGCGCACGATCAACTGCAGTGCGCTCACATCCAGCCGAAACAGCTCGTCCAGGTTCACCGACATGGGAGTATCCCGTGCTGCCCCGATTGCTCTCCACTCTAGCGGATTGGGGATTTCCGCGACGCCGGCCACATTGGTGACGCCACGTCCGGTCGTTCATATGAAATGAACCACTCCCGGACCACCTCCCCGGCACGCCGGGAGATGTGCCCGAGGAATGGAGAGCCAGCGTTTCCCGTCCCTGCACCGTCTCGCCCTGGCGAGTGGGGACTGCTGGCGACCCCACGCGTTCCCCAACCACATCAAGGAGCGCTCGAGTTCGGTCCGTCCGACAAGCAGACGCTCGCGCGTCCGCGCGTGGCAATCGAGAACCACTCACTCTACGGCGCCAGCGGGATGCCGCTCAGGCGCAGCAGGTAGAGTCCGCTATTGATGTCGCTGGCGAGCACGATATCGCCGGAAAGCGCGACGCCCCACACATCGGCAGAGATAGGAAAGAACCCTTGACGATCAGGGGCCGCGGGCGGCACGAACGCCGCGACCTCACGCGGGTCATCGGGATTTGTCAGGTCCACCAGGCGCACACCATCGGCGTACCAGGCAAAAAGCGCGTACCGGCCGACCGCCAAGGGATTGTGGAGGGTGTAATAACCCGGACCCGGCGGAGGGAATCGTTCCGCGTTCTCCGTGCGGAACAGCGCGCGCCGCACCGGTTGCGCCGGGTCGCGGATGTCCCACACGCGCACGCCGCCCCATGGCCGCGCCACCGGGAACTCGACCGTGGCCGCGCCGTCACGCGCCGCCGCGCGCAGGCGCCCGCCGTCGGACGGCGAGACGGCGATGACAGGCAATCCGAGGTTTCCGCCCTCGGTATTGGTCGGGGTCTGCAACCCATCCTCCCCAATCACGACCATCGCCCGCGCGCCCGCCGCGCGGGCCTGCCGCGCCTTAACGCCGAGCGCGCAGCCGCCCGCGTCCACCAGCGCGATTGTACCCGTGAGCGTGGCAGAACCGGGGGCGCACAGCGGGCCGGCGTACGCCACCGACCCGCTCAACACGCCCGTTTCATCGAGCGGCTGGCCGCCCTGGGCCTCACAGGCGGCGAACTCCGCCACGGTTCCGTTGAGGGCGGCGCGGAGGCGCAGGCCCCGCGGCGTTTGAAAGACATCGTCCTCCTCGGCCACCAGCAGCAGGTCGCCCGCCATCTCATCGACGGAGTGGACCGCGCCCTCGGCATCCGGCTCGAACGCCCGCCCGACAAACCGGGGCGTGGTCGGGTCGGAGATATCAAGGATGATCATGCCCGCGTCCCAGTACGACAGGTAGGCGCGCCGGCCATCGGCGCTGGCGCGGGCGCTATGACCGTACACCGAGCGGTTACAGCCCGTGCCCGCGACCGCTCCCAGCGCTGTCTGGATGCTCCAGGAGGAGAGTTGCGCCGGGTTGCGCGGGTCGGTGATATCGACGATGCGGAAGTCGCCTACCTGTCCCGCGAAGGGAACCGCGAGCAGCGCCAGCACACGACCGCCCTGCTCCGTCACGTCAAGCTCATGCACACCGCGGGCGCCCACGCCGGTGTCGAAAAAGCTCAGTTCGGCCGGGTTCAGCGGATCGGTGACATCCCACAACGCCAACCCGGCGCGACCGTTCCCACCACAGCGCTGGATGCCAGCGACCAGAAGATCGCCCCGAAACGAAGGTGTATCGACCCGACGCGGCACGATGTCCTCCGCCGAAGTCCCGCCGTAGCGGGCGGCGGTTGCCACCATGCGCGGCGCCGCCGGATCGGAGATATCGACCACCCGCACACCGAGAGCGGGGCACAACCCGCCACTGCCCCACGAACCCACGTAGGCGAAACCGCCCAACGCACGCACGCTGCCATTGAAGCCGCGGCCATCAAGGTCCGTGTGACCGAGCGGTGTCAGTTCGAGGGCTGGCCCGGTGGCGATTTGGGGCGGCGCCGGCCGGGCGGTATCACGCGCGGGGGCCTGGGCCGTGGGTTGAGGCGATGCAAAAGGAGCGGGTGACATTCCGGCGGATGCTGCCGGCCGCGGCGGCGCTTGCTCCGCGCGAGGCTCATCATCGAAGCAGGCTGCTGTCCACGCCGGCAACGCCAGCATGAGCGCGAAAGCGAGCAGCACTGTTCGGGAGACGCGAGGACGAGCGGCAACCATGTGGTCCATCCATATCGGGCGATTGATTCCTCTTTAGCGTAGCACGCCCATCACCATGGCCGGCGCGCGCCGTGTACCGGCGATGCGCAATCGGTCGCGTCAAAGCGCGGATCCACGTCGGGCGGCGCCGGTGAGACGGGCGCCGACCACCCACGCCACCGGTGACGGGGACCGAGTCGGAAGATTGCTCGCAACCATGATGTAAGGGATGGCCACGGACAGGGATCTCCCGCGGACCACATTGCGACGGCCGCCGCCGCTCTCGGTGACCCGCGCACGGATCGTCATGCGCTCCTGACATGTGCGCCGTAGCGCGCTCGCGCGGTCACCACGATCACCCCGGCTGCTTCCTCCACCCCCAACCGTGCGGTATTCAGCACACAGTCATAGTTGGCCGGATCGTCCCACTGCATGGTGTAGTTGCGCTTGTAGAACTCATTGCGGTCGCGGTCCGAGTCCCGCAGCACACGCTCGGCGACGCGCGGGGCAAGATCCTCGCGTAATACCATCCGCTGCACCCGCGCGGCGAGCGGCGCGACAACCAACGCGTGCACGGCCTTCCCCGCTTCGCCGAGAACATGCTGGGCCGGAAATCCGGCGATCACGAAGGAGTTTTCCTCCGCCAACGCACGAATCATCGATTCGATGACGCGGCGATAGTCGGGATTATCGGTCGAGGGCAACGGCGCCAGCGTCCAACTCAGATCATCGGTGTCGTCGCCGGCCAGCTCGAGCGAGATCGCCGCCAATCGCGTGCCCAGCCGGTCCGCCTGCTCCGGCACGGACATCTCCTCACGGTGAAGCTCGAGCCGCAGCGCCGCCCGCGCCACCACCTCGGGGTCGATCAACGGCACTTCGAGCAACTCGGCCGTCCGCCGTGCAACCTGTTCACCCCGGCTCGCCGCCTGCCGCGAAATGGTCACGATCACGGTCACATCCCCTCGCGGTACCACTTGAGCAGACCGCCCCACCGATCGATCATAGCGCCCTCTCTTTGATCGCGGGGACATGCCCCGCGACGTGTGTGAACCAGGAGGGTTCAGCCGTCGGGTCTGCCCGCGAGATCGCGCCCACGACCGGCGCCGCGCCCCACACGGCGGATCGGACCATCAAGACGGTTGACGAGTATTACTATGAAGTACCTGGATAACGCGCGACCGCTCCGCGCGCTACAAGACCGCGAGGACGTGTGCGTGGGATGCTCCCGCCGGTGCACGACACCCCACGGCTGGTGGAATCCCACCGAGGATTGTACCCTAAGCAGCGACATGTAAAATCACACGGATCGGCGTAAGGGCGTCACCATGAGCAACGACGAGCAGGACGACGTGGAACAGGGCGAGGACGCTCCGCTCCCACGATCGCGCCGGGTCACGCGACCGCACCCCCCGGTTAATCCCGCCGTGCCGCCCGCGGCGCCACGCGGACCCGACGGCCCGATGCGCGCGACCGAGCGGCACACCCCGTCGCCCCCGCTTTCCCGTCCCGAGCCAGGCAAGGCCCCTGCCACCGGCCCGGATGCCGGTCGCGCCCGCAGGCTTAGCCCGGAAACGGAACTGCGCGAGGTCGTTCACGGTCAGCAGAGCAAGTCGTCCTATGTCCGCGTGATGACCACCACCCCGCGCGCCGGGTTTCGCAGGCGCGCGGGCGGCGTATTGGAGGCGACATCGGAGGCGACGCGGCCGCGCGGCCGGGGGGGGCGATGGTTCGGCGGTTTCAAGCGGGTGGCGGTGGGCACGCCGCTCAGCACCGCGCGACTGGCCCATGAACGGCTCTCGAAAGTCAAGGCACTCGCCGTCTTTTCGTCGGATGCGTTGTCGTCGTCGGCCTACGCGACCGAGGAGATTCTGATCATCCTGGCCGCGGCCGGCACCGCGTATCTTGGCCTCTCGCTGCCTATCGGACTGGCGATCGTGCTTCTGCTGGCGATTGTGGTCACGTCATATCAGCAGACGATCCGAGCGTACCCGAACGGCGGCGGCGCCTATACCGTTGCGCGCGAGAACCTGGGCGAGTTGCCGGGGCTGGCGGCCGGCGGCGCGCTGCTGGTGGATTACATCCTCACCGTCTCGGTATCGGTGGCCGCCGGAGTCGCGGCGATTACGTCGGCGATACCAGCGGTGGCGCCACTCCGTGTCGAGATCGGAGTCGTGGCAATCGTCGTGGTGACATTGCTCAACCTGCGCGGTGTCACGGAGTCGGCGACCGTGTTCGCCTTCCCTACCTACGCCTTCATCTTCATGGGCCTCTCGCTGATCGTGATCGGCGGTATCCGTGTGATCACCGGCTCAGCCGATTCGGTCGAGTACGAGGAGGGGCTGGTCGCGACACAGGGGCTGACTGCCTTCCTGGTGTTGAAGGCGTTTTCCTCCGGCTGCGCGGCGCTGTCCGGCGTGGAAGCCGTGTCGAATGGGGTCCAGTCGTTTAAGCCGCCGGAGTGGAAGAACGCGTCCGTTACCTTGATTTGGATGGGACTGGTGCTCGGTACGATGTTCACCGGGATTACACTGCTGGCGCGTCAGTATGGACTGCGCGAGGTCGAGGGTGAGACCATCGTGTCGCAATTGGGACGCGAGGTGTTCGGCCACAACCCGCTTTATTATCTGTGGCAAACCACGACGACACTGATCCTGCTGCTGGCGGCCAATACCAGCTTCGCCGGCTTTCCCAGCCTCGCATCGCTGCTGGCGCGCGACGGCTTCATGCCGCGTCAGTTCAGTTTCCGGGGTGACCGGCTCGCCTTCTCCAACGGCATTATCGTTCTGAGCGTCGCCTCCGCGATTATCCTCGTCGTTTTCGGCGCCGATGTTACCCGGCTGATCCCGCTGTACGCGGTGGGCGTGTTCGCGTCGTTCACCCTCTCCCAAGGGGGCATGGTTGCCCACTGGCGCCGCCGTCACGGCAGCGGTTGGAAGCGTGGCATCGCGATCAACGGCACGGGCGCGATCGCGACGGCGGTCGTGACGGTGATCGTGGTCTTCACCAAGTTCGGCGGCGGCGCCTGGATATCGATCCTCATGGGCATGCTGCTGGTGCTGCTCTTCCGCGCGTGCAGCCGCCACTACCGCCGGGTCGATGGGCTGCTGGAATTACCCGAGGATGATGTGCCGGCGGCGCTGGTCACACGCCCGGCGACCCTACTTGTGCCGGTACGCGCGCTGAACCGGCCGGCGGTGCGGGCGCTGTCGTACGCGCGGTCGATCTCAGATAATGTCACCGCCTTGCACGTCACCGACGATCTTGCCACCGCGAGTGCGTTGCGGGCACGGTGGGAACGCTGGGGCGGAGGGGTGCAGTTGGTGATCATCGAGTCGCCGTACCGCTCGTTTACCCAACCGCTGCTCAGCTACATCGACCGGGTGGAGGACCGCGACCCGGCCACGCTGGTGACGGTGGTGCTGCCGGAGTTCGTGCCGGAGCACTGGTGGCAGTCGTTGCTGCACAACCAGGACGCGCTGCGCCTCAAAGCCGCCCTACTCGGACGCAAGGACACCGTTGTCATTGACGTGCCGCATCATCTCACCGACTAACCCCGGTGACGTGCCGGCCAGCGGGTGGCGCCTATCACGCGAACGCGTGACTCCCCACGCGGCGGAGCGCCGGATTGACATCACGCGCGGCGCTGTGGAAAGATTGAACAGCGTTTGGATCGGGCGGTGGCGCGATGCCGGCGCTCGTCCCAATGTGGCCCCGTGGTGTAGCGGTTAACATGCCAGCCTGTCACGCTGGAGATCGTGGGTTCGAATCCCATCGGGGTCGCCTGAGCGAATTGTCGTTGACAGTTCGCTCATTTCATTGGTCGTGGACTGTGCGGCCCCCTGTCGCAATCGAGACAGTGGCTCGGTCTCGGGGCAAGGCGCCGGTACCGGCGTGCGCATCCCCGCCTGTCCCTTGCCTACCAAGAGTCCGTGGCTCAACCCAATCGCGCCGAAGCCGGTCCACGGCAAACCGGCGGTGGTCGAGCCGGACGGCCGCCTCGCAGCCGGCCTATGAGGAGCACATCATCCGCCACGATCTCGATGCCGGCCTCGACCCAAACCTCCAACCGCGTCTCCAGGCTACCTAGCCGGGCTGGAGCCGCCGGGGCAGGCGGTTCGCCGATCTCTCAGGCGATGGCTCTTTTCATCATGCCACACCACTGCACGAACCGGTTCAATTCACCGGCACGGCATACCGCATGAGCACGTCGGCGGGGATACGGTTTTCGATGGTCGTGTCCACTGGCTCGATGCCCTTACCGACCGGATGCCGCCACACCGACAGCCGCGGCTCGCTGGGCACGCTTTTCATGCTGTACGTGTGGAGCTCGTCGCGCATTCGATGGGCTGCCCGCCACTTGGTGACGTAGAGGGTCACGTCCGCTCTGGTCGGGTGCCCCTCCACCTCGATCTCGCGATTCTCGCCGGTCCGTGGCTCACCGCGAATGTCATAGCCCACGCCGGTCATGGACACGTCTTCCACCGTACCAAAGGCGCGTTCATGCGCCGGCGCCATGCCCATCGCCGCCCGCTTGATGGCGCTCCTGTCGCCACCCCCATCCTCCTCGCTCGCCCGAGACTTGGGCGCGGGCAACACGGCCGCCACGCCGACCACGCGCGAAATCTGGATGTCACCCGCCGGCTGGCGAGCTCGGTGCGTCACGCCTCCAGTTCGCTGCCGAGCGCTTCGATCCGCTCGTTGGTGGTGCGGATGATATGCGCCATGCGCGCGGCACACTCCCGGCTCAGCCGGCTCGACAGTGTCACGCCGTCGGGGGCAATCAGTACCTGCTCCAGCCCATGAAACGGCTGTTCACTGATCGTCTCTCTCTTCAGTCTGAGCCGGACACGCTCCAAACGCTTGCCCACGAAGGCGCCGGCCCGTTCTACAGCGCGTGGATGCGCCGCCCGCGTCAGACGCCCGCGAAGCGGGGCGTGCGTTTCTCGGCCACGGCCGACCGAGCCTCGACCGCGTCCTCGGAGGTCGCCAGGATGCTGGCCGCGTTGGAGGTCAGCACCATCATTGTCTCCGGCCCGCTATCCAGTCCGGCGCGCATGATCCGCTTGCTGATCCACTGCACCAGCGGCGGACACCGCGTGATCCGCTCGCAAAGGGCGCGGGTCTCCTGCTCCAGCGTATCGCTCGTGACCAGGCGGTTGAGCACGCCGGTGCGGTAGGCATCTTCGGCGCCGAGCGAGCCGCCGTAGACGAACTCCAGCGCCTGGCCCAGGCCCATCAGTCGGGGCAGCATATACAGTGCACCGTTCTCCGGGATCTGGCCCACGGTTTGATATCCCATGAAACGCGTGTGCTCGCAACCGATGCGAATGTCGCAGTGAAGGGCGATGTCCATACCCATGCCCACCGCCACACCGTTCACCATGGCGATAGTGGGCTTGCGGATCATGCGCGAGATCTCGAAGAACAAGGGCGTGGTCGTGTGATAGAACTGCTCGCGCACGACTTCCGGGCTCTGCAAGCGCCGGCCGCCATCGGCGCGTTGCGCGCGCCCGCCGACATCGATGCCGGCAGAGAAGGCGCGGCCGATGCCCGTCACGACGATCGCGCGGATATCGGGGTCGTCGTCGCCGGCCTTCATGTACTCGATGAGCTTGTACACGCTGCCCTCGGGACCCTCGACGCCCAGCAGCGCGTTCAATCGCTCCGGGCGATTGAACTTGATCCAGAGGATGCCTGCCTCCGGCTCCGCCTCGTACAGGAGATAATCCACCGTTTCGAGCGCCATCACGTCCCTCCATACGCCGTCCACAGAGCGAGGACGGGCGCGACACATTGCCCGCGACCTGGCGAGCAGGGCCGATGATGTCCCTGCTCCGGTGTCGGTATATACTACGGCGACCATTGGCGCCAGGGCCGCGCGCCGCGACCGCCGGCGTCAGGCCGCGGCCCTTCCGCGGCGACCGTCAGGGCAACAGCGTCCGTGATCGATCAGATCAGCCACGGTCGCGGCCGTCATGGATCGCCCGGCCGCATGGAGGTATTGGGATGGATTGGCGAGATACCCCCGAGCAGTCCGCCTTTCGGGCGGAGGTGACGGACCTGATCACGAACCGGCTACCGGTGCGGTACCGCGAGGAGGCGGCGGCCGGGGAACTGCGCGAGCGCGCCTGGGAGAATGACCGCAAGTCGGCGGACCCCGAGGCGCGGCGCGCGGCGATGGAGTGGCACCAGGCGCTGAGCGAACGGGGCTGGGTGGCGCCACATTGGCCGAAGGAGTACGGCGGCGCCGGTCTGACGTCGATGGAGCAATTCATTCTCAACCAGGAGATCGCCCGCGCGGGTGCGCCAGGGGTCGGCGGGTCGGGCGTGAGTCTGCTGGGGCCGACCCTGATCGTACACGGCACGGACGAGCAGCGGCGCAAGTACCTCCCGGCGATCCTCGCCGGCGAGGTGACGTGGGCGCAGGGCTATTCGGAGCCGGGCGCCGGCTCCGACCTCGCGTCGCTCCAGACCCGGGCGGTGCGCGACGGCGACGAGTTCGTGATCAACGGCCAGAAGATCTGGACCTCCGCCGCGCACACCGCCGACGCGATTTTCGCGCTGGTGCGCACCGACCCGGATGCCCCCAAACACCGCGGTATCTCCTTCCTGCTGGTCGACGATATCAAGACGCCGGGCATCTCGATAAGGCCGCTGGTGGACATGAGTGGCAACCACTACTTCAATGAGGTGTTCTTCCAGGACGTGCGCGTGCCCGCCACCAACGTGGTGGGTGAGGTCAACCGCGGCTGGTACGTGGGCATGACCTTGCTCGACTTCGAGCGCTCGAACATCGGCGGCGCCGTCGCCGCCCGCCGTACCCTCATGCGGCTTATCGACACGATCCATGCCGATGAGCGACTGCGGGCGCGGGCCAAGTCGCCCGCTATCCGCCAGGAGATCGCGCAACGCTTCATCGAAACCGAGGTGATGTTCCAGTACTCGTTCCGGATCATCTCGATGCAGACACGGGGCCAGTTGCCCAACCACGAGGCCTCGACGGCGAAGTTGTTCAACTCGGAGCTGTCCCAACGGCTGGCGCAGACGGCGCTGCAATGCCTCGGTCTGCCCGGTGGGGTGCTGAATGGTGGGGAGGCGCGATCCTTCGGTCGGCTCTACCTGGGCGCGGTGCCGGCCACGATTCGAGGCGGCACCTCCGAGGTGCAACGCAACATCATCGCCACCCGCGGCCTCGGGTTGCCCCGCGACTGAGGCGAGAACGCGGGAACGGGCGGAAGGGGACACGATCGCCTCGCCCCGTGGCCGGTGGTCCTCACCAGATTCGCCATCTCGCCGGCGACGTCGGGCTGCAACCTCTCTGGCGGTGCGCCACGCGCTGCGCTTGACCCCTGTCCGCGCACCCACTAGCGTCAGTCCACCAAGCGAGGGGGTCCATGCGATGGTCGCGGTGCAAGGCGGGTACGGCACGTTTCGCGCGGTGAGCTACACCTGGAGGTTGTACAGCGGCGCCGGCGCGCTGGGAAACCTTGGGGCGGAGGTGAAACGCGCGGGCGCCCGCCGCGCCTTC
>JBBQJF010000038.1:0-22487 GCA_038325665.1 Dehalococcoidia bacterium | reverse complement strand
GAGCGTCAGGTCCACGAAGTTCTTGACCGCCGGCAGCGGCGCACCGCCGAGTCTCTGAACCAGACAGGTGGTGCGATTGATGTCCGGAAGGGCGGCAACCTGCACGCGCACGAGCGTACCGACAGCGATCTCCTCCTGTACGGCTTCAAGCGGCACCATCGCGACGCCATAGCCCGACAGCGCCGCGAACCGTACGGCCTCGTGGCTGTCGAACTCCATCGCGACACGTGGATAAGCCCCGGCCTGCTCCAACGCCGCCTCGACCAGCGTGCGGAAGCGCGACGGCGATTGGTACAGAATCATGTCCAACTCGGCCAGGCGCTCGAGTGGCAATGGGTCCGGCAAGGAGCGCGCGACGGCGGGCGCGGCGACCAGCACGACCGGATCGTCGAATAGGGGGATGCAATCGAGGCGGGGATGCGCGATCGGCGCGCTGAGCAGGCCGACATCGGCTTGCCCCTCCAATAGCCGGTCGAGCACTCCATCGGTGCGGCCCGACCACACGCGAAAGCGGACCGCGGGATAGCGCTCGCGGAATTCCCCGAGCAGCGCCGGCAGCGTATACAGTCCCACGGTCGTGACCGCCGCGACCGAGACTTGTCCCCGCTCCGGGTGGGAGAGGGATGACACATCGAGCCGCGCCCGCTCGACCAGCGCGGCCACACGCCGCGCGTGCCGGTACACCACCTGGCCCGCCTCGGTCACGGCGATGCCGCGGCCGGAGCGCTCGATCAGCGGCGCGCCGAACTCGTGCTCGAGCGCCGCGACCTGGCGCGTGACCGCCGGCTGGCTCAAATTCAGCAGCTCACCCGCGCGGGTAAAGCTGCCCAACTCCACGACTCGCGCGAACGTATTCATCTGTTGGAGAAGCATCGTGTGGTCCTCATGCGTGTTGTGCATCACCGGCATAGGAAGAATGCATTGGAATTATGAAATCGCGCGGCGTAAAGTGGAAGCAGGTACGCTGGCCCGGCCCGCGCCGTACGCCGGCACGGTTCCTCGTGACGACAACCGGCATCTCCACGGCCAGAGCCGTGCAGAGCGCGAATACCGTATTCCGGATGGAGTGTCCATGACCGGGCGGTCAGCGGTGATCACGAAGTCGCCGGGCGCCGCGGGGGTCTCGGGGGCAGCACCCCCGCCAGGGGGTTGGGGGACGCTGGGTTCCCTAAATTCACAGGAGATGAGAGCATGCTCGAAGATATCGTCTTCAAAATCGGAGGCGAGCAGGGGCAGGGCCTCGACTCGACCGCGGACACCTTCGCCACGGTGATCAACCGGGTCGGCTATTGGGTGTACTACTACAAGACGTTCCAGTCGCGCATCAAAGGCGGCCACACCGATTTCTCGATCCGTTTCGGGTGTGAGCGCGTGCTGGCGGCGGTGCCGCGTGTGCATGTGCTGGCGGCGATGGACCAGGAGAGCATCGATTTGCTGTCGGGCGAATTGGTCGAGAACGGCCTGTTGCTCGCCGACGCGCATTTCAAGCCGTCATCGCCCTCAGGTGTTGACCTAATCGCGTTTGACATGACCGGGATCGCCCGCGAGTTGGGCAACCCGATTTATCGCGGCATGATCGCGATCGGCGCCTCGGCGGCGCTTCTCGGGGTGCCGCTGCAGGGATTCAAGGACTATCTGGCCGAACGCTTCGGACGCCGGGGGCAGGCGGTCGTCGAGGCGAACTGGGCGGCGCTGGATCGCGGCGCGGCGGAGGCGCAGAAGCTGGCCGGCAATCGCGCGTTCCAGATGGCGCCGCCTCCGGAAACCGCCGAGGAGCGCATCCTGATCGCGGGCAACGAGGCGATGACGCTCGGCGCCTTCGCCGCTGGTTGCCGCGCGGTGTTCGCCTATCCGATCACGCCCGCCTCCGAGGTGTTGGAGACCGCGACCAAGGTGTTTCCGAAGTTCGGCGGTATCGCGGTCCAGATGGAGGACGAACTGTCTGCCCTGGCAGCGTGTGTCGGCGCGCAGTTCGCCGGCGTGCGTGCGCTCACCGCCACGGCCGGACCGGGCATCTCACTGATGCAGGAGAACCTCGGCTGGGCCGGGATCTGCGAAATTCCGGTGGTGGTGATCGACACACAGCGCGGCGGCCCATCCACCGGCATGCCGACCAAACAGGAGCAGAGCGACCTGTTCGCCCTGACGATGGGCGGTCACGGCGAAGCGCCACGGATCGTGATCGCGCCCGGAACGATCGATCAGGCATACACGGACGGCGCCCGCGCCCTCAACCTGGCCGACAACTACCACTGTCCGGTGTTGATCGCCTCCGACCTCGGTCTGGCGCACTGGAAGGCGTCGGTCGCGCCGTTCAAGCTCGACGATGTGACGGTTGATCGCGGGCCGCTGGCAGACCCCGAGGAGCTGGCCCGGATCGGCCGTGACGTCTTTGAACGCTACTCCCACACGGCAAGCGGTGTCAGTCCGCGCTCGTTCCCGGGTCAGAAGAACGGTCAGTATCTCGCCAGCGGCGCCGAGCACGGACCAACCGGCAAGGTCACGGAGAGCGCGTCAAACCGCAAGTACATGATGGATCGCCGCCTGCGACGCCAGCACGACCAGCTCGTCCTCGGCGGCGAACCGGTGGCGGGTGTGGAATACAGCGGCGACGAGAGTCCAGAAGTGCTGCTGATATCGTATGGTTCGACCATTGGCGCCGTCTGGGAGGGAGCGAATGTGCTCCGCGCCGAGGGTATCCGCGTGGGTGTGGCGCAGATCCGTGTGATTCAACCGATGCCGGTCGAGGATCTCCAGACATTGATCGACAAGGCGGGTCACACCTTCGTGATCGAGAACAACGCGCTCGGCCAGTTCGCCTTCCTGATGCGCGGGCATGGCGTCCACGGTCGGGTCGCCTCGATCCTGAAGTACGACGGCACGCTGTTCCTCGCCGGCGAGATCGCCTCCCATGTGAAGGAATCGCTGATGAGCGAAGGCGCCAGCCAGGGTGAAGAGATCCGGCTGGGCGGGACGGCGCCCGACTTGAACTCCAGCGTCGCGTCGTCGCCTTAAGATGTCTTGGTACTGGGCGCGGGTCATGGAGGCCATCCCAAGCGAGTGTGCTGCCGGCCGCCTCCATCTCCCAACACCCATCCCCCGATTCGACGAAGGAGAATCCCATGACTACCCAACAGTCCTCCCTGAGCATGGCGGACTACAAGACCGACGAAGCATCGTGGTGGTGCCCCGGCTGCGGTGACTTCGGTGTGCTGGCGGCATTACAAAAGGCGCTGATGGACCTCGGTCGCCGGCCGGAAGAGGTCGCGATCGTCGCGGGCATCGGTTGCTCGGGCAAGATCGGTAACTACGTCAACTCCTACAACATCCATACCACCCACGGCCGCACGATGCCGGTGGCGCTCGGGGTCAAACTGGCGAACCGCGAATTAACCGTGGTCGCGGCCGGCGGTGACGGCGACGGCTTCGCGATCGGCATGGGCCACTTCGTCCACGCGCTGCGCCGCAATCCCGACATCACATACGTCGTGATGGACAATCAGATTTACGGGCTGACCAAGGGTCAGGTGTCCCCCACCTCGATGGAGGGCTTCGAGACCCGCTCAACGCCGTTCGGCTCAATCGAGCATCCCGTGCGGCCGTTGCAGATGGCGATCGCCACCGGCGCCACCTTCGTCGCCCAGGGCTTCTCCTCGAAGCAAAAGCAGCTCGTGGATATCCTCAAGCAGGCAATCCAGCATCGCGGCTTTTCGCTGGTGAACACGATCAGCCCTTGCGTGACGTTCAATAAGGTCAACACGTACGACTACTACAAGGCCCAGCTCAAGGACATCGACTCCATCTCAGGCTACGACCGCCGCGATCGCGCGCAAGCGCTGGCGACATTGATGGAGCACAACGAACTGGTTTCGGGAATCGTGTATGAGCACGAGGCGTCGGTACCGTTCGAGGACCGGCTGCCGGGATTCCGCGAGCAAGGATTGGCCACCCAGCCGCTCGATCTTAACCCGGCCGAGTTCGATAAGCTCGTACAGGCCTATCGGTAGTGCTATACTACGACGGTAGACGCCACACGTTCTGGGAGGACGCTTCATGACGACGACCAACGTACTCACGGTTTCGGACACGGCCGCTGAAAAGGCGAAGATGGTGCTGGAACAGCGCGGCCGGCCGGATGGCGCCCTCCGCCTGTTCGTGGCGGGCGGCGGCTGCTCCGGTCCGCAGTTCGGCATGGCCCTGGCCGAGGCCCCGGACGCCGACGACACCATCTATAGCACCGGTGGTGTGACGTTTCTGATCGATGCCGACTCGCTGCCCTATGTCAGCGGCGCCGAGGTCGATTATGTCGAGGACACGATGCGCTCGGGCTTCACGATCTTCAACCCGACCGTCCAAAGTTCCGGCGGCGGCTGCGGTGGCGGCTGCTCCTGCGGCCGCTAACCGAGCCAAGTTTCAAACACGCGCGGGGGCGGGCCAACTGGCCCGCCCCTTTGTCTGTAGCGGCGACCCGCCCCCGCGCTGGTGGGATGCCGCAACCCCTGCTCCTGTCTTATGGTGCAACGCTGTCACTTTATGGTGCATCGCCATCACCGATGTGGGGCACTGCCCGACACGATCAGTCCGTGGCATTCGGTACGATATCCGGTAATGACACGTCCACGGGTGATGTGCGACGAGATATGTTGAGGCGCGTCCAGATCGTGGGCATCGGGACCGGCGGAGCGAGCGTGTGAGAGCGGCGACGAATCAACCCTTGGCGACGAAGCGGACGGTCGCCGGCGCGGACCGTGCCTATCCGTGGTACATTGCCGCGGCGCTCATCATCGCGGTGGCGGGTGGGTTCTTGCTGGCGCTGCTGCTTCCGATCGCGGCCGCCGAGGGATGGACATGGGGCGCGCGCTGGCGGGCGCTGGCGCAGGCGCACGGACACTTGCAGGTGGTGGGCTGGCTCGGGCTCTTCATCGTGGGCATGGGGTTACGGCTTGTCCCGCGATTCGCCGGTCGCCCCCTCGCCGCTCCCGGTGTGACCATCCCCGTGCTTGTCCTGCTGCTGGTTGGATTGGTCGGGCGGGCCGTGGCTCAGCCGTGGCTCGACGCGCCCGGATCGCGGGCGGTGCTCGTGGCTGCCGCTGTGGCCGAGCTGGCGGCAACCCTGCTATTCGCCGTCGCCGTGATCGGCACGCTCAACCCCGTGAAGACCACGCTGCCGGCCGCGCCGCTGCTGATGCTGGGCGCCGCCGGCTTCGTCGCTCAGGCAGCTTTCGCGGCAGCGTGGCTGCCCGGTCTGACGGCCGAGTCCCCGGCGCTGACGCCCGCGCGCAACGCTGTGCTGCTGTCGCTTCAAGTCCACGCCTTCCTCCTGCCGTTCGTGCTCGGCGTCGCGCTGCGGGCGCTGCCCGTGTTCTTCGCCCAGCCACCGCCCTCGCCGCGGCGCACATGGGGTCTGGCAGTGGCGCTCGCTTGTGGGGCACTGCTTCACGCCCTCGCGCCGGTTCTCGCCGGCGGAGCGACCGGACGCCGCCTCGAGGGCGCCGGTGCGATAGTGGTCGCCGCCGTCATCCTGGCCGCCCTGTTCAACACCCATGCCTGGCGTCGGGCGAGCCGGCTGCGACCGGCCACACGCCCGACCGCACTCCTGATTCAGGGCGCGTGCGCGTGGCTGGCTCTCGCGGCCGTCGCCCTGCTAGTCACGGGTGGAACCGCGCTCATCGCGGATCGCGTGACACCTTCCCACGAGATTGATGCGATTCGCCATGCGATCCTGCTCGGCGGCTTTTCAACGCTGCTCATGGGCATGGCCCGCCTCCTGCTGCCGTGGCTGGCGGGCCGCCGTCAGAGCGGCAGCGCGGCGCGGCGCGAGGCGCTGCTACTTTTCGGCCTGTTGACCGGCGCGACCGTCTCACGGGTGGCCGGCGCGCTGCTCGAGGGATGGGGGGTGGGTGCGCCGCGCTTCCGTTTGATGGCCGCCGGCGGACTGCTGGCGATCGTTGCCGTCAGCCTTTTCGCTGGCATAATCGCCGCCGCGGCCCGCCACGCGCGGGCCGCGATCGCGCTGGAGGTACGTCCCCCATGACGGACACGGAAACCACATCGGACCCGATCGCAATCCTGCTGGCCGAGCACCAATCCGCCGAGCGCCAGTTCGCCGCCTATGATGTCGCGCTGTCGCGGGTCGCGGACGGCGGTGATGAGGCGGTCACGCGGGTTCTCGAACTCACCGACGCCATGCTGACCTATCTCGACACCGACCTCGAGACGCACTTGGCGAAGGAGGAGGAGCCGCTCTTTCCCCGAATCAAGGCGGCCCTACCCGCCGATGACCGGCTCATCGATGAGATGATCGCGGAGCACGACCAAGTTCGACTCAAACGCGATGACCTCCGCGCCGCCGTGTCCTACATACGCACACATACCGACGACGAGATGAGAGACGCGCGAGAACAGTTGCGCACCGCCGCGCGGTCGGTCGATCGGGCGGCGGTGCGGGCCGATCAGATGTCCACATTGGTGCGCACGGGCAGGATGACGCTGCGGACCTTGCGGGTGCACTTCCAAAACGAAGAGGAACTGGTGTTTCCGCTGGCGATTGCCCTTTTACCCGCCGAAACGCTCGCGTTGGTGGGCGCCGAGATGATCCGCATCGATGGGGCGGGGTTGGCGGCGTCGCCGGACCCGAGTCCGCCCGCGGTGGCGACCACCGACTTAACGGATCAGTACACCGCGCTGCTGGCGTCGCCCGAGGTTGCACGAGACGGTCGGACGGCCCGCACGCTGATCAAGGAGAGCGGTCTGCGGGTGGTGCTGCTGGCGTTGCGGGCGGGCGGGCGGTTGCACGATCACCACGCCGCCGGTCCGCTTACCATCCACGCGCTCGCGGGACACGTCGTCGTGCGGTTCGGCGACGCCGCGCCGGAATTGCGTGCCGGTCAGCTCCTCGCCTTGCCCTCCCGTTTGATGCACGCGGTCGAGGCGGTCGAGGATAGCGCGCTCCTGCTGACAATGAGCCTGCCGGGGTAACACCCGCCGGGTATGCGGAAACAATGCCGCCGGAAGGACGCATCGTTGAAGAAGGCAGCTACAGATAGTGATCAGACGATCCCGGCGCACCGCGATAGCCCGCCGCCCGATGTGGAGGCAGAGGCCGGGCGGCGGTTCGAGGTGGTCGCCCGCGCCACGCTGGCGATCCTCGCCGAGCGATCGCTGCCGGTGCTGCTGCAGCGGATCGTCGATGCGGCGCGCGAGGTCACGGGTGCGCGCTACGGAGCGCTGGGCGTGACCGATGACGGCGCCGTGCTGACCGCATTCGTCACGTCCGGGATCAGCGACGAGGAACGGGAGCGACTTGGCCCGCTGCCGCGTGGGCACGGCCTGCTGGGACTCATCTTGCAAGGGACGGAGCCGGTACGCGTGCGGAACATCAGCGAGCATCCGCGATCGTCCGGCTTTCCGCCCGGGCATCCGCTCATGACGAGCTTTCTGGGCGCGCCGATCCTGCTGCATGGTCGGAACGCCGGCAATCTGTACCTGACCGACAAACATGGCGCCGTCGAATTCTCCGAGGAGGATGGGCGCACCCTGGTGGTCCTGGCGGCGCACGCCGCGATCGCGATTGACAACGCCCGTTTGTATGAGCACACCAGTGAGACGCTGGAGCGTCGTGTCGCGGAGCTGCATGCCGCCAACGGACAGCTCCAGCGACTGACCTCGCTTGTGATCAGCGCGCAGGAGGAAGAGCGGCGGCGGATAGCGCGGGAGCTGCACGATGATACCGCCCAGGCGTTGACCTCAATCCTGGTGCGAATGCGGCTTCTCACCCGCCAGGCCGGATCGGACGAACTACGGGATGGCCTGCTTGAGACGCTCAAACTCGTGTCCGGCGCGCTCGATGGTGTGCGGCGACTGGCGGTGGACCTGCGGCCGAGCACGCTCGATGACCTCGGCCTCGCGCCCGCGATCGAGAGCTATGCCCGCGAGTTCGGCGACCGCTGGAACATCGTCGTGCGAATCAGCGTGGAGGGCATCGACACACGCCTTCCCCGCGATCAGGAGCTGATCGTGTACCGTGTGATACAGGAATCGCTCATGAATGTGGCGAAGCACGCGCGGGCCACGTCGGTGCATATTGAGCTGGCGCGGATTGACGGCCGGCTGATGGCGACGATACGGGACAACGGGCGCGGATTCGATGTCACGCGTACACTGGAGGAGCGTGATCGGCGGTTAGGCCTGTTCGGGATGCAGGAGCGCGCGGGGCTTGCCGGTGGGCAACTCGTCGTACACAGTACGCCCGACGCCGGTACCACGGTGACGCTCACGATTCCACTGCACGATGGTGAATCACGATGACGATGATCCGCGTCATGCTCGCCGACGACCACCCGGTTCTCCGCGCGGGCCTCCGGGCGCTGCTCAACGCGGAGTCTGACATGGAGGTGGTGGGCGAGGCCTCGAACGGCGAGGAAGCCGTCCAGCTCGCGGGCCAGCTCACGCCCGATGTGGTCGTAATGGACATCTCGATGCCGGTGAAGGACGGCCTTCAGGCAACGGCCGAGATCGCCGCCGGCCTGCCAGGGACGCGGGTACTCGTGCTCACGATGCACGCCGAGGAGCAGTATCTGCTCAAGGTGCTCGAGGCAGGCGGCTCCGGGTACGTGCTCAAGCAGTCGGCCGACACCGAGTTGATGGAGGCGATCCGCACCGTCCAACGCGGTGAGGCGTTCCTGTACCCGTCAGCCACCCGCCTGCTGCTCGAGGCCTATCGCCACGGCGACCACCCAGAGCATCCCGGTGTCAGCGGCCTTTCCGAGCGGGAGGCCGAGGTCTTGCGCCTGACCGCCGAGGGCTACAGCAACACCGAGATCGGCGCGCAACTCTTTCTTAGCCCCAAGACCGTCGACACCTACCGCCAACGCATCATGGAAAAGCTCGGACTCCATCACCGGGCTGAGCTTGTGCACTACGCCCTCGAAACCGGTCTGCTCAAGTCGCACGGGTAAGATTTTAGCCCGAACGACATGTCAGGCAATGCCCCTCAACATATGCCATCTCGCCTGACAGACACGGCCCGCGCCGGCCGATACCCTTGTGCCTGTGACTAGTGTAACAAGGCGGGGAGGCACGACTGACATGGCATTCTCCAACGTATCCCGGCGCGGTTTCCTGCGCCGATTGGGCCTCGGCGCGGGCGGCCTGGGCGTGGCAGCGGTCGCGTGCAGCGGTCCATCGGCCAACGAACAGGCAGCCGATTACCGGCAGGCAACTGACGCGCGGGCCGCGAATGCCGCGCCGGCGCCCGGAGCGACGCACGGCGGCATGGGCGGCAATGTCGTCCTGGCGCAGGCGGGATCCGGCTCGGGCCACACGGCCGAGGAGATGGACCGCCTGCACGAGGAGGGCGTCAAGGCTTTCCCGGCAAAGACGCGCGGCCTCGGCGGCCAGCGGCTCGAGTACCGGATGGACGGCGATACGAAAGTGTTCAACCTCACCTGCCAGGCAATCAAATGGGAGATCCGGCCGGATGAGTTCAAGGACGTGTTCGCTTACAACGGCACCTTGCCCGGTCCCGAACTCCGCGCCACCGAGGGCGACAAGGTCCGCATCGTCGTCAAGAACGAACTGCCGGAGAGTACCTCGATTCACTGGCATGGGCTGACCACGCCGAACGCCATGGACGGCGTACCGTTCATCACGCAGAAGCCAATCAAGGCGGGCGAGACGTTCACGTATGAGTTCGTGGTGAAGCCGGCCGGCTCGCACATGTACCATTCGCACCACAACGCGATGGAACAGGTCGGCAAAGGTCTGCTAGGCGCATTCATCGTTGAGCCGAAGGACAAGTCGAAATACCCGGCGTTTGACCGCGAGTACACCATGATACTCAACGACACGTTGCTCGGCTTCACCCTCAATGGCAAGAGTTTTCCGGCCACCCAACCGTTGACCGCGAAGATGGGGGAGAAGGTGCTCGTCCGCTTCATGAACGAGGGCCTCATGAACCACCCGATGCACTTGCATGGCATGGCGATGAAGGTTGTTGTCAAAGACGGCTATCCATTGCCGCAGCCCTACATGTGCGACACCCTTGATGTCGCACCCGGCGACCGCTACGACGTGCTGATCGAGGTGGACAACCCGGGCGTGTGGGCATTCCACTGCCATACCCTGTCGCACGCCGAGTCACCAGGGGGCATGTTCGGCCTCGTCACGGCGCTGATCGTCGAAGATCCGGCGAAAACGGCATAGCCGTCCGGTATGATTCTCTCCCGTGCCCCTCCCTCACGGCGTGAGGGAGGGGCTTTCGCGCATATGGCGGGCGCGTGACGCCTCGCCAATGATGCGTCGCGGCTTCACCCTCGCGGGCAGCGCGTGAGGATGACCGGTGTGCCCGCCGGCAACGGCGGCTCCCGCGACTCCGGCGCGCCCGCTCCCGCCCGCCGCGAGCGCGGGTTGCCGCATATGGGTTGTCGATACCCTCGCTGGCGCGCCCCATCCGGCCTGCCGCCCAACGGAGTGGGCAATCGCCCCACACGCACCCGCGATCAGGTCGCGGGTACTACCCGACAGACACGGGCCGGCTGGAGCCTGATAATCACGGTAGATAACGGAGGTGCAACCATGCAAGTGGGATTTGCGAAGCTACGCGAACAGCGGTTCGAGGATCCAAAACCGGTCAGGTTCCTGTTCGGCAGCCCATTAATGGGCTTCGTCTGGTTCTTCGTCCGGATATTTCTCGGCTGGCAGTGGCTCAGCGCCGGATGGCACAAGATCTACGGCGACACGAGCATCGGCTGGGTGAAGGACGGAACGATCAACGGCAAGTTCGTCAACGGCGGGGACAACATTGTCGGCTTCTGGAACCGAGCGGTCGCCGTGAACCCACAGACCGGCAAGGGACCGATCAGCTACGGTTGGTTCCGTGACTTCCTTCAGTACATGATCGACCACCGCTGGAATGGCTGGTTCACGTACATCATCGCCTACGGCGAAGTACTGCTCGGCCTGCTCCTTGTTATCGGAGCGTTCACCGCGCTGGCGGCCTTCGGCGGCGCGTTGATGAACTTCAACTTCATGCTCGCGGGCACGGCGAGCACCAACCCGCTGCTGTTCGCGGTGGCTATCCTGGTCATCCTCGCGTGGAAGACCGCCGGATATGTCGGTCTTGACCGGTGGCTGTTGCCCGCGATTGGCACGCCCTGGCAGCCCGGCCGGGTCTTCAATCGGCAGGCCGCGACCACACCCGGCCCGCGCCCCACGCCGTACGCCGGAGCGACCGGCGACTGACCGACACCATCAATGATCGAGCGGCCGGCGTTACGGGGACAGCAATCACGCGGGACCCGCCGCCCGGCCCGACGACGACACGCTACACGAGAGGGAAACGGTCATGGCACGCAAGCTGACGGCATTCCTGGTGACGGCGGCGATCTGGGCGGTAGTGGCGCTGGTGGCGCTGTTCATCGCCGCCAAGGGCGGCGAGCCGCTCGACCTAAAGTTGGGGTATGTGCTGGTTGCAGCAACGGTGTTCGGCGGCTGGGTCGCGACCGAGTTCGCGCTGACCGGCCTACGCCTTGACCGGCCGTACCAGCCCGACTAGCGACGCCTGCTAGCATCCTCTCCAGCAACGGGCGGCGATCCTAAGGATCGCCGCCCGTCTTCGCGCCTCCGAACGGGTCCGTCGACTCAGTCGGCGGCCACGGCCTCGGGAGACAGGTGGCGCACCCGCGGCATAACTTCCTTCGCCAGCAGCTCCATCGACTGCTTCCACGGGCCGGGGTTGTCGGCGTAGTCGAAGATGAAGTGCAGCAGCGTGCCGAACCCATTCAGGTCGTCGTACATCTGCTCGAGCTTCTCGACCACCGTATCGACCGACCCAACCAGCCAGCCATGATCGACGAGGTAGTTCGGCGTCACGTCAGCGTCGGGCACGCTCTCGTCGTGCTTAAGCAGCGGTGTGAAGCCAAAGTCGCCGAGTAACGGCAGCAGATACTCGCTCATCATCCGCCCCATCATGTTGCCGGCCGACCAGCGCCGCGCCTCGGCATCAGTCTCGGCAACGAAGATCTCGCGGACCACGCGCCAGTCGCTTCGATGGGCGGACTTGCCGGTACGGGCGGCCCCCTCCTCGACCGCGCCCCAGTGGGTGGCGGCGTACTGGGTATTGATGTTGAGGCTGAGCGGCATGAAGCCACGCTCGCCCGCCATCTTGAGCGTGTCCGAGTTGGGGCTGAGTCCCGCGATGCCGATCGGTGGGTGCGGCTTCTGGAACGGCGTCAGGTGATGACGCAGCGTGCGATACATCGGGTCGATCTTGTCGATGTTCCAGAACTTGCCGCGGTATTCGACCGGCCCGCCCTCATCCCATAGTTTCAGGATGATGTCGAGCGCCTCGCGCGTCATCTCGCGGTTCACGCCGGTAAAGCCATCGACGTTGAACATCTTCCAGTCGCTGGGCAGGCCGCTCGCCGCCACGCCGAACATGAACCGCCCCTGCGCGAGGTGGTCCATGAACGCCACACGCGCGGCAAGCTCGGCCGGGTTATGATAGGGCAACAGATGCCCGCCCGGCGCGAGCTTGATACGGCTGGTCTGGGGCAGCGCCTGGGCGATCAACAGGTCGGGCGACGGATTCGGCTCCCACGGCGACGTGAAGTGCTCGCCGATCCAGGCCTCGCTGTACCCTAGCTCATCCGCCCACCGCAGCACTTGGAGATCCCACTGCTGTCCATCGTAGAAGCTCCTCTCCGGCGGATGGGACGGCATCAGGAACATACCGACTTCCATGGTCTGTGACCTCCCTTTGAAATTGGAGAACCCGGCGTTCCCCGACTTCTTCCAGGCGGGGCACGGCCCCCGAGACCCCCGACGATGGGACCCCCCGGCATTTCCCAAGACCGCCGTCTCACGTCCGTGGAGGCCGGACTGCCGTCCGTCGTTCTGACTGAGCCACCCCAAGGCATCCAGAGTGCCGGCGATATGGGGGGCCAGTGGCGCCCGACGAGGGGAGGGCACTCCCATGAATGGGCCACCCCCGCGAGCGGGGCCACGCTCGATCAGCCGGATGGATATCCGGTTGAGAAGTATCGTAGCGCGGGAGCCAGCCGGGGACAACGGGATCCGAAACGGTCGCGAACCATCGCATGCGCGATATCGAGAGGGACAGCCGATCATTCGTGCAATCCTTCGCAAACTCTTCACCCTCACGGGGCGATCCGGTATCCTTGAAGGAGGTCTGGTCTCGGCGAGATGGGAAGCGCGAGGACACACCATGTACGGTCTTGGCATCGTCAAGGGCCTGAGCATGACGCTCAAGCATCTGTTCCGGCCGCCGGTGACGGTCCAGTTCCCTGAAGAAGTGCGGCCGATTCCGGCACGGGCGCGCACCAACCTCCTGTGGTTCGACGAGCGCTGCACCGGTTGCTCGACCTGCGCCCAGGCATGCCCTGACGGATGCATCCTGGTCGAAACAGCGCCCAACCCGGACGGCACACTCGAGAAGGTCCGCTACGAGATCGACTTCCGCCTGTGCATGTACTGCGGCCTCTGTACCGAGGCCTGCCCATACGAGGCGATCCAGGTAGGCGGCACGTTCAAAGACGCGGTGTACGTGTTTGACGACATGTATAAGAATAAGCACGCGCTGACAACGCTCGCCCGACAGTATCTCACCGAGCATGACAACACCTACCCCAACGGCCAGAAGGCCCCATTCGGCGACGACCGGGCCGAGGCAGTTTCTAAGACCGAATGACGGCGCATGATTGACGGGTGGTATCCATCGGTGGTTGATCGGTTCCGGCGGCACAAGGCGCGACCGGCAACCATCACTCATGGGTAGTCGCTCGTTGTTCTGTAGGCAGAGTTAATCGCTATGGCAACAATCACCGTGGATGGCAAGAGCGTCGCATGCGCCGATGGCGCGACACTCCTCGAAGTCTGTAAAGACGCGGGCGCGTATATGTCGTCCCTGTGCTACATCGACGGTCTACCGCCGTACGCCGGGTGCCGTTCGTGCCTGGTGGAAATCGAGGGCGGTCGCGGCCTCCAGCTTTCCTGCACCTCAAAGGTGACGGACGGCATGGTCGTGCGTACGACCACGCCCGAGGTGCGCGAGGGCCGCAAGGCCGTTGTCTCGATTATCCTCGCCAATCACTCCGACCGCTGCCTGACCTGCCACCGCCGCGAGCACTGCCATCCCGGTGACATCTGTCTGCGCGACGATGTGGTCACGCACCGGTGCGTCACCTGCCCCAAGAATTACCGCTGCGAGTTGCAGGCGACCTGCGAGATGGTGGGCATGTCCCAGTATGAGCCGTGGGAGGGCGAGGCGCGGTCGTTCTACGCGGTGCCCGAGCATCCCCCGGCCGACCGGGCGAATCCGTTTCTTGAGTTCGACCCGAAAATGTGCATCATCTGCACCCGCTGCGTGCGCGCCTGTGACGAGCTGCGCCACACCGGCGCAATAACGCTCGCCGGACGCGGCTTCTCCACTCGGATCGCGTTTGGCGCCGGCGGACGCATCGACGAATCCAACTGTGATTATTGCGGCGCCTGCATCGATGTCTGCCCGACGGCGACGCTGCTTGAGCACCCCCACAAGTGGATCTCGCGCCCGGACATGTGGACCGAGACGGTGTGCTCGTATTGCTCGGTCGGTTGCACGATCAAGCTCGGCGTCAAGGATGGCCGCGGCGTGATGGTCCGGCCCAGCCGCGTCAATCCGGTCAGCCACGATCAGATCTGCGTGCGCGGGCGGTTCCACTACGATGCCCTCAAAGCAAAAGAGTACCTCAAGGCGCCGCTGATCCAGCGCGGCGACCTCATGGCGCCGGTAGCGTGGGATGAGGCGATGGCGACGGTCGTTGACCGGCTTCAAGGCATCATCGCGACACACGGCCCGAGCAGTGTCGGCATGCTCGTCAGTCCGCTGGCGGTCACCGAGGAGGCATACACCGCCCAGAAACTGGCGCGCACGGTGATCGGCACGAATAATATCGACTTCACCGAGGGCGCCGTGGCGCGTTCGGTGGGGGCGGCGGTCAAGGGCGCGTTCGGCGCCGAGGTACTGCCCGCCGATATGACCCGGCTCCGCACGGCGACGCATATCGTGGTGGTCGGCGACGACATCGAGGCGAGTCACCCGGTGGCGGCGCTACGGTTGAAAGACGCGGTGGCGTACAACAACGCCAAGGCGGTGGTCGTCAGCACCCGCTGGGGTGAGATGTGCGACTTCACCGAGGCATGGCTCCGGCCGGCAGCGGGCCGCGACGTCGACGTGCTCACGGCGCTCGCGCGGGGCGTACTCGGCGACGCCGAGCACCGACAGCGCCTGGGTCAGGCCGGTGTCGGCGGACTGGACGTCTTCAGCAACGGTCCGGTCGAGGCGCCGGCAATGGAAAATCTGGCCGAGGCGCTCGCTATCCTGCGCGAGGCGGCGGCGCTGGGTGACAGGGCGAACGTCGCGGTGGTATTCGCGCCGACCCATCTCAACGCGTGGATGAACGGAATGGTGGCGCGCGCCGCCGCGAACCTGGCGATTATCGTGTGCGGCCCGGAGCGCGCGCCCGCCTCGATGTACCTCCTCCCCACCGATGTCAATGTGAACGGCATCCGCGATGTCGGTGTCGCTCCTGATTTGCTCCCCGGCTATCACGCGCTCTCGGACGGCGAGTATCGCGCGGTGCTGGAGACGGCATGGGGCGGCACGATCGCGACCAGCGACGGCAAGGGATTCGCGGGGATGATGGAGGCGGCGCGCGCCGGCGAGCTTAAGGCGCTGCTCGTCGTGGGCGACAACCCGCTGCTCACCGCGCCCGACAAGTCCGGTGTGCGCGCCGCGCTCGAAGCGCTCGATCTGCTCGTTGTGGTTGATTCGGTGATGACCGACACCGCCCAACTGGCTCATATCGTGCTGCCTGATGTCGATGTCTATGGCAAGGAGGGCACCTACACCCCCGCCGATCGTCGAGTGCTCCAGCGCAATGCCGCCACCTCGCCGCTGGGCGAGGCACGTCCCGCGCTCGCCACCCTGGCAGACCTTGGCACGCGGCTCGCGATGGCACGGGGCGTCCCGGCCGAGTTCTCCGGTGACGCCGAGACCGTGATGAACGAAATCGCGGCGCTGGTGCCGCTCTACGCCCCCAACCGATATGACACGATGCTTCGCAGCGAACGCCAAGAACTGTTTGACGGCGCGATACCGATGTCTGCCCGGCAGACGCTGGTGCAGATCGGCGACCTCACCGGGCAGGGGACCGGCCGCAACGGCGATCAGCCGGCGGCCGGCCTCGCGGCCACCACACCGCTCACCGCCGGCGGCGACGATGACGCCCTCGGGCTGGCGCTGATGACCGGCCGCGGTCAGTACACCAGCCGCGAGGCCGCCTCACTGCACAAGCGTGATGCCGACAAACTTCACCGCGAGGAGTACGTCGAGGTCAGCCTCGAGGACGCCGAGCGGCTGGGTGTGGAGGAGGGCGAGGAGGTCACGCTCCAGACGGAGCGCGGCGAACTACGCATCAAGGCCCACATCACCGATGTCGTGCCCGAGGGGGCTGTATTCGTGCCGCTTCTGTACGACGGTGGCGCGGTGACCGCCCTGCTCGGCCCCGACGATGGCTCAACCAGCGCGGCCCGCATCCAACTGCGCGTCATGCAACGCGTGTAAGGCGGCGCGAGGCGCTGTGGCCGCCTCGCGCCCAGCCCCCCGTCGCCCGCTCCCCGTTCCCCGCCAAGTCAGGAATCCGGACAATCCCCAATAGCAGCCACACACGGCCGGTGCGAAACTCCTGAGGTCGATTACCCTCGCCTCAGGAGCAGATAGCCATGAACTCAAATCAGCAGGGCGAAGTCCGCTGCATGCTATGCGGCCGCTACGTCGCCGACATCGAAGTCCGTGACGGCGGTCGCCTGCACCTCAGCAGCCCGCGTAACTCTCAAGATGACCGCATCACCGTGCGGGTGGTCGCTGGCAAACTGCACTGCGGCCGGTGCGGCGGTCGCGCGTGGGTCGAGTGGGATATGCTCGGCGCCCGCATGTCAGACACGGTGGTCGCTGCCTAACGCACTTGTGGGACTAGCCCCACGGTTGGCGCGCGGACTCCGGCGACCCGCCGTGTCGCCCCACGGGAGAATGCGATCCATTGCGCGCATGGGCGGCACCGGGGGCCGCCCTGATCCCGTCCCGCGTGGTGGCGGGCGCGAGGACTCGGAACCGAACGGGGCGCCGGATCGCGCGACCACACCGACCCGCATCGGACGCGCCCGCGTTGATCTGGTGACATCAGACAACCACCACAGAGGGGCACCAGACATGATGGTCTGGTGCCCCCCATCAGCCACCGGCTGACCGTCCCCGACGCGGATTACACCTCGCGGAACTCGCCCTCGACGGTGCCTTCCTCGGCCGGCCGCCCGCCCGCGGCGTCGCCCGCCGCGCCGTTGGCCCCGGGAGCCGCGCCGTCGGCCCCGGCGCCGGCGTATACCGCCTGACCTATCTTCTGCATCGACTCGGACAGCTCCGCCTGGGCGCGGCGGAGGGCGTCCACGTCCTGGCCTTGCAGGACGGTGCGCAGCGCCTCGATACGGCCCTCGACCTCCGTCTTGAGTTCGGCCGGTATCCGCTCGGCGTGCTCGCGCAACGTGCGCTCGGCCGAGTACGCCAGCGTGTCCGAGGTGTTACGCAGCTCGATCTCTTCGCGCCGCTTGGCGTCGTCGGCAGCATGCGTCTCGGCCTCGCGCTGGAGCTTCGACACCTCATCCTTCGACAGACCAGAGGACGCGGTGATCGTGATCTTCTGCTCTTTGCTCGTGGCCTTGTCCTTCGCCGTCACGTTGAGGATGCCGTTCGCATCGAGGTCGAAGATGACCTCGACCTGGGGAACACCGCGCGGCGCGGGCAGGATGCCGTCAAGGATGAACCGACCCAGCGACTTGTTGTCCGCCGCCATCGTCCGCTCGCCCTGGAGCACATGAATCTCGACGCTCGGCTGATTGTCCGATGCGGTGCTGAACACCTGGCTCTTCGATGTCGGGATGGTGGTGTTGCGCTGAATCAGCGGCGTCATCACCCCGCCCAGCGTCTCGATACCCAGTGTCAGTGGCGTCACGTCGAGCAGCAGGACATCTTTGACCTCGCCCTTGAGCACACCCGCCTGGATTGCCGCGCCAATGGCAACCACTTCATCGGGGTTGACGCCCTTGTGCGGCTCCTTACCGAAGAACTGCTTGACCTTGTCCTGCACCAACGGCATGCGTGTCTGGCCGCCAACGAGCACCACCTCCTGAATCTGGGAGGCGGAGAGGCTCGCGTCCTGGAGCGCCTGCCGGCACGGCGTGAGCGTCTGCTCAGCCAGCTCCATGACCAGTTGCTCCAGCTTGGCGCGGGTGAGGTTGACCAGCAAGTGCTTGGGACCGGACTGATCAGCCGTGATATACGGCAGGTTAATTTCCGTCTGGCCGGTGGTGGACAGCTCGATCTTGGCGCGCTCGGCCGCCTCCTTGAGGCGCTGCATCGCCGGCCGGTCGCTCCGCAGATCGATGCCCTGGTCGCGGCGGAACTCCTCGATCAGCCAATCGATGATGTGCTGGTCGAAGTCATCACCGCCAAGATGTGTGTCGCCATTGGTGCTCTTGACCTGAAAGGTGCCTTCCCCGATCTCGAGGATCGAGACATCGAAGGTGCCGCCGCCCAGGTCGTACACCGCGATGATCTCGTCGCTCTTGCGGTCGAGGCCGTACGCCAGCGAGGCCGCGGTCGGCTCGTTGATGATGCGCAACACTTCAAGGCCGGCGATCCGGCCGGCGTCCTTGGTCGCGTTGCGCTGGGCATCGTTGAAGTAGGCCGGGACGGTAATCACCGCCTCGGTGACCTTCTCGCCAAGGTAAGCCTCGGCGTCCGCCTTCAGCTTTTGCAGGATCATCGCCGACACTTCGGGGGGGGAATAGCCACGTCCGCCCATCTCGACATGCGCGTCGCCGTTCGAGGCCTTCACGCTCTTGTACGGCGCGTTCTTCATCGTGCGCGCTACTTCAGGGTCGTCGAACTTCCGGCCCATCAACCGCTTGATCGACGATACCGTGTTCTCCGAGTTGGTGACCGCCTGGCGCTTCGCCACCTGGCCAACCAGGCGCTCGCCGGAGCGGCTCATCGCGACAACGGAGGGCGTGATCCGTGAACCCTCGGCGTTCGGGATCACGACCGGTTCGCCGGCCTCCATGACCGCGACGACGCTGTTTGTCGTTCCGAGGTCGATACCAATAACCTTCGCCATCTCCCTGTCCTCGCTTCACTTAACGGATTACAACGTTGACGATTGAATGGGCATGTGTCCATGACCGACGATCCGCTACTCTGGATTCTCGCTGCTGGTACCGTTGCCGACGATGACCATGGCCGGCCGGATCACACGATCACCCATCACGTAGCCCTTCTGGACCACGCGTATAACCTTGTCGTGCTCACCCGAATCTTGTGCGATCGCCTCGTGCAGGTTCGGGTCGAAATCTTGTCCCTCGGCGCGGATCTCCTGGACACCACTGGCATCAAGGGCGCCTTGGAACTTACGCGCGATCTGACGCACGCCCTCGACCCATTGCAAGCCCGCGATCTTCGCGTCAAGGTTGGTGAGGGCGCGCTCCAGGTCGTCATAGATCGGGAGCACGTTCAGCACCATGGCGAGATTGGCGAACATCGCGTTCTTCTGCCGGTCTTCCTCGGTTCGCCGCTTGTAGTTCTGAAAGTCGGCCACGGCGCGCTGCCAGTTACCGTGATAGCTTTGGGCACGGCCGCGCTCTTCCTCGAGTTGTGCCCGAAGCGATTCCACCGTCTCGTCGTCAGCCGTCGCCTCGGGACTGCCGTCTCCGCGAACGGCATCCTCACGCTCGTATGCCATTGTCAAACCTCGTGGGTGGATGGTGGTGGATGAAGGGCGTCGGTGACGGGGGGGAAACGACGCCGCAGGGCAAACCACTTGGCGCGGCGCCCATCGCGTGCCGGCCCGCCGGTCATCCTCCGTCGTTGGGTCCGTACAACCGCTGAAGAAGTTCGCCCATCACCGACCCCATGTAGCGCACGGTCGCGATGGCGCGCGGGTAATGCATGCGGGTTGGACCCAGCACTACCAGCGTGCCCTTTGGCCCGCGTGGGTTTCCATAGCCGGTTATAATTACGCTGCATTCGCGCATCGCATCCTGGCGGTTATCGCTGCCGATAAGGACGGTCACGCCGTCGGCTGGCGTCGACTCGAACGGGATCGCCTTCTGTAAGTTGTGCTCATCGAGCGCCTCCACGATTTCAAGCGCGCGGGTTGACCGCGAGAATTCGGGCTGCTCAAGCACGTTCCGCAACCCGTCGATGCGTGCATCGCTGAAAGCGGCTGACTCCTCATCCGCGAGAATATCGAGCACCGCCCGTCCGACCGGCGTCTCACCCGCGTCGAGGTCTGCCGAAAGCGGGCGAATCTGCTCGGCG
Source organism: Dehalococcoidia bacterium (assembly GCA_038325665.1). Lineage (GTDB taxonomy): Bacteria > Chloroflexota > Dehalococcoidia > CAUJGQ01 > CAUJGQ01 > CAUJGQ01. Next base: position 2,059 of record JBBQJF010000038.1, on the reverse strand, counting down.
TCGAGGCCGCTCCATTGGTGGTTCAGCCGGTTGGCCACCCGCGACAAGTCCTCCTGCGCCACCGGCTCAGGAAACGTTAAGACCTGCTGGCGCACCTTCACATCCTGGGTGACCAATACCAGCAGGGCGGTGAATTCTTGCAGCGCGACCAGTTCAAGGTGCTTGAGGCGTACCTGACTAACGCGCGGCGCGGTGACCACGGCGACATTACGCACTGACTGCGCCAGCACCGCCGCCGCGAGTTGCAGCCATTCCGCCACCTCGCTGGTGGCCTGATGGAATTGGTGCAGGATTCGCAGCCGGTCATCGGCCGACAAGTCTGGCTCACCCATCAGCGTCTCGACGAAGTAGCGGTACCCCTGCTCCGACGGCACACGGCCCGCGGACGTATGCGGGTGGGTGATGAACCCTTCTTCTTCCAGGCGGGCCATCTCATTGCGGATGGTGGCGGACGACAATTCAAGCCCATGCCGCTGCACGAGCGCCTCCGAGCCGACGGGCTGGGCCGTCTGCACGTAGTCGCTGATAATCAACCGAAGGATCGCGGAGCGCCGCTCTGGCAGCGTCACGACCCCACCTCCCGTGCCCGAACTGGGCGACTTAGCACTCTCTTACCTAGAGTGCTAACACGAATATTGTAGGGTGGCTACAGGAGCATTGTCAAGGTGATACCCAGCGCGGAGGGTTTTGGCGGGTGGGTCGCTCCGTCGCCAACCGGTCTCATCATGCGCCGATCGCGACGGGCTCGGAAGCGCAACTTCGCCCGCGGGGGCCTGATCGACTCTCGTGTATTCTGACATCGACGCCACCACGGTGAGAAGAGGAGGCAGAGTATGCCGGACAGTGCCGGCTTCATTGGGCTGGGTAACATGGGCGGGCCGATCGCCCGGCGGCTCGCGGACCAGGGATATCCCCTCTTCGTGCATGATCAGGATGAGCGCCGGGCCGCGCCGTTTGCGTCGCGCACCGACACGACTATTTGCGCCTCACCCCGCGAGGTCGCGCAACGGGCGTCGGTCGTACTGCTGAGTCTGCCGACGCCGCGGGCGCTGTCCGATGTTGTGCTCGGCTCGGAGGGCGTGGCCGCCGGCATCGGCGACGGCTGCGTGATCGACCTATCAACCTCGGGCGTTCGGGCGACCCGCGCCGTCGCGGCGGAGCTGGTCGCGCAATCGATCAGCTTCCTGGAGGCGCCGGTGAGCGGCGGCGTCGCCGGTGCGACCGGTGGCACGCTCAGCGTGATGGTCGCGGGCGATGCCGGCCTGTACGAGGTGTGGAAGCCGCTGCTGTCGGTCATCGGCACGAACGTCTTCTATATCGGCGCGACGCCAGGACAGGGCCAAGCGATGAAGCTGGTCAACAACATCCTGACCGCCACGGCGATGGCGGCGACCGCGGAGGCGATGACCGTGGCGACCAAGGCTGGCATCCCGCCCGCGCTCGCGCTCGACATCCTCAACGTCAGCACCGGCCAGAACACCGCCACCCGCGACAAGTTTCCGAGGGCGGTGCTCACCGGCACGTTCGATTACGGCGCGAGCACGGCGCTGATGCTCAAGGACGTCAAGCTGTTCGAGGAGCTTGCGGAGGAGCTGGGCACTCCGACGATCGTCAGCGAGGCCGTGGTCAACGCGTGGCGGATCGCCGTGCAGCAGGGCTTCGGCGCCGACGACTTTACCGCGATCGCCCGCCTATTCGAACGGTGGTCCGGCGTCGAGATCAGAAGCACGCCATCCGGCCACCGCGGGCCATAGTGATCGCCATGTCCGGGGCGACCACCGACCGCGCGAGGACCTCCGGCTACTCTAATGTCCCCTTCGTGCTGGGGATGACGCCTTCGAGCCGCGGATCCAGGCGGACGGCCGCGCCCAGGGCACGGGCGAGCGCCTTGAAAATCGCCTCGGCGCGGTGGTGATCGTTGCGGCCGTACAGCAGGCGAACGTGGAGCGTGATGCCGGCGTGCTGGGCGAACGACCAGAGGAAATGCTCGATCATTTCGGTCGGAAGCTGCCCGATGCGATCCCCGCTGAAGGCGGCGTCGATCACGATGTAGGGCCGG
>JBBQJF010000037.1:0-22570 GCA_038325665.1 Dehalococcoidia bacterium | reverse complement strand
CGGAGGTCGGCGCTACATGAGAGGCATGTCTCAGCCACGATCAGCGCGTCGTCGCGGCCGTGCTGCGGCTGGCGAAGCGCGGCGAATAGCTCGGATAGGTTCTTCATCGCGATCCCGTCTCCCACTCCGCTCGTAGTATCGCTCGTGGTTCGGCACTAGACTAGACAGGCGTGACAGCCCTCCTCGCCTGTACCGAGCGCCGCACCATATGCCCGCGCCGTTCCTCGCGGCAGACGGTGTACCTGGTGTGCCGCCGGTCGCCTGGTCCTATTCGAAGTCGCGCTCGCTGTCGAAGACGGGACGTGTGCCGCCGCCCTCGGGCGACCCAACGACGCCCTCGGATTCGAGAAGGTCCATCAGCCGTGCGGCGCGCGGGTAGCCGATCCGTAGGCGTCGTTGCAGCATCGAGGTGGAGATACGGGTGTGCTCGTCGGCCAGCTCGCGGGCGCGTTCGAGCAGCGGATCGTCTTCCTCATCCTTATGGGCCTCGGCCTTAGCCTCTTCCACCAGATGGTCGAACGTCGGAGGCCGGTAGGGTGCGAACTTCTCGTTGGCCCAAAAGTTCACCAGCCGCTCAATCTCCTGGTCCGAGACAAAGACTCCCTGGACACGGCGGGGCTTGGCCGCGTCGGTCGCGAGGTAGAGCATGTCACCCCGCCCCAGCAGCTTCTCGGCGCCGCCGGTATCGAGAATCGTGCGCGAATCGACCTGCGACGTTACAGCGAACGCGATCCGCGTCGGAAAGTTCGCTTTGATCAGTCCGGTAATCACATCGACCGAGGGACGCTGTGTCGCGATCACCAGATGGATCCCGGTGGCGCGGGCGAGTTGCGCCAGGCGGCAGATCTTGGTCTCGACCTCGAATGGCGCGGTCATCATCAGGTCGGCAAGTTCGTCGATGATCACCACCCATTGCGGCAGCCGCTCGACGGTGTTTGGATGCTTGTGATACGCCTCAAGATTTCGCACGCCGAGCTTCGAAAAGCGCTTGTAACGGTCGTCCATCTCGTGAATCACTGCCCCAAGCGTGCCGACCACGTCCTCCATATCCACGATCACCTTGGAGAGCGCGAGGTGCGGGATCGGCTCATAGCCGATCAACTCGACCCGCTTGGGATCGACCATCACGAAGCGGACCTCGTCCGGAGTGGCGTGCATCAAGATCGAGGCGATGATGCTGTTAATGCACACCGACTTGCCCGACCCGGTGGCGCCCGCGATCAGCAGATGCGGCATCCGGGCGAGATCGGCCACTTCAACCGCGCCCGACACCCCCTGACCGAGCGCCAGCGCGAGCTTGGAGCGACCGCCGACCTTCTGAAACTCGGCGGTCTCGAGCACACCGCGCAGTGTGACCATCGCCGGATTGGTGTTTGGCACCTCGATGCCGATCATGGGCCTCCCCGGCACCGGCGCTTCGATCCGGATGGCCGGCGCGGCCAGCGCCAGCGCGAGGTCGTTTGCCAGACCGGTAATCTTCTGCACTCGCACCTTCGTCCGTGACACTTCGTCCTGGCGGGTCTTGGCCCGACCATCCCGGTCGAGCTGCGGCCGCCCGGAGGGATCACGCTCGATGACGGTCCGTGTCTTGATTTCCCAGCCGGGTTCGATGCCAAACTGCGTCACGGTCGGCCCTTGATTGACCGAGACCACCTTGGCATCGACGCCGAAGCTCGCGAGCGTTTCCACGATCAACTTCGCGCGGGCCGCGTTGTCCTGCACCGCGTTCTCAGCTGCCGGGGTGGCCGCCAGCAAGTCACGCGATGGGCGTGGCCACGGCGATGACCCGAGCGACTGTTGACCGACCGGCATGGCGGGCGCCGGGTCGGCATCCACGACCCCCGCGGGCGCACCGTTCCGGGAAGCCGCACGCATGCGCGCGGGCGGGTGAGCGACTGGCGGCACGGGGGCAGGCGCCAAGCCGTCGCCGAGCGGATCGGTGTCCGCCGGATCGGCAGCCGAGGTCTGTCGCGCGTAGGCGGGCGGCGCCTCCTCGGTGTGAATCAACAGGGCGCGAAACCCATCGATCGTGATTCGCCAGAGGCGATGCGGTATGCGCCAGCCCCAGACGGTGCGTCCGGCTGGGGGGATGAGAGAAAGGGCGCGCAACGAGAGTCGCGGCCACAAGATGGCGGAGGCGCCGCCCAGGCACGCTGCCATGATCAGCAGCCCAATTGCCGAGCGGCCGAGGTACGCGCCGCCGCTCCCGCCGGCCGTCACCGACACGATTTCCTGCCCGGCGAGTACCCACGCGGGGCGCAACCAGCCGAGCATGCCGGTGAGGACCACCATTAGCATCAGCCACCCCGCGCTCAGCAGCAGCCGGCGCCGGGAGAGCTTCAGCCGGGAGAGGAACACCAGCAACCCGAGGCCGGCGAGCGCCGCCGCCAGCAGAAACGCCATCAATCCCAAGGAGCGCACCAGCGGCCTTGTCAGGAACTGAAGCGGCTCCGCGCCGGCGAGGATCGCGGCCACGAGAGCGATTGCGAGCACGACCAGTACTAACCCCAGCGTCGGCACGCGCAATAGAAACGCGGCCAGTGCGCTGAATGGATCGAACGGTCCGGACTCACCGCCGGGGCGCGGTGAGCGGCCGCGTGACGGAGTGGTGGCGGAGCGGGCGGGTTGACGAGCCATCACACTTCCACGGCGACCGGGAGAACCATCGGCCGGCGACGGGTTTCGGTGTACAAGAACTGGGCGATCGCGTCCTTTACCTTGGTGGTGGTGGCGCCCCACTCGACGATATGATCGGTGCCATTGAGAGCCGAGGCCACCCGGTCGCGGGTGCGTTCCAGCAACTCGGCCGATTCCTCAATGTCGACGAACCCGCGAGAGACGACGTCGGGGCGGCCCACCAGCCGTCCGGTTTGCTTTTCGATGGCGAGAATGATCACCACCATGCCATCGGTGGCAAGATGGCGGCGGTCGCGCAACACGACCTGATCGATGTCGCCAACACCCAGGCCATCGACGTAGACGTTCGTCGCCGGGGCGCGGCCGGCCAGCTTCGCCTCCATCCCGCGAATCTCGAGGATGTCGCCGTCCTCCATCACCCATGTTTGATCGGGAGTCATACCCATATCCTGGGCCAGCTTCGCGTGTAACGTGAGATGGCGGTACTCGCCGTGGATCGGCACGAACACGCGCGGCTTGACGAGGCTCAGGACAAGCTTCAGTTCCTCCTGGGCCGCGTGACCGCGAACGTGGACGTTGGCGATGCGGTTGTAATAGACCCGCGCGCCCAGCTTGAAGAGGTTATCCACCACGCGATTGACCAGGCCCTCGTTGCCGGGGATCGGCGACGACGAGAGCACCACCGTGTCGCCGTGCATGATCGTCACCCACCGATGGTCGCCGTTCGCCATTCGCGCCAGGGCTGATGTCGGTTCGCCCTGGCTGCCGGTGGACATGATGACGACCTTGCTCGGCTGTGCCCCGCGCATATCCTCGATCCGGCTGATCACGCTGTTTGGGTCATCGAGATAGCCGAGATTCAGCGCCATCTGCACGTTGTCGACCATGCTGCGGCCGGTGACATACACCCGACGCCCATGGCGGGTGGCCGCGTCGATCACCTGTTGGACACGCGAGATCAGCGAGGCGAAGGTGGCGACGATCATGCGGCCATCGGCCTGTGACATGACGAAGTCCAGCGACTCGCCCACGACCTGCTCCGACGGCGTATAACCCGGCACCTCGGCATAGGTCGAATCGGAGCAGAGCAACGCCACGCCCTCGTTGCCCACCTCGGCCAGCCGGTTGAGGTCGGTGTGTTGACCCATGACCGGGGTATGGTCGAGCTTGAAATCACCGGTGTGGACCACGCGTCCGGCCACGGTGTGGAGGATAATCCCGGTCGCGTCGGGGATACTGTGCGCGACCCGAAAGAACTCGACGCCGATCTTCCCCAACTCGTAGCGTTCGCCCGGCGTGATCACCTCAATGGTGCTCTCGCGCAGCAATTTGTGCTCTTTGAGTTTGACGTTGATCAATCCGGCCGCGAGGCGCGGACAATAGACGGGGACGTTGAGGGCCCGGAGCACGTACGGGAGGGCGCCAATGTGGTCTTCGTGGCCGTGGGTGATCAGGATCGCGCGTACTTTATCTCGGTTTTCGATCAAGTACGTGATATCTGGGATCACGAGATCGACACCGAGCATCTCCTCTTCGGGAAACTGGAGGCCGCAATCGACGACCACGATGTCGTCGGTCGTCTCGTAGACCATCATGTTCTTGCCGATCTCCCCCAACCCGCCGAGAGGGATCACGCGCAGGGTATCCCTGGACAGCATGTACTCGCCTCGGTTTCTTTGAATCTCCCCCCGTCGCCTGGGCAGGAGCCGCTCAGAACAGGCGCATCTGTTGGTCGGATATCGACCCAGGTTCCGGCGCCTGTTCGGACTCGGAACCGGCGGGGGGTGGCGCTGGCGAGGCAGGGACTGGTTCGGGAGCCGTTGATGGCGTCGCCGCCTCCGCCAGGATCGTCGGGAGGCGCCGGAAGTCGGCCTCGATCAGTGAGCGATAGCGTTCCTGGTGCAGTGCGGCAGCCGGGTGAAACATCGGCACGATCGTCACGCCGTCCGCCTGACGCGGCTGACCGTGGATCCGTGAAATCGACTCGCCGGGAAACCAGCGGCTCATCGAGTGCCGGCCCAGCGTGACAATCACCGTGGGGTGAAGAATCGCGATTTGCTGATCGAGGTACTGGCGGCAGGCCGCGATCTCGCTCGGTGATGGGTCACGGTTATTGGGTGGCCGGCACTTCACGACATTCGTGATGTAGACATCGGACCGCTGAAGCCCGGCGAGCGTCAACAGCTTGTTCAGGAATTGCCCCGCCGCGCCGACAAACGGGCGGCCCGATTTATCCTCGTTGAAGCCCGGCGCCTCACCGATGAACATAATTTGTGCGTCCTCGGGTCCCTCACCGGGGACAGCACAAGTGCGCGTTGCGCACAACTCCGAGCATTGTTCTCGCTGGATCAACTCATGAAGTTCGGTCAGATTGGACATCGTTGATGCGTTTCAGGACGCTCCCGAGCGGTAGATCCGGCACGCGGAAGCATGGGGGAGGGATACGACCAACCAGGGAGTCCAGCAGCGCCAGCCGGCTCTACATCCCGCCGGACGCTTTCCGCCCCACGACATGACCCGTGGACATCGTCGCTCCCTTGGAGGAATGCTAGCACGCGGGCTAGGGCCGGTCAATCGCACAATGGTTAAGGCGGATGAATGTATAGGACAGCCGTGCCATTACCGCCGCGTCAGCCACCGCCGGTTGCGGGGACGGTCACGCCCGAACATGTAGGCGAGCAGCACCCCGACCAAATACAACACCAGCAGCGGCACCGCCACGAGTGTCTGCGTCAGCGGATCCGGTGTCGGCGTGACCACGGCAGCGACAAGGAACGCGACCACGATCATGTACCTCCACCAGCCAAGCAGCCGGCGGCCGGTTACCAGCCCGAATCGAGCGAGCGCGAGGATAATCAGGGGTGTTTGGAACGTGACGCCGACCCAGAATACCAGCCGCGTCACGAAGTTGATGTATTCGGCGATGTTAATCAGTGGTCGTGAACCACCCGGATTGAGGTTGAGCAGATACTTTAATGCCGAGGGCAGGATGATATAGAACGCGAATGACGCGCCAACCAGGAACGAGGCAAAGATGCCCACCACCACGGGCAAGACCCACCGCTTCTCTTGCGGCGTCAGGCCCGGCAGAACGAACATTAGCACCTGATACACAACTACTGGCATCGCGATCGCGAACCCGCCGTATAGCGCGACCTTGAAGTAGGTGGTGAATCCTTCAAGCGGCTTGTTGGTAATGATATCGGCGCCCCGTGGCGCCTTATCCCGAAATGGCTCCGTCAGGAAGTCGAAGAACTGGTTGGTGAGGATGCTTGAGATAACCACACCGATCACCAGACCGAGGCAGCACCAGATCAAGCGGGTCCGCAGCTCCTGAAGGTGCTCCAGGATCGTCATCGGCCGCCCACCGTCATAATCCGGCGGAGGCGGCAGCGCTGTCTCGGAAGGTGCGGCAGTGGTCGTCGTCATAACCATCTCAGCGGGGAGCACCACGGGAACCGTCTCTACTGAGGCCGGTAGTCGGCGAAGCTCGGTGCGTCTTCCTCGGTATGGGTTAGGCCATTCGTATGAACACTGGTGGGAGCGGCCAGCGCCGGTGTCGTATCGCGTGGTGGAGGCGGCGCCATCAGATCGGGGACTGGCGCACGCGCGGTGTCGGCCGCTTGCTGCGCCTCGTTGGCGACGTCGTTGACCTGCTGGGACAGATCGACGGCGAACTGGTTGACGTCGCGCGACAGCTCCTCGATGTCTTGGCGAAGCGGCTCAAACTCGGTGCGCAACTCGTCCCGTACCTGATCGGCGTAGTCGCGTAGCTCCCGCACCGTCTTCATCACTTGACCGATGACACCGGGCAGGCGCTCGGGACCTATGAAGATCAAGGCGAGCACGCCCACCAGGATCAACTCAAGAGGGCCAACACCAAATAGTCCGTTCATCGCCTGCCGCCGTGACGTGGCCCACGCACCACGCCGTGTCGATTGGCGAACCGCGTGCCATCAGGAGCGCGGCTCTAGTCGTCGTCGATCCCCTTGTCCTTGATATAGTCTACCGCATCCTGCACGGTGGCGATCTTCTCAGCGTCCTCGTCCGAGATTTCGACCTGATGGTCGTCCGAGGAGAATTCTTCTTCCATGGACATGATCAACTCGACCAGGTCGAGCGAGTCTGCATTGAGGTCGTCCACGAAGGACGCCGCTGGATTGACATCCGTCTCCTCGACGCCGAGCTGTTCCACGATGATCTTTCGCACACGCTCGAACACTGTCGCCACTGGCTCACCACCTTTATGCGGATAGGGTTGTGTTGGCGCCGCCACGGGGCTATCGTGGCCGGCCGTGGGATATCTTAAGCGAATGTCAGCGTGCCGTCTTTGCCGCGACGGTCCCGAGTACGCCGTTGACAAACCGCGCGGAGTTCTCACTCCCGAACGTCCGGGCGAGGTCCACCGCCTCGTTCACCGCCGCGCGTACCGGCGTCTCATTATCGAAAAGCACCTCGTAGATAGCAAGCCGCAGAATGTTGCGGTCGACAACCGCCACATCCGCCAGCGGCCACTGTGGCGCGGACTCGGAGATGATCCGGTCAATCTCAGCCCGGTTCATGCCCACGCCTCGGATCAGGACGCGCGCAAACGACACCACCAGTTCGGACTCCGACTTACGCTCCATGCGCCGGTCGATCGCCTCCTCGGGCAGGTGCGAACTGGTGTCAGCCTCGTACAGCGCTTGGAGTGCGAGGATCCGTGATCGACGTCGGTTGCCGGTTGCCGGGGTCATACGCGTGCGATCCTCATTCACATCTCACCAAATCGGGAGGCCACCGCGACCGTGGTTCAGTTGGGCGCTACACCATTGCCATGCCGCCATCGACATGAATGACCTGGCCCGTGATATACGATGCCGCGGGCGAGGCAAGAAATGCAACCAGCGGCGCAACATCTTCGACGGCCCCGAACCGCGCCACCGGTATCTGCTTCAGTATCTCCGTCCGCAAGCCCTCGCCCAGCGCCGCTGTCATGTCCGTGTCAATGAATCCGGGGGCGATCGCGTTCGCGGTGATGCCTCGGGTGGCGACCTCTTTGGCCACCGATTTCGTGAAGCCGATCAAACCGGCCTTCGCCGCCACATAGTTAGCCTGTCCCGGATTGCCGATCACCGCGACGACACTGCTGATATTGATGATCCGTCCCCAGCGAGCGCGCACCATTCCGCGCAACACCGCCTTCGTACACAAGAACGCGCCACGCAGATTGGTGTTCAGCACATCGTCCCAGTCGTCCTCGCTCATCCGCAGCAGCAGCCCGTCGCGCGTCACACCGGCGTTGTTGACCAGGATGTCCACCCGGCCGAACGCCTCTTGCGCAGCATCGACCAGCCGCTCCACGTCGGCGCGTTTGGCGATGTCAGCCTGCACCATGATCGCGCGCCGCCCAAGCGCGCCGATCTCGGCGGCCACCGATTCGGCTGCCGCTGCCCCGCCGCGATAAATCAGCGCGACATCGGCCCCGGCACGCGCGAGATCGAGGGCAATCGCCCGGCCGATCCCACGCCCGCCCCCGGTGACGATCGCGGCGCGCCCGGCGAGGTCACTCACGATTCGTCCCCTCCCGGACGTATACTCTTGACACTGTTCAGATTGTGGGTTTGGACCGTTCTCGCGATGCGCTTGATTAAGCCGGCGAGCGCGCGACCGGGGCCGATTTCCGCCATGGCCGTCACCCCGCGCCGTCCGAGCAACTCGACCGTGCGCTGCCACTGCACTGCCGAGGTAATCTGGCGCAACAACTCCTCTTTAATCGATTCGCCGGTCGCGAGCGGCTCGGCTGTGGCATTCGCGATCAGGGGCACCTCGGGGTCGGTGAACTTGATGGCGGCGACCGCCTCGGCCATGCCCTCGACCGCCGGCCGCATGAGCGAGGAGTGGAAAGCGCCGGATACATTTAGCTCGACCACCTTGGACGCGCCACGCGCCTTCGCGAGGTCCATCGCGCGGATGACCGATGTTCGCCGCCCGCCGATCACGATCTGGCCAGGGCCGTTCAGATTGGTGATCTCCGCCCCGGTCTCCTGGCAAACCTCTTCGACGATGCCCTCCTCCAGGCCCATGACCGCCGCCATCGTTCCGGGGTTCCGCTCGCCGGCGAGTTGCATCAGCCGGCCACGCTCGCGCACCAACCGAATGCCGTCATCAAACTCGAGAACGCCCGCCGCGATCAAGGCACTGTACTCACCGAGTGAGTGGCCCGCGACGAAGGCCGGCCGCGCCTGTACCAGCGCGTGGTCGGACTCGCGTGCCGCCTCGAGTAGCGCGACGCTGACGGTGACGATCGCGGGCTGGGCGTTGACCGTCTGGCGCAGCTCATCGTCAGGCCCCTCAAAGCACAGGCGGCTGAGTGAGACGCCGAGCGCCGCGTCGGCACGATCGAACACCGCCCGCGCGGCGGCGGAAGCGTCGTACACATCGCGCCCCATGCCAACCTCCTGGGAACCCTGGCCAGGGAAAACCCAGGCGAGATCGGCTCGCGGCGCCGTGAAGTCCGGATCGTCGGACCGGCCGGGCATCCATACCACGGTTGTACGTCCTGCTCGAAAAGCTTGCGGCCCCAGGGTATGAGACGCACGATACTCGCGCCGTGCGACCCCCATGTCCGAAACCAGCGACTGGCGGCGCTAGTCTGACAGCGAGGGGCCTTCGACGGCAACCGCCTGACGACCGTGATAGTTGCCGCACGTCGGGCACGCGTGGTGGGCGAGCCGCGGACTTCGGCACTGGGGGCACTCGATGACATGGCCCATTTGAAGTTTGATATGGCTGCGCCGCTTGCCCTGGCGCGACTTCGGATATTTTCTCTTTGGCAGCGGTGGCATGATCTCTCCTTCCGATTATGGCGCCGAGGGAATTCTCCTGGCGTCAGTCCTTGCCGTACCGACGGCGGAGTCGCCCGGGCCGGACCGCTCAAGGTGGACGCGACCGTCGCGCTCATGCGAAATATCACTCGTGGCGCGCGGCGCCGCTCAACACTCGGCGGCAAGCACCCCACCCAACGCGGCCCAGCGCTCGTCCACCGGGCGGGTGTCACACTCACACGGGTTGGCATTGCGATCCGCACCGCACCGCGGACACAGGCCACGGCAGTCAGGACGACAGAGTGGGGCCATTGGTTCCGCGAGCACCGACGCCTGCCTGACCGCTTCCTCTAGGTCAAGATGGTGGCGCGCGTCTATCAAGAACGACGTCGGGATCACTGGCTCCGGCACGCGCCCACCCGTCAGGGGGTCGACAGTCGGCAGATACTCCTCCTCGATCGGGTGAGGGAGCGGCTGGACCGTCGCCCGTAAGCAACGGCTGCACTCCAAGGACACCTCGGCCGCGAGGTCAGCCCGCGCCAGCACCCCGTTCAACGTGCGTGTCAACGTCAGGGCACCCGTCACGCGGGCGACCGGTGCCCCGCGATACGGGAGCGCAACGCTTTCGTCGATATCGTACTGCCGAGTGGCGCCGATCGGCTCGCGGAGCAACTGTGAGACATTGTAGAACACGTTGGGGGCACACTCCATAAGGACACTATCACTCACTATACCGGCTGGGGCCGGCTCTTATCAACCTTGTCAAAGCGGCGAGAGCGTGACTACACTGCCGGGTACGACCACGGCTGTCGCGCGCTTGGGATTCAGATACGCGCCACTCATCTTCCCGGCCGAATTGCTAGTGAAGGCGAATGCCGTCATGACTGTGGCCGCCGACCTCTACGCCCTTCAGGAAACGGATTCCGCCCTGGACACATGCGACCGTGAGATCGCGCGGGTGCGGGAGCGGTTTGGTGACAGTGACGCGGTGACCGGCGCGCGGGCAGCGGCGGCGGACCAGTCCGCGCGGCGGCGGACGGCCGAGCATCGCGCACGCGAATTGGACGATCAGATGAACGACTTGCAGGCCAAGCTCCTCCCGGTCGAACGCAAGCTCTACGGGGGATCAGTGCGTCAGCCGAAGGAACTCGAAGCGTTGCAGCTCGATCTCGATATGCACCGCCGGCACGGACGGACTATCGAGGACCACCAGTTGGAGGTGATGGAGGAACTGGAGGCGAGCGCCGCTGCGCTCACTGCCGCGCGGGCCGAGCTTCAAACCGTGGAGACAGCCTGGCAACGGGAGCAAGATGAGCTTCGCGCTCGTGAGGCGGAGTTGGAGCGGCAGCGGATTGCCCTTGAAACACAACGTCAGGCCCGTGCGGCTCGGGTAGCGCCGCACAATCTCAGCCTGTACGAGCGCCTCCGCCGGTCGAAAGCCGGCCGCGCGGTCGCCCGAATCGAACGCGGCAGTTGTTTGGGGTGCCGGATTGTGCTCCCAACGACGACGCAACAGCGCGCCCGGTCGGGGCTGCAGGTGGTGCAGTGCACCAGTTGCGAGCGCATCCTGTACGCGGGTTGATATGAGTGCGATGCGGGCCGTTGGCTACTTCCGGGCGGACGCCGATCCAAGCGATGCCTCCACGTCGCTGGTCGAGCAGAATCGCCGCTTCATCGACTTTTGCCGCGAGCAGGGCTATGACGTTGCCGCGACCTTCGTAGACGAGCCGAGCGAGCCATCCGACCGTCCCGGATGGTGGCAATTGATCGCGTACGTCCGGCGGTTCACCGATGTGACGGTCGTGGTCGAGAGCATCGATCGCCTCGGCCGCGACAGTCGCGAGGCTGCTCGCGGTTGGTTCCAACTCGCCGGCCTCAACACCCCCCTGGTGGCCATCGCGGGCGCCGCCGAGGACGAGATGGCGGTCGTTATCAGGCTTTGGGATGGGCGCGAGGATTCCGAACGCCTGGGGGATCGGGTGCGTGCGGCGATGCGTCGCAAAGCGGTCAAGGGCGAGGTCTTGGGCCGGCCGCCGTACGGGTATCGCGTCGGGATCCGCCGGCGACTCGAACTGGCGCCCGATGAAGCAGACGTTGTCCGCCACATCTTCCAGTTGTACATCCACGACGAGTTGGGCATTCGCCTGATCGCGCGCCGCCTGAACGAGGAAGGCTACCGCACGCGTCGCGACGGCAACTGGAGCATGGTCACCATCCGCGACATCCTTCGCAACCGCGCCTATCTGGGCACGTACATGCGGTTCGGAGTACGGGTGCCCGGCAATCATCCCGCCTTGGTCAGCGCCGATGACTTTCGCAAGGCACAGGAGCGGTTGGAGGCGCGTCGGACGGGCGGCGGCCCGCGCACCGTTTCGCCCTTCCTGCTTTCGGGGCTGGCGATGTGCGGGTCGTGCGCGGGACGCATGATCGGCGTGAGCCGTCGCCAGAGTTGGACGCGGCGAAGCGATGGGGGGGTGAGCACGGCCGAGTACCGCTACTACCAGTGTGGGTCTCGCACGAACCAGAGCGTCTGCGCCTACCATACTCATCGGGTCGACGCCCTCGATGAGCAGGTCCGACAGGCCACGATCGACGCGTTGGCCGCCGGACTCGCGGGCGTTGCCGGTGATATGTCTGACAACGTGACCCTCGACGCACCCGCCAAGCTGCGCTCCCGACTGCGCGTGCTCGATCGGGAGCTTGACCGCCTGCTCAATGACGCGGCGACCGGCCGGCTGAATCGCGCCCGACTGCGGCCGGCCGGCATCGAGGTCGCGCTCCAACACCTTGAGGTCGAGGCACAGTTGCACGCCGCCGAGCGGAGGCGTGAGGAACACACCACCGTGGCGCAACGACGGGAGCGGTGCGAGGCCGCGCTGGAGCGGCTGCGCGACGACTGGGATGCCCTGACGCTAGCCGAGCGTGGGGAGTTGCTGCGCGACGTGCTTGACCGTGTGCTGGTGTACGACGACCGCGTGGAGCCTGTGTTGCGCGACTGAGCGCGGACCTCTATTACGTGTGAGTTTCGCCGGCCGGCACAATGCAGCCGGCCGGCGTGACCTGCTAAACTATGCGCGTTCAGTCAACCGGGCAGCCACTGCCCCGGTTTGCCGGGGGAGAGGAAAGTCCGGGCTCCACCGGGCAAGGGTGCTGGGTAACTCCCAGGGGGGGCGACCCCACGGAAAGTGCCACAGAAACATACCGCGGGGGCCATAGGCCACGGGTCACAGATCACAGGGGCGGTCGGGCGGCTCGATGGCCCGTCATCGTTCGAGGGTGGCCGCCGGCGAGTGAGGACAACGGTTGAACGTCGCGCGACGGACCCCCGTTCCCTGTGATCTATGACCCGTGGCCTATGCTCCCCGTAAGGGTGAAATGGTGCGGTAAGAGCGCACCGGCGGGCGGGAGACCGACTCGTCGGGTAAACCCCACCCGGAGCAAGACCAAATAGGGGGACGTGACGGCGCCCGGCCAGTCCCCGGGTTGGTCGCTTGAGTCCGGCGGCAACGACGGACCTAGATAGATGGCTGCCGCTCCCGGTTCGCCGGGAGGCACAGAACCCGGCTTATAGGTTGACTGAACCACACGACGATGCAACCGCGTCCCGGGGCGCGGTCGCTCGACTCCCCCGTCGCGCCGGCCCCCCGTGCGCGAGGAGGCGGCGTATGGATGAAGCGCGCGGCTCCCATCTGATCGCGCGGTTGACGCGGTTCGTCGCCGCGCTGTACCGGGCCGTTCCCCTCGAAGGTGGGGGATTGGTCGGTCAGGCAGCGGAATTGGCGCACGCCGCCGCGCTCGATGCCGAGGTGGCCGCCTGGGACGCCGGCGACGCCTCCGCGGCGATGACGGCGTTGACTCCGCGTGATATCCGTGTCGCCTGCCAGTTGTTGATCGATGTACGACGTCAGCCCAATTCGTTGCTACCCGCCGAGGTCGCGCTCACGCGTGAGCACTTCCCCGAGGTCGAGGCGCAGCAGCTCGACCCGTTGGAGCGCCTGATCACCTTCTACACCGGCCTGTTCGACGGCGCGGAGACCACCGACGGTGACTGATTGCTGACGACGCACGGCGGAGACGGGTCGCACCTATCCGAAGCAGGCACTCTTTCCCCACGAACGCCGTTCCTGACGCGGTTCTCCCGGCCTAGCCGTGGTAATTCCACGGCGGATTCGTACCCGGGTTCAGTTGCCGGCTACTGGACCGGTGCTCCAGCCATGGCGAAGGAGGCCGCGGGGTTGGTCGTTTCATTGGTCGTTTCAACGGAGTTGCCCATGCCCCGCCGGGGCGCCACCGGGCAAGGAACGGGGGCCGTTCCCCAATACCCAACATCCAATACCCATCACCATGTTCAACGGAGACATCGCGTGCAGCTCACCGACCTACTCACGGCCGTGCCAGTCGTTCGCCTCATCTCCACCGGAGACCAGCCGGTGTCAGGTGTGACCTATGATTCCCGGCTCGTTACCCCGGGCATGGTGTTCGTCGCCATACCGGGCTTCCATATGGATGGCGCGCACTTCGTGGGAGACGCGCGTGACCGCGGCGCGGCGGCGGTTGTCGTCGCGGCCGGTACCGCGGTTCCAGCGACCTGGGTAGCGGGAGGGTGTACGTGGGTCGAGGTCGCGGACACTCGCGCCGCCCTCTCGGCGCTGGCGGCGCGCTGGCATGGCGATCCGGGGATGCGACCGCGCGTGATCGGTGTTACGGGCACCGACGGCAAGACGACGACCTCGTATATGACGAGCGCCGTGCTCGAAGCGGCCGGGTTCTCGACCGGCCTCATGGGGACGGTCCAGTTCAAGGTCGGCGACGTGTGGGAAGACAACAGCACCCGCCAGACGACACCGGAGGCGCCCGAGGTTCAGGAGTTGCTTGCACGGATGCGTGACAACGGCGTGACCCACGCGATCATCGAATCGACGTCGCACGGTCTGGCGCTGCACAAGCTCGACCACTGCTTCTACGATGTCGCCGTCGTCACCAACATCACGGAGGACCATCTCGACTTCCATCACACCGTGGACGCGTACCGGGCGGCCAAGCGCCGACTCTTCGAGCTGGCAGCACGCTCGGTGAAGCTCGGTCCCCGCTTCGCCGTGCTCAACGCGGACGACTCCTCGTTCGCGTACCTGCATGGCGCGGGTCCATCCGAAGAGATCACCTATGGAATCGACGCGCCGGCTGACCTGCATGCGCGCATCGACAGAGCGTTGCCCACTGGCAGCCATGTGACACTGGAGGGCAGGTGGGGCACGGCGCCGATGTGGGTGCCGATGGCGGGTCGGTTCAACGTCTCGAACGCGCTCGCGGCGGCGGCGGTCGCGCTTGGTCACGGCATCGCGCTCAATCAGGTGTGTGAGGCCATGGCGCGGTTTACCGGGGTGCCGGGCCGGATGATCACCGTGGGGGACGGCCATCCGTTCACGGTGATCGTGGACTACGCGCACACCGGTCACGCCTTTCGCAAACTTCTCAATGTCCTCCGCCCGCTCACGACCGGCCGGGTGATCGCGGTGTTCGGCAGCGCCGGCGAACGTGCCCCGGAGCGCCGGGCCGGCATGGGCGAGGTCGCGGCCGAGCTGACCGATTTCGCCGTTCTGACAAACGAGGATCCCCGCTTCGAGGATCCTGATCGGATTATCGCCGATATCGCCGGCGTGCTGGCCGGCGCGGGGCGGCGTGAGGGCCATGACTTCATCCGTGTCCCCGACCGCCGTGGAGCGATTCGCGCCGCCTTCGACCGCGCCCGCCCGGGCGACCTGGTCGTGCTTGCCGGTAAGGGGCACGAGCAGTCGATTATAGCCGGCGACCACAAGCTGCCCTGGGACGAGCAGCGCGTGGCAGAGGAAGAACTCGGATTACGCGCTGCCGGCGGCGGGAGGCCGTAGGTTGGCGTGCGCTTGCGTCCAGAGACTCGGCGCAAAGCCGGCCCACTCATTCGGTCCTCGGCGGCAGGGCCAGCATCCCCGCGGAATGATATCAGGGCGACCCAGCGGGTCGCCCCCGCCGAGGAACACGGACGGCGCTCCCGGCACCCGATCGGTTGCCCGCGCCTCGCTCCCCACGCCTGGTGCGGTTGCCTGTCCGCGGCCTATAGTGCTCAGCGAGCGTGGATAGGCCGTCAAAGGACTCTCACGGCACGATGACGCCGCGCACCACGCCGCACTCCGCCTGGCGACCTGACCACTCGCAGGTCTGGAACGCCTCGTCGATCGCATCGAGCGGGAACCGGTGCGAGATCATGCTCGTGAACGGGTAGCGGTCACGGGTGCGGACGAGAAAATCGAGCGCGGTAGCGATCGTATCGGGGTTGTAGTGCATCACGCCGATGATTCGCTTGCGCCCGAACGCCAGCGTCTGGGGACGAAAGGCGGTTTCGTCCATCGGGCTGATGTTCCCGACTTCTAGGTACGTTCCGCCGTTGCGGGTCATCGCCACACCTTCAGGTACCACCCGCGCGCTGCCGACGAAGTCCGCGGCGACATCAGCGCCATAACCGCCGGTCAGTTCGCGCACGCGCGCCACCCGCTCCTCGGCGGTCCGCATCTCGTTCAAATCGATCGTGTAGTCAGCGCCGAACGCGCGAGCCAGTTCTAGCCGGCCGGGAACACCATCGATCGCGATCAGTGGATGCGCGCCCATCTCCTTGGCGACCGCCAGCGCGCTCAGTCCGAGGCCGCCGGCGCCTTGCGTGACGAAGCTATCGCCCAGCCGCAGTCCGGCTTCTTGGAGCGCGAAGATTACCTGCGCTGTCGCGCAGTTGACCGGCGTTAGCTCCTCATCGGTCAGCTCATCCGGTGCGCGATAGACCACATGCCCGGGGCGGAGGTAATAGTAGTCGGCGTACGCCGAGGTGAAGTAGGGTGGTTCGCCCAATGGCCGGCGCGCCACCTCATTGGGGCAGGCCGAGAGCTGACCGCGCAGGCACACGGGACAGCGACGGCACGGGTAGAAGTAGCCGTAGACGATACGATCGCCCTCGTGAAGCGGCCGGCCGAGCGAGTCGGTGGTGACACCAGCGCCGAGGGCGGCCACGCGCCCCACCATCTCATGTCCCGCGCCCATACCGGCGTTGCGTGTCTCGCCGCGCCACGCGTGAAGGTCCGAGCCGCATATCCCTGCCATCACCACGCGAGCGACAATCGCCCCCGGCTCCGGATCGGGAACTGGGAACTCTTGCAGGATAAACTTGGCGCCCACCTCGGAAAATGCCGCCACCCGACCGTGCATCGTGAGCCTCCTCTCATCGCTATTCGCGCGTGAGGCCATTGTGGGGCGTGACAGCGGGAATGGGGAAGCCTGGTGCAAGCAAGCCGTGGTGACACACGGACAGGCGGCCCTGCCTGCCTGCATGGCAGATCACACGAGCCTCAAGCCGCGGCAGCCGGCTCGTGGCTACAGCGCCATGACACGGCCGCGCAGATGGTCGGGTACCTGAAGGTGGAGCATGGTGAAGATCATGGTGCCAAAGGTGGCGCTACACGCGCCGGCGATGGCGAGCAGCAGGGCGCGAGTGTAGAACGAGTCAGACATCGGATAGAGGGCGATGGAGATAGTGAACGCGAACGCGCAGACCAACGCGAACCGCGATTTGGAGGATACTTCCCCCAGCATCGTCAATGCGATGGCGGCCACGAATGCGCCCGCGCCCGGCGCCGAGGCGAGGGCTCCGGTCCCGGCCATCGCGCCGGCGCCCTGATGGCTTCCCGCGATGAGCGGGATGAGGATCGCGAGCGCGCGCCCGATCAGACCGGGGGCGGCCGTGAGACAGAGCAACACCAGGCAATGGGGAGTACGCAGCAGATAGCCGACGCCGCCCATCGGGCCACGGTCATGCGTCGATACCGCCCGTGGCGGACGGCAGCCGGTTTGTCGGACGAAAGTCCAGGCGCTGAGGGTCGATAGGCACGAGATCAGCACCGCCGCACCGAGCGCGCCGGAACTGCCCAGAAAGCCTACCAAACCGACTGCCAGCGCCGGCGAGAGCGACGCCGCCGAGTGAAACGCGGCGGTGCTCAGTGATGTCGCGCCCAGCACCCGCGCCGGTCCGCCCACGTCCCAGAGCAGCCCGCGCCGTGCCGGTTGGTCGATTGAGGCCAGAATGGAACCAAACGCCGCCACGGCCACGATTCCCCATGACTGCCACAACCCGGTCGCGCTCACGGCGAGGGCCAGTCCAACCGGGGGCAGGATCGCCAGTAGCCGCGAGGCACGGTACAACGTCAAACGGTCGATGCGGTCAGCCAGCGCTCCGGCGAACGGCGCCGCCAGTAACTTCGGCGCGGCGCGCGCGATCATGAATGCCGGCAGCCAGAGTTCTTTGTTCGCGCCGCGCAGCAGCAGCCAGGTGGTCACCAACATTTGGACCCAACCACTGACATCTGACAAGAACAGCGCGGCGAACAAGGTGCTCGTGCGGCTTCTATCAAGCGGGCGAGGCAGGGAAATCGTGGGAGGGAGGGGGAGGGCTACGGTCACGGCATTCAGGGCTGACCCCCATCAGACAGATAGTGACGCGCGTGCGATTGACAGGACTCTTATAGAGTATCGTCCGGCTCACCGATGCTCAATATGCCAAATGCGTCGCCACGGCTCCGAATTCATTTCTCACCGGTTCTCCACCATCCTCCACCGAGTGCGCCGTGAGCGGAATGGTATGTGGCGGCTCATGCTCCCGTGGGTCTCCCCCGATTGGGTGGGCTGTCCAGCCGGGATGGGTCAAGCCCCAACTGCCGCGCGGCTCGGTCACGCAGCGTCTGTAGCATCCCCGCGAGTTGCTCACTCTGGTTCGCGGGCAACGCGCCGAACAGCAACTCGCTCGCGTCGTGCAGCGCGGGGAGAACTCCCGCGATCGCGTCGCGTCCCTCGGCGGTCAGTTCGAGCAGCACGAGCCGCCGATCACGCGTGTCGCGGATACGGCGCACGAAACCGCGCCGCTCCAGCCTGTCGGTGAGCTCGGTGGTGCTCTGCGCCTCCTGGGTCAACAGTCGGGCGATATGCGAGAGTGGCAGCGGCCGGCCGTGGCGCTCCAAGACGGCCAGTACCGCCGTCTGCGGATACGAAAGACCGAATCCCGCGGTCACAGATTCAAAGAATCGCGCGGCCAGCACATGAGTTTGCTGGAACAGTATCCAGAGCCGCGGAACCGGCAGAGCGCCCGGGACATGTGGTGGATCGGGCAGAAGTCACCAAGTGGGATAGGTTCACCTTGAGCATATCACCTCGTACAGGTACCGTCATGCAATGGTAGTAAGTCACGCAAAACTAACCGAGGATGGTGGCAAGATTCTGCCAGCCGCGCCGCTCGCCCCGAATCATCTCCTGCGATACGCGCTCCGGAATCGCGCCCCATCGTCGTCAAACGGTTGGCAAACCGGAGCCGTTCGGCGCCGGCGCGTCACTCAGCAGCGACTCCACCTCGGCGCGCCGGGGAAGCGATGGCTCGGCGCCCAGGCGGGTGACGGCGCGGGCGCCGGCGGCGTTCGCGAGCCGGAGCGCATCTTGAAGCGTCATACTGGCAGCGAGCGCCGCCGCCATCGCTCCACTGAAGGCGTCCCCCGCGGCCGTCGTGTCGACGACATCAACGCGGTGGGCCGCGAGATGCAGGCGCACGTTATCATCGACGGCGATCATGCCCATTGCGCCGAGCGTGATCACGACGGTGCGCGCGCCCCGTTCGCGGAGGCGGTCCGCGCCGGCGAAGGCGGCCTCGATACCGTCGATGGACAGTCTAGTAAGCGCGGCCGCCTCGACCTCGTTCGGCGTGAGGATGTCGGTCAGACGGAGCAGTTCATCCGGTAGCGGCAGAGCCGGGGCGGGGTTGAGAATGACCAGAGCGCCGGCGCGACGCGCGATGCGGGCCGCCGCTGATGATGCCTCGGTCGGGACTTCCAGTTGCAGCAGGAGCAGGGCAGACGCTTCGATGCGCGACGCCGCACGTTCGACATCGGCGGGTGTCAGCCGCATATTCGCGCGGGGGGCGACCACGATGCTATTGCTGCCGTCCGGTTCAATCAAGGGCACGGCGATCCCGGTGCCCGCGTCGCGGTCCACGGTGACGGCGCCCGCATCGATGCCCTCACGCGCGAAGGCGGCATGGAACCCGGCGGCAAATCCGTCATCTCCCAGCCGGCCGGCCAGCGACACATTGGCGCCCATTCGCCGCGCCGCCACGGCTTGGTTGAACCCTTTGCCGCCCAAGAATGTGGCGCAGGCGTCGGCCAGCATCGTCTCGCCTCGTCGTGGCCGGTGCGACACCCGCATGACGAGATCGAACATCAAGCTACCGACCACGCACACCCGCGGCGCCCCTCGCGTCACGGCCGTCGTACCTGGAAGATGGTGGTGTGGCGCACCCGCATCACGGGCGTGCCGCCGGCGGTGGTGAGCGCGTCGAGCACGAGGTAATGGTTGCCCTTGCGCTCGTATGTCTCCCGGATCACGCCGCCGGTGCGGTAGAGCGCCCCGGTACGCGCGGGAGCGAGATGTTCGATCTCGCTGGCGACGTGGATGCTCGGCCCGAAGCTGAAATTAATACGCAGCAGGCGCGCCTGCCGGCCGGCGAGCACCCCTGGTGGCAGCACCGGCCCGCCGGAGACCGATGCGTCACGGTACAGCGGCGACGGGTCATCCGTCTCATCCGCGTAGGCGCGCGCTGCCTCGGCGTCGAAGAACGTCTCCAACGGCGCCAGCGGCACGCCCACCGGCACGGTGTCCGGTGTCAGTTCCGGCAGCGGATGCGCGGGGGACGAATCGGGGAGTGACGATGCACCACCGAGCGACCCGGCGGGCGCATCCGGCAACCATGCGCCGCCCTCGGCACAGACCGTGCCGTCCTCGCGGCCACAACTCAAGTCAAGCACCGTGCGGCTGCCGTCCGCGCGTGGTTCGGCCCGGCACACCACGGTCTCGCCCTCGTACACTGGCCGCAGTAGTCGCACGGAGGATCCACCGCGCGCCAGCCACTCCTCGCCGAAGAACGGAAGCGCGAGTTGGGTGAGGTAGGCGTACAGCGTCACACCAGGCACCAACGCCGCGCGGTAGCCGAACAGTTGCGCCTCGGCGTCGCTGTGAATCTTGTTGTCCGATTCGCTCGCCGAGTTGCGGGCGGTGCGCCGGATCGGCTCCGGGCGTTCGCCGGTGGTTCTCGCGGTCCCGTGGGACGTGGTCATTGCCGGCCTCCTGAGAAGAAACCTAGCCTCCGGACTCCGTTCGTTGCGCGGGAACGGGGAGCGCCCAAATACACCAGCAAACGTGCAATTGGTTCGCCCGCTGCCGCGTGACGTGACGCCGTGCCAGGCTGCATAATACGCGGCTGTCGCGCGGTCCGCCATCGTGAATGGTATCCTTCAGGCGGAATTCGGCGCGGTCGACGGCATCTGCTCGCGCGTGATCGGCGTGGCGGCCCGTACCCTCGCGGGCCGCGCAACGCCTAGGAGGAAATCAGCATGGCCGACGGGACGAGCACGGTAACTGAACAGGGCGTCGAGAGCGTGATCGAGCGGCGCGAGGACGGTATCGCCGTCCTCACGCTCAACCGACCGGCGCGCCATCACGCCATCAACCATGAGATGGGCGCGGCGCTCGGCGACGCGATCGACCGGCTGGCGGCGGATGATGACGTACGAGTGATCGTGATTACCGGCGCGGGCGACCGCGCCTTTTGCGCCGGCGCGGATATGGCCGAGGCCGTGGGCGGCGAGCGGTTGTCTGGTCCCGGCGGCGCGGGGCACGCCACCGCCCGCATCAGCGCGTGCGCGAAACCGGTGATCGCGGCCGTGAACGGCTTCTGCTACGGCGGTGGCGCGGCGCTGGCGACGGTCTGCGACATCCGCATCGCCTCGACCACGGCGACCTTTCGATTCCCGGGCGCCGAGTACGGCCTGGTCGTTGGCGCGGCCTATCTGCCCCGGCTGGTTGGCGCGGCGGTGGCGAAGGAGTTGATCCTCAGCGCCCGCCGTTTCGGCGCGGACGAGGCGCTGCGCGCCGGCTTCGTCAACGCGCTGGCCGAGCCGGCCGAACTGTGGCCCGCGGTGATGAAACTGGCGGCGGCGATCGCCGCCAACTCACCGGCGGCAGTCCAGGCGAGCAAGGCGGTGATCGATGCCGCCACGCTGAGCGACCAGGCGCGCCAGCTCGAGGCCGACGCCAACCGCGCCCTGCGCGCCGGCGACGATCATCGCACCCGGTTTCGCGACGCCGCCCGTCGGGTGACGGGTCGCTGATTGACGCCGTGTGCGCCGCGCGGTTCAATCAAGCACGGTCGCCACGGCCCAGCGCGTGGCAGGGGAGCGCACGGTGAAGTTCAGCCTGCTGTACGAACTGGAGTACGCCAAACCCTGGAATGAGGGCTGGGAGGCGCGCATCTATCATCAAGCGCTCGAACAGATAGCGCTTGCTGATCGCGTCGGCTTCGACTGCGTGTGGGAAGTCGAGCATCACTTCCTCACGGAGTTCTCGCACTCGTCGGCGCCCGAGGTGTTCCTTGGCGCGGTCAGTCAGCGCACCACCCGCATCCGGCTCGGGCACGGTATCGTGCTCGTGCCGCCGGCGTACAACAATCCCATCCGGGTGGCGGAGCGGATCGCGGCGCTCGACATCCTCTCGAACGGCCGGGTAGAGTTCGGCACGGGCCGCTCGGGCACGCCGATCGAGCTGGAGGGGTTCGGCATCGATTCGGCCGAATCCAAAGCGATGTGGGACGAGGCAGTGCGGGTCATCCCGCGCATGTGGATGGAGGACCCGTTCTGCTACGAGGGGCGGTACTTCTCGATGCCGGCCCGCTCGATCTGGCCGAAGCCGGTGCAGAAGCCGCATCCTCCCATGTGGGTGGCGGCCGCGTCGCCGCGCACATTCATCGACGCCGCCGAGCGCGGCCTCGGTGTGCTGTGCTTCATCATCGCCCAACCGGCGCAACTGACCGAACGTATTCAGGCGTACCGTCAGGCGATCGAACATGCCCAACCGGTGGGCGCATTCGTCAACAATCAGGTGGCCGGCTTCACGGTGACGCTCTGTCTCGATGACAATGGCGAGGCCCAGCGCACCGGTGGTCCGGCCGCGTTGTGGTACACCTCGATGCTAAGCTCGCTGCTCGGCGACTGGCGCGGCCGTCACATTCCCGGCTA
>JBBQJF010000036.1:0-22800 GCA_038325665.1 Dehalococcoidia bacterium | reverse complement strand
CTTCGTCGGCAAGCTCGCCTACCAGCAATACGTCCAGCGGGGGACGATGCCTTTCGGCGCACAACCGGAGGGGATAGGCGGAAGTTCCGTGTTCGTCATGCCCAGCACCAGTGGCCGGGTCAATCACCTGCACGCGCACCGGCTGAGTTGTCTGGCCGAGGTACGGGCCTTCCTGGGGCGTTGATCATGCGCGACACACCCGCGCGTGCCGGACTGCCTGATACCGAACGCCTCGGCCGGCGCGAGAACATCGATCCCGTGATACCCGCGCGGTATCTCCGCCGCATTGGCACACGGATTCACAACCCGATTGCTGGACCGGCGTTCTGGTTCCAGCTCCACGCGGTCGTGATCCCCATGCCGGGACCGCCGGCGCCAGCGCCTCACTTAGCCCTCGGTCACGGCAAACTCGCGCTCTTGGCGGCGAATGTCGGGTAGGCCGAGCACGTCGGTGAGCGCGTCAAAATCGAAGCGCGGGTCGTGGAGCGCCGGGGTGATCGTGCCGTGCTCCATCAGTTCGGCGAAGGCACGCCTGTACGTCTCATGAACCACCGCCAGCGTCCCACCCACGATCTGCACGGCAAAGCCGAGCGCCTCGACCTCGGCGGCAGGCAGCAGGCCACCGTTGTACAGCTTGGGGGTGCCGGAAAGATCGGTCGCGTAATGACGCAGCTCGGCCTCCGTGTGGATGCCATCGACGAACACGAGGTCGGCGCCTGCCGCGCGATACAGCCGGGCGCGTCGCATCGCCTCATCCCATCCCAACGGGGCGTACGCGTCGGTGCGGGCGATGACCACGAAATCGGGATCAGTGCGCGCCGCCACGGCTGCCCGCACCTTTTCGACGTGCTCCTCGGCGGGGATGACACGCTTGCCCTCCATGAAACCACACTTCTTCGGCCAGACCTGGTCCTCGATGTGGATCGCCGCCGCGCCGGCGCGCTCGTACTCGCGCACGGTGCGGTGTACGTTGATTGGGTTGCCGTAGCCCGTGTCGGCGTCCGCGATCAGCGGCAGCTCGACGGCGGCGGCGATGTACGCGGCGTTCTGCACCATCTCTGTCATGGTGAGCAGGCCGACATCGGGGAAGCCGCGGGCGGCGGCAGTACCGAAACCGGTCATATACACCGCGTGGCAGCCAGCGCGCTCGGCCACGCGCGCCCCGAAGCCGTCCCACACGAACGGGGCGATGACGAGTTTGCCTGACGCGAGCATCGCCCGCAGCCGGGTGGTTGGACGGGTCATGGGATCGCCTCCGGTCATCGGTGTGCCGCCGCGCGCTCGTGCCAGCCTCTAGAGGATTGCCCGGGCGCGACGATGCTTATTACCGCGGGTGGGTATCCCACTGTCAACACCAGAGCCGTGAGCACGCCCGCCGAGTATCCAATCCCCCGGTCGCATTGAGCGCCCCGTGAGCCACGGTAGACCCGCCGCGTTTCCCCCGGCACGAGACCGACGGCACGCGGCAAGGAGCGCCCCAGTGGGCCGCCCCGTGTGTACACCAACCGGCCGGTTGGGTATCCCGCACTCGCGGCCGACCTACCGGGTCGCCCCAGCCCGCGACCACGGGTGACCCCTCGTAGTGGCGACCTGGTGGGTCGCCCTTGTCCCCGTGCCCCTGAACGCGCCCCGCGCTGGTCGGACCAAGCGGGCCGGGTGACGCCTCTGGGCGGTCGCTCCAAGCCCCCAGCGGTTCCGAACAGGAGCGACGGCGGCGGAACGCCCTCACACGGTCATCGACGGACGGCGATCACGCACCCGTTGCGTGGCCTGTCGGGGGTACATCGAGCGACGACGCCACCGTGCCACCCGTCACGACTGGGGATTCTCGCAGGGCGTGCAGATGCATGAGTTCATGTTCGAGGAAGCGGCGCAACAGCTTCCGCAGCGTCCAACCCTCCTCGGGGTCGGCGCTGGGGTGCTCGGTTGGAATGTAGACCAGATCTCGCTGCCGGGGCGAGAGTCGGAGGATTGCCCCGACCGCCTGGGAGCGACTATCTATGAGACGGCGCGAGATATCGCCATCGTCGCCGTCGGCCGCCATCCGCTGACCCAGCCGCGACAGATACCACGCCTCCGTGCTGGCGATGTGAGCAAGGATCTGGCGCACCGTGTCGTGGCCATCGGCCGGCGGAGCATCGAGCGCGGCCGGCGGCAGCGCCCGTACCAGCGCCAGGAGGTCGGAGCGTGCATATCCCATCCGGCGGAGATAGGTCCGCAGCTCGGCATCTCCCAAGGGGGCGCGGTCGGCGCTGAAGAGGGCGTTGACGCCGCCACGCCGGGAGGGGCCGGCCGTCTGGACCACTTCGGCGACGGCCACCCCAATCACGCCGTCCTCGGGAACGGGGTCGCCGTGGCGGCCACACCAGTCAATGTAGGCGCGGATCGCGTCCGGCACGGCGACCAACGCGGATGCGCGGTCGCCCCCCGCCACGACACAGCCCGCGAGGTCCGGGACGTGCGCGAGGCACGTTCCGTCGGAGTTCTCTTCCAGATAAACATGGTATCGCGACATTGACGGTGATCAGCTCTCAATGCGCCGCATCCGGCGGCGCGGGATGCCGAGCGAGACAAGGCACGCGCCAGCCTCGAGCGTGCGCGGCGTTGCAACCCAACTCCGTGCCACATGGGCGCGCTTCGCTTTCCCGGATGAGCGCTGACGCTGGCAGCCGTCTTATCGCTTGGTGTACTGGGGCGCCTTGCGCGCTCGCTTGAGGCCGTACTTCTTGCGTTCCTTCATGCGCGAGTCGCGGGTGAGCAGGCCCAGCTTACGCAACTGCGGCTTGATGCTCTGGTCCGACTCGACCAGGGCACGGGCGATGCCATGGCTGATCGCGCCCGCCCATCCGCTCACGCCGCCGCCCACGACCCTGACCTGCACGTTGAACTTGGCCGCGGTGTTGGTCGCGCGCAGACCAACCATCACCTGGGTCTGATGTGACTGGCGGTTGAGCACTTCTTCGAGCGGTTTGCCGTTGATGACGAATGCGCCGGCGCCTGGATACAGACGCACACGCGCGACCGCGGTCTTCCGGCGGCCAGTGCCATAGAAATAGTGTTGCTGTGTCACGCGGTCGCTCCCTTGGAAATGGGTGTGGGGTGGTGGGTGGTGGGTAGTGGGGATGCCGCCGTCTTTCGTGGGCCGGTGGCGCCCCGAAGGGGCATGAGTGACTCCCTTGGAACTGGGTGATGGCCCCGCTGTCCGTGCCCGGTAGCGCCCCGCGACGGCAGGGTTGACCCCGGTGAGATTACCTCGTCCCCGGTCATGCCGGGGCAGGCGAGCAAGGGAGGCGGGAAAACCATCATTCGCCGGCGGTGTCGCGGCGCGGCATGGGCGGCTCCTCGTCCACGCCGACCGGGGGCGTGGAGGACTCTTCGATCGCGGCCGCGGGAGGCATGGAGGATTCTACCGTGAAGGGGGAGATCAGTGTCTCCTCGACCGGCGGCGGCAGCGCGTCAACGACCGGCGCGGTGGACACGGGCGATGCGGGCACGGCAGCGCGCGTGTCCCGCGATGGCCCGCGCGCCGCTGGTGTGCCATTCGAGGCGAGTTGCGCCTGATGAGGATGCTCGGGGCCGGCATACACTTTGAGCCGGGTGAACACCCGCCGCCCGAGCCGGTTGTGGGGCAACATGCCCTTGATCGCCTTCTCAACCGCACGCGTCGGGTGCTTTTCCATCAACTGACGGAAGTTCTGCTGTCGCAGCCCGCCGGGATACTGGGTGTGGCGGTAGTAGATCTTGCCCTCGGTCTTGTTGCCTGAAACGCGCACTCGCTCCGCGTTGACGATGATCACGAAGTCGCCCAGGTTGAGGTTCGGC
This sequence comes from Dehalococcoidia bacterium, assembly GCA_038325665.1. Lineage (GTDB taxonomy): Bacteria > Chloroflexota > Dehalococcoidia > CAUJGQ01 > CAUJGQ01 > CAUJGQ01. The sequence continues at coordinate 18,978 of JBBQJF010000036.1, read as the reverse complement.
GCGAACTGCGGCTTATGCTTACCGCGCAGGAGCACCGCCGCCCGCGTTGCCAGGCGGCCTAGTGGTTGGTCGGCCGCATCGAGCACATGCCAGGCCGGCGGCGCCTCACTCGGTTTCGGGCTGTACGTTTTCATGACCCAATCTCCCGGCCCCCTTCTCGTATCGGAACAGGGGCGTTCCTATTGAACCCGCGTCGACCGGTTCCCGCTCCAGGCACGGGGGTCGCCCTCATCGCTTCGCGTGTCACCCCGACCTCCGCCCGCGCGGGAGAGATAGGAGACAGGTCTAGATTGTCGTATGTTACCTCAACCAGACACAGACCCCACGGGGGGGCGGCTGGGCCGGCGCTCCCCGTACACGGAGTGGCCAACCAGGTTCCAAACGCACCAGGGTGCAGCTTGCCGCTTCCTATCTCCACCAACGCGCCGGCGGTCCGCCGCACTTGGTGGGGAAGAAACGCGTTCGCCGCGATCTCCAGCGTGACCACCTCACCGTCGCGCCGCACGTCCACCCGCTCGACCCGCCGGATACTGCTTCGACCCGGAGGTAGCGGACCACCGAACGATGCCACATCATGCTCACCGACGAGTAGCGCCGCTTCCGCCGACATCGCCCGTTCATCGAGCGGCGCCCGCACATGCCATGTTGTTCCGCGTCGGAGCGGAGAGCGCGACGCCGTATTCCAGATCGTATACCGATACAACCGGCAGCGGGCGTGCCGTCGCGGGTCAAAATCATCGGGCGCCTCGACGGCGGCGCGGACAGCGATATCGGCCGGTAACAGCGCGTTCAGCGCCCGCATAATCACCGGCGGTTCATGGCGCGTGGCGGTCGTGAATGCGGCGACCTGTCCCAGCGCGTGAACCCCGGCGTCGGTCCGTCCGGCAAGCGCGACCCGAGGCGACTCACCCGTCAAACGGTGCAGGGCAGCCTCCACCTCCGCCTGGATCGAGCGACCGTTCGCCTGGAGTTGGGAGCCGTGATAGGCCGCACCGTTGTACTCCAGCGCCAACGCGATCCGCCGCACGCCGCTACACCAGCTCCAGGATTGCCATGTCGGCGCCATCGCCCAACCGCGAGCCGAGCTTGACGATGCGCGTGTATCCGCCCGGGCGCGTGGCATAGCGAGGCGCCACATCGCTGAACAGCTTCGCGATCACATCCTTGTCGGTCACGAACCGCAATGCCTGCCGCCGCGCGTGGACCGTGCCGTCCTTGCCCAGCGTGATCATCTTCTCGGCCATCGGCCGGACTTCCTTCGCTCGTGGCAGCGTCGTGGTGATGCGCTCGTGCAAGATCAACTCGCGCACCAATCCACGAAACAGCGCGAGACGGGCCGCGGTCGGCCGGTCAAACTTCCGTCCAGAAACTCCATGCCGCATATCGGTGCCTCCTATCCTCTCCCGCTTCATGTCTCCCAAAGCGGGAGAGACGGAGGGGCGCGTCACGGACCATCCCCTGCCGCGAGAACACTCAACCTCTGCTCCCTGTCCTTAGTCAGGACAGGGGCGACCACCGCTCATCTGCCGTGGGCGGCTCACATCGAGAGGTACGCTCGGGGTCCGGGTCCGTGCTATTCGTCCTGTTCGTCCTCACGCGTCCCCAGCAGGCCTCGACCGTCGGGACGGCCGCGCAATGCCTCCATCAGAGCAGCGCCGAGCGATCCCAGCTCCTCGGCGCCGCCGGCATCATCGTCAATGTCGTCGCCTTCCTCATCGTCATAGTCGTCGCCACGATCGCTGGACGTGGTGGCCGCGGAGGGATCGAGGAAGCCCTTCTCGATTAGCCTGTCCTTCAGCTCGTCGTACGACTTGCGGCCGAAGTTGCGAAGCGCGAGCAACTCATCCTCGCTCTTCTCGAGCACCTGACCGACAGTCATCAGACCGCTGCGCTTCAGACAGTTGTACGCGCGAACCGACAGGTCCAGCTCCTCGATCGGCGTGTTGTAGCGATCCGGCGCCAGCATGGCGCCGGAGCCGAGGCCGCGCTCGACCGTCGGAGCCACCGGCCGGCCGATCTGGGCGAAGATCTGGAACTGTTGGATCAGCATGTCGGCGCTCTCGCTGATCGCCTCCATGCCGGTCTTGGTGCCGTCGGTCCATACTTCGAGCACGAGCCGGTCATAGTTGGTGACGTTGCCGACGCGTGTACGCTGGACATTGTAGTTGACCTTACGCACCGGACTAAAGATCGCATCGACCGGGATCAGTCCGATCGGCAGGCCGTTGATGGCGCCCGCGGGTTGGTAGCCCTGGCCGCGCTCCACCGTTAGTTCGACCGTCAGCCGGGCACTCGGGGATTCGAGCGTCGCCAGATACAAATCGGGGTTGACGATCTCGTAATCGGCGGTCGTCTGAACCTGACCAGCGGTGACCGGGCCTTCGCCTTGCGCCTCGAGGTACAGCTTTCCCGGCCGATCCGAGAATCCACGCAGCCGGATGTCTTTCATGTTCAGGAGGAACTCGATCGTGTCCTCCTTCATGTTCGGGATGGTGGAGAATTCGTGCTCCACCTCATCGATACGCACCGCCGTCACCGCGGCCCCATCCAGCGCGCTGAGCAATACACGGCGCAACCCGTTGCCGAGGGTAGTGCCAAAGCCGCCCGGCAGTGGCTCCACGACCAGGCGCGCGTACGTGTCGGTGCTCTCTTCGATCTCCAATTGTGGGCCGGTGATCTGAGTCGTCAAGAATGTCCTCCGCGACCTACCGCCGGCGCCCGCCCCGTGGGGGATGCGCCGGCAGATGTCATTGTCAGCCAGAACGGCGCGCCCCGCCGGGTGCTGCTCCTTGGGGAGTCAGCGGATGGGGCGCGAACGCTATCGCGAGTAGTACTCGACGATCGCGCTTTCGTTGAATGTCTTATCGCCATCGGCGCGGGTGGGTAGATCCAACACGCGACCGGTCATCGCTGCCACGTCACGCGTCAGCCACTGCGGCGGAGCGGCGGCGTTACGCATGCTCTCCACCAGCGTCTTCGCGTACTCGGTGTTGCGCCCGCGCTCCGTCCAGCCAATCATATCGCCCGGCTTCACGCGCGCCGACGGGATGTTGGTGCGCCGGCCATTGACGGTGATGTGACCATGCGACACGAGCTGGCGGGCCTGATCGCGGGAATCACCAAACCCCAGCCGGTGGACAACATTGTCCAGTCGCGATTCGAGGATACGCACGAGATTCTCGCCCGTGACACCGGGGCGGTGCGCCGCCTCCTCGAAATAGTTGCGAAACTGCCGCTCCAGCACACCGTAGGCGAAGCGCGCCTTCTGCTTCTCACGCAATTGCAAGGCCGCGTCGGACAGCTTGCGCCGGCGCTGCTGCTTCGATTCGCCCGGTGGGTTGGGGCGCTTTTCGATCGTGCATTTCGTCATGCACTTCGTGCCTTTGAGGTACAACTTTTCGCCGTGGCGCCGGCAAATCCGGCAGTCGGCGTCGGTATAGCGTGCCATATGGTCTCCAGTTCTCCGTGCGTCCGCTCAAACAATGTTGACGAACCGGCTTACACCCGTCGCCGCTTCGGTGGGCGGCAGCCGTTGTGAGGGATGGGCGTCACGTCGCGAATGCTCATGATCTGCAGACCCGACGCCTGGAGCGCCCGAATCGCCGCCTCACGACCGCTTCCCGGACCCTTGACCATCACTTCAATCTGTCGCAGACCGTGCTCCATCGCCGCCCGCGCCGCCCGCTCGGCCGCGACCTGGGCGGCATACGGGGTGCTCTTGCGCGACCCCTTGAAACCGGACGCGCCGGCAGTACCCCATGACAACGCATTTCCGTTCGGGTCGGTGAGCGTGATCATGGTGTTATTGAAGGTGGAGAGGATATAGGCGCGGCCGCGCGGCACGGACTTACGCTCTCGCCGTCCACGAACCTTCTGCCTGCCTCGTCGTTGCTGCTCTGCCATACGTCGCCCTCGGTCCCCGGCTATCAGCTATCAGCTCGTCCGCATTCCGTTGCAGCTCATGATGCTATCGTCCGCGTCGCGTCCGCGACAATCACGCTGATAGCTGCCTGCTGATAGCCTCGTCTTTACTTCTTCGCCGCGCTCTTGCGCTTGCCCGCGACCGTTCGACGGGCGCCGCGCTTGGTGCGCGCGTTCGTGCGCGTGCGCTGGCCGTGGACCGGCAGATTGCGACGGTGCCGGACGCCGCGATAGCTGTTGATTTCGACCAGCCGCTGGATATTCTGGCGCACCTCGCGTCGCAAGTCACCCTCGACCACGTAGTCGCGGTCAATGACTTCACGGATGCGATTAACTTCTTCGTCGGTGAGGTCGCGCACCCGCGTCGCCGGGTCTACCTGCGCCTGGGTGATAACCTTCGTGGAAATCGACGGGCCGATCCCGTAGATATAGCGGAGAGAAATGTCTACCCGCTTCTCTCGGGGAATGTCGACGCCTGCAATACGGGCCATAAACTCCTCCGCTCCTCTCCGGTTCTATCCTCTGCCCCTGATTCCACGGCCGGCCGCATCAGGGCCACGCACGGGGCACGCGTGGCTCGCGGTGACTTACCCCTGGCGTTGCTTGTGCTTCGGGATCTCGCAGATCACCATCAACACACCGTGCCGGCGAATGAGCTTGCACTTCTCGCAGCGCGGCTTAACTGATGCTTGAACCTTCATCGTGACCTTCCTGTTCGCTGTCCGCTTCCGCCTATGACGAGTGGGCCACGCGTACGCGGCATCCGGGGAGTGCTGTCACTGCCCGCCGGCCACTCGTCACAGAAGTGTCAGTACCTCGGGGCCGTCCGGCGTGATCGCGACCGTATGCTCGAAATGGGCCGAGAGGCTGCCGTCCATCGTCCAGATGGTCCACTGATCGGGGTCGATCTTAGTATGCCAGTCACCGAGATTGACCATCGGCTCGATCGCGATCACCATGCCGACCTCAAGTCGCACGCCGGTTCCAGGATCACCGTAGTTCGGGATCTGCGGATCCTCGTGCATCTTGCGACCGACACCATGCCCCACGTACTCACGCACAACGGTCATGCCGCGACTCTCGGCGTAGGTTTGCACCGCGTGGCCGATATCACCGACGTGTCCCCCCGGCAGCGACCGACGGATACCCTCCCACAGCGCCGCCTCCGTGACCCGGATTAATGCGTCGGCCTCGGGGGACACCCGGCCGCACGCCACCGTGATCGCGGCGTCACCGACGTACCCGTTGTGGATCGCGCCCAAATCCATGCTGACGATGTCGCCCTCTTCCAACACACGGTTGCCCGGTATGCCATGAACGATTTGGTCGTTGATGCTCACGCACACCCGCGCCGGGTACGGCGGCATATCGCGTCGCGGCTGATAGTTGATGAACGGCGAGCCGACACCCCGCTGCTTGAACTCGCGGTACACGATCCGATCGAGTTCGTTCACGACCTGGCCGGGGTACACCGCTTCACGCAGGATGTGCAGCACTTCGGCGACGTGCCGGCCCGCCTGACGCATGATCTTGATCTGCCCGGGCGTCTTGATCATGCCGCGGGTTGTCCTGGTCTGTTGCACGCTCTATCCCCAATATGCTCGCGTCCGCCGTGACACGGCCGTGATGCTAGTTAGCCGAGGCACGTCATCAGGTCGCGACGCACATCGTCAAACCCCTGCTGCCCGTTGACCTCGCACAGTTTGTTCTGCGCCCGGTAATAATCTATCAGCGGCGCCGTCAGCTTGAAATACTCGTCCAGCCGTCGACGCGCCGTCTCGACCGTATCGTCCGGGCGCTGGTACAGTTCACCACCGCACACATCGCACACGCCCGCGACCTTTGGAGGGCGGTTGCGCTCGTGAAAGACGTGACCGCCGTCGTTGCGACAGATCCATCGACCGGCCAACCGGCCGATCAACTCGTCGGGCGCGACGTTGATATAGACCACTTTCGCGATCTGCCCCCCCGCCGCGGCAAGCGCCTCATCCAAGGCGTGGGCCTGCTCGATCGTGCGGGGGAACCCATCGAGCAATGCGCCCTCGACACCCGACAACCGCGCGAGCATCACGCGAATGACCACATCATCCGGCACCAGCAGGCCCTTGTCGTAATACGAGCGCACCAACTCACCGAGTTCCGACCCCTCCTCGCGGATGGCGCGCATAACGTCTCCCGAGGCGACGTGGACGAGCTTTAGCTCATTGACCACCGTCTCGGCCTGGGTGCCCTTACCGGCTCCTGGCGCCCCCAGCAGTAAAACGTGCAACGCGCCTCTCCTCGTGAACCCCTCGTGCCGCGGACCCCGACCACCCTCACCGTCCTCGTTTCAGGTTCGCCGCCGCTGGATCGTCGGACGACTCCCACGAGTGGCGGTGGGCGCCGGCCCGCGTCCTCGCGGGAACCAGAGACGTGACAATGCCGATCATGGGCCAGGCAGACGGCCGCTTACCTTTGCCCAAAACCGCGCACTTGCTGACGCATTTTCGGCAGGGGGACACAACAATATATATTCGCACATCCGCGCATCAAACGGAAGCCTCAACGGATAAACCCCTCGTAGTTGCGCATCAGCAGTTGCGCCTCGATCTGGCGCATCGTGTCCAGCACCACGCCCACCACGATCAGCAGACCCGTGCTGCTCAGCGTCAGCGCCTGGACGTTGGTCAGGCGCGTCGCCAAGAAGGGGATGATCGCGACCAACCCGAGAAACAACGCGCCCGCCCAGGTAATCCGAATCAACACCCGCGTGATGTAATCCTGGGTCGGCCGGCCTGGACGGATACCGGGGATGAATCCACCCGACTTCTGGAGATTCTCCGCCAAGTTCTGCTGCTGGTAGAGCACCAGCGAGTAGAAGAAGGTGAAGGCCACCACCAGGGTGAACACGCCGATCTGATACGGCACCGACTGCGGGTTTGAGACATTGAACAGGAAGTCACCAAGCCGCCGCACGCCACTCGACCCCGAACTCTGGAGCGTTGAGCCGAGGAAGCTGGGAAAGATCATGATCGTAAAGGCGAACAGCAGCGGGATCATGCCGGCCGAGTTGACCTTGAGCGGGATATGACTAGTGCCCGACTGGCGGTACATGCGCCCCTGGCGAAAGACACTCTTGGCATATTGGACCGGGATCTTGCGCTGCGCCTCCTGGAAGATGACGATGCCCGCGATCAGCAACATGCCCACGACCAGCAAGATCAGCAGGCCGAATCCGCCACCGCCGATGCCGCTGGCATTGAAGATGCCGCGACCGAGATACTGCGGAAGTCCAGCGACGATGCCGGCCAAGATGATCAGCGACAACCCGTTGCCGATGCCGCGCTCCGTGATCAGCTCGCCCAACCACACCAAGAACATCGTGCCGGCGGTCAGCGAGGCGATCATCGCGATCGTCGGTAGTAACCGGTCGCCGGTAAGACCCACCACCTCACGGCCGGGTCCGAACGCGCCCGAGCGCTGAAGGATGATGAGCTGGGCGAACCCCTGGAACACCGTGATCGGCACGGCCAGCCAGTGGGTGTACAACTGCACGCGGTTGCGGCCCTGTTCACCCTCTTTCGACATCGCCTGCAACCGGGGAATGACCGGTGTCAGGATTTGGATCACGATTGAGGCGGTGATGTAGGGGTACACGCCCAGGGCGGCCACGCTCAACTGGCGGAGGGCGCCGCCCGAGAAGATGTTGAAGAAGCCGAGAAATGCGTTGCTATCAACGGCCTGGGTTAGCGCGTCGCGGTCAACATCGGGCAACGGCACATGCGCGATGAAGCGAAACACCACCAGAATGCCCAGGGCAAACAGCAGCTTCTCGCGCAGGTCCGGCTGGCGAAATGCGTCGATCGCCGCCTGAAGCAGGCGTGGCCGGTTGGTCGTCTGTTGTCGTTCCAGCGCCACCGCTGGCCTCCCCTCATGAACGGCGCCGGCTGCCGGGGCAGCGTCGCCCCGCGATCAGCTATGTATGACTGCTCTGGCCGGCTTCCGCCTCGTCGGTTGTCTCGGCCGGGGGCGGTTCCGCCGCGGCCGCCCGCGCGGCGCGGCGTTTCGCGGCGGGATCGCCGTCGATGTACTCGGCCCGACCACCGGCGTCCTCAATTTTCTGACGCGCCGCCGCGGTGAAAGCGTGGGCACGGACGGTGACGGCGCGCGAGATCTGCCCATTCGAGAGAATCTTGATCGGGCGCGTCGACCGCTTGACAATCCCGGCAGCGATCAGCATCTCGGGGCCGATCTCGGCCGCGTCAAGCTTCACGAGGTCGCTGACCTTCACTTCTTCATAATGGATCCGGAACGCGTTCGTGAATCCGGCCTTGCGCGCCAAGCGCCGCACGAGCGGAAGCTGGCCGCCCTCGAAACCGGCAAACGGCATCCCGCCGGCGCGGGCCTTCTGGCCTTTGAGTCCTTTACCGGCATAGGTTCCAGTGCCGCTGGCGTTGCCGCGACCGATCCGCTTGCGGTCGCGCTTGGCGCCTCGCGGTGGGCGCAACTGGCTCAAATCCATGAATCACTCTCCCGGTTCGTCGCCGCCATCGCGCCCCGCGTGCGGCTGGGCAGGGATTTCTGTCACGCTCGGTCGCCACGGGCATCGCTCGGTCTCTCACACGGAGGCGACCGCCATATGGTCGCACTGGCCCCACCCACCGACGAGCTGCTCGGAGCCGTACGGGTGGCCCGCGATCTCAAGGGATTCGGGCCACGGCCGGGGAGTCGCGTTACTCGTCGACTTCCTCGACCGTCACCAGGTGGCGCACCTTATGCACCATCCCCCGCATGCTGCGATTGTCATCCATGACCACGGTGTAGCCCATGCGCCGGAGACCAAGGTTACGGATCGTGTCTTTCTGGTCTTGCGCGTATCCAATAGAACTCTTCGTATAGGTGATTCGCAGCTTTGCCACGCGAACCTCCTTTCACAACTCGGATTAGTGGCGTGTCGCCATCTCTATGCCTGCTCGGGATCCGGATCGGCCTGAGCCGGCGGCGCCGGCACAACGTCCGGCTCGGAGCGCGTCGATTGCTCTCCCGGCACGTCCGCCACATCAACCGTGGGGCGTGTGGGCGCCTCCGGCGACAGCGGCGCCTGCGCCATCGGATCGGGGACCGCCGCGCTGGGCGCTGCATCCGGGGCGGGTCCGGCCGTGACATCGGATCGCGGCGGACCGGGCTGCACCTGCGCCTCGGGACGCGGCGGTCGCTCCATGCGCGGGCCAGCGGGGCCGCGGTCGCCATCCTTCGGATCGCGCGGGATCTTCCGCTCGGGACGCGGCTCGCGCACCTCGACCGTCGGGGCGAGTTGCGCCAGACGCCGCCGCTCGCGCTCTTCCGCCGGCTGGCGCAGGGCCTTCAGACCTTCCATCGTCGCCTTGACGACATTGACAGCATTCGACGAGCCGAGCGACTTCGCCACGACATCGTGGACACCCGCCTGCTCCAGCACGGCACGCGCGCCGCCGCCCGCGATCACGCCCGTGCCCGGAGGCGCCGGCTTGATCAGCACCTTGGCCGCGCCGAACCGCGCCAGCATCGGATGCGGGATCGTGCTGCCCGACATCGGCACCGTCACGAGGCTCTTGCGCGCGATGGCCGCGCCCTTGCGGATCGCGTCCGGCACCTCGTTTGCCTTGCCCATGCCGGCGCCGACACGCCCCTTGCCGTCACCGACCACGACGATGGCGGAGAAGCTGAAACGCCGTCCGCCCTTGACGACTTTGGACACGCGGTTGATGAAGACTACCTTCTCCGAGAACTCGCTATCGCCGCGGTCACGATCGCGGCCACCGCGGTCTCGGGAATCGGAGCGCTGTCGCGTCACCATGTGTTGTTCCGTTTCTGACTGTTAGAAGTCGAGACCGGCGGCCCGCGCCGCATCGGCCAGCGCTTTGACCCGCCCGTGATACATGTTGCCGCCACGGTCGAACACGACGGCAGTCACCCCGGCCGCCTTCGCCCGCTCTCCAATTAGTGTACCCACTTGGACGGCACGTTCGACCTTTTTGCCCTCCGCGGTCTTCAGCGCCGGGTCGAGAGTCGAGGCAGCCGCGAGCGTATGCCCGGCTACATCGTCGATCACCTGCGCGTAAATGTGCTGGAGGCTGCGGAACACGGCCAGCCGTGGACGTTGCGGCGTCCCGCTGATCCGCTTCCGTAAGCGGAAGTGGCGGCGGACCCGCGCGGCGCGCGGGGTGGATTGTCGTCGTACTCGCATCTTCTTACCCCAACCCCAACCCGCCGGCGATCACGCATGAGGACGCGCCGCCTGGCTACTTCTTGCCGCCCTTACCGCCCTTGCCCGCCTTACCGGCCTTGCGACGCACGACCTCGCCGGCGTAGCGGATGCCCTTGCCCTTATACGGCTCCGGAGGGCGCACACCGCGGAGATTGGCGGCCACCTGGCCGACCAACTCCTTATCGATACCCGATACCAGTACCCGGTTGTTGCCCTCGACGTTGAAATCGATCCCCGGCGGCGGCGCAAACTCGACCGGATGGGAGAATCCAACCGCTAACGTGAGATTGACGCCCTGCTTCTGGGCACGATAGCCGACTCCCTGAATCTCCAGTGTCTTGGTGAAGCCGGTCGAAACGCCGATGACCATATTCGCCAGCAGCGTTCGCGACAGACCGTGCATCGCGCGGTGATCCTTCTGATCGCTCGGTCGGGTCACGATCAACTGACCATCTTCGCGCGTGATGCGCATGTCGGAGTTAAACTGGCGCGCGAGCTGCCCCTTGGGGCCTTTCACGACCACCGAGGTGCCATCGATCTCGATGTTCACACCACTGGGTACCGGGATGGGCTGCTTACCGACGCGCGACATATCGTCCCTCGTTTCGTCCCCGCGGCCCTGATCTTCCTGCTTAACAGGCAGGAGATGGGTGGGAGCGCCTCCACGACTTACCACACGTAGCACAAAATTTCGCCGCCGACATTGCGCCGGCGCGCCTCTTGGCCGGTCATGATGCCCTGCGGGGTGGAAAGAATCGCGATGCCGAGGCCGCCGAACACCCGCGGGATCTCGCGTTTTTGCGTGTACACGCGCAGTCCAGGCTTGCTGACGCGCTTGATACCGGTGAGCACGGGATCCTTCTTGCCGGAGTAGCTGAGCTGCACACGCAGTACCTTGTGCGGGCCTTTCTCCTCAACCAACTCAAAGTCCTTGATGAAGCCCTCGGACTTGAGGACCGTCGCGATCGACATCTTCATCTTCGAGGCGGGGATCTGAACGTAGTCGTGCCGCGCCGCCACCGCGTTGCGGATGCGTGTCAGCATGTCTGCAATCGGGTCCGTCATATTCATCGAGGAACGCCTCCCAACCGGACGCAGTCAGCGTAAACACGTCGCGACCAACCGCGCGATCCTGTCCCGCTCTTGCATTCGGCGCCCGTCTCATCACGGGCTGGTGTCTTTACCCATCAATGGATCACCGCGACAGCTACCAACTCGACTTCATCACACCCGGAATCTGTCCGACGTGCGCCATCTCGCGGAAGCAGATCCGGCACAAGGCAAACTGACGCATGTAGCCGCGCGGCCGGCCGCAACGCCGGCAGCGATTGTGCTGGCGCACCAGAAACTTGGGTGTCCGCTTCGACTTAACGATCATCGAAATCTTGGCCACGCATTCCTCCTCTTTAGCCGGTCCGTGCCAGCGTCTGGGGCCGCTGGAACGGCACGCCCAGGAGCGTCAGAAACCGTCGGGCTTCCTCGTCCGTCTTGGCCGTGGTCACGATCGTGACCTGCATGCCACGGATACGGTCGATCTTGTCGTACTCAATCTCCGGGAAGATGAGCTGTTCGCGCAGGCCGAGCGAGTAGTTTCCCCGCCCATCGAACGCGTTTGCCGGCGCACCCTGGAAGTCCCGGATACGCGGCAGGGCGATGCTCAAGAACCGGTCGAGAAACTCGAACATCCGGTCGCCGCGCAGCGTCACCATCATGCCAATGGGATTGCCCTGCCGTAGCTTGAAGTTCGAGATCGACTTCTTGGCACGCGTGATCACCGGCTTTTGGCCGGCAATCGCGGTCAAGTCAATCATCGCGGAGTCAAGCGCCTTCGCATTTTGCGTCGCCTCGCCGAGGCCGATGTTGATCACGACCTTCTGCAACCGCGGGATCTGCATCGGGTTCGCGTAATTGAACTCCCCTTGCAGCGCGGGCGCGATCTCCGCCTGATACCGTTCCTTCAACCGTGGAGGCATGGCGCTTACTCCATTCGAGCGCGGCGGGCATCAGGTGACGGGTGGCAGACGACATGTCTTCCGCGCTCCCCGGCCTCCCGAACCCGACGACCGTCACTCGATCTCTTCGTTGCACTTCTTGCAGTACCGTACCTTCTTGCCATCCTCGTGGATGTGGATGCCCACGCGGGTGGCGGCGCCACAGTTCGGGCACACGAGCGCCAGCTTCGATAGATGAAGCGGGGCTTCCATCTCGATGATGCCGCCGACCTGCTGCATCGTACGCGGGCGTTGATGCTTCTTGACCATATTGACGCCCGTGACAAAGGCGCGCTCTTCTTTGGGCATCACCTGGCGCACTTGGCCATGCTTGCCCCTGTCTTTGCCTCTGAGGACGACGACGTTATCGTTCTTCTTGATCTTATTCACGGCTACACCACTTCCGGCGCGAGCGAGACGATCTTCATGAAGTTCTTCTCACGCAGCTCTCGGGCGACCGGACCGAAGATACGGGTGCCGCGTGGGTTGAGCTTATCGGTGAGAACCACGGCGGCATTCTCATCGAAGCGGATGTATGAGCCGTCGCGCCGGCCGTACTGCTTCGCCGTCCGGACAACCACCGCCCGCACGACATCGCCCTTCTTCACGCCCGCGCCCGGTTGCGCCGATTTCACTGACGCGACGATGATGTCGCCCACGCGGGCGTAGCGGCGACCGGTGCCTCCCGGCACATGGATGCACATGATCTCGCGGGCTCCCGAGTTGTCGGCGACCTTCATCCGCGTGTATTGCTGGATCATCCCTCCGCCTCCTCCTGCCGCTCCACGGCCGGCTCATCAGCGGAGGCCTCGGGCGATGTGGTGGCCGGCTCTGTCTCGTGCAGCGTCGCGGCCGGCTCGGGACCACCCTGGACCGCGAGGTCCGCCGTGGCCAGCTCGGCGCCCGCCTGCTCCAACTCGGAACCGATCACGCGCGGCTGGATCTCCGCGACCAGATGGTGCTGGAGAATCTCGGTGACACGCCACCGCTTCTCTTTCGAGATAGGGCGCGTCTCGACGATCCGAACCGTGTCGCCGATCTTGCAGACATTGTTCGGGTCATGAGCCTTATAGTGCTTCGTGTGGCGGATGGTCTTCTGATAGAGCCGGTGCCGTCGGGCACGCTCGATCGAAACGACAACCGTCTTATCCATCTTGTCGCTGATCACGACCCCAACCATCGTCTTCTGACCGGGTCGCGCCGGCGTGACTTGCTGTACCATTCGCCTATCCTCGCGTGATCCCGAGCGCGCGCTCCGTTTGGATCGTCTTCAATCGTGCGATCTGCTTCCGCGCTCGCCGGAGCGCCTGATGGTTCTCGAGTTGACGGGTGGCGTGGCGCATGCGGAGATTGAACATCTCACGGTGCGCCTCTTCGAGAGCCGCGGCAAGCTCGGCGTCCGTCTGGCCACGGAACGCACTCGCCAGGCTTCGCTTCTCTGCCATTAGGCGCTCCCTTCCGCGGTCGGGGCCGCGACCGACTCCTGCTCGCGCAGCACGAAGCGTGTGTCGATCGGCAACTTGTGTGAGGCCAACCGCAGTGCCTCGCGCGCCAGCTCCTCGCGGACACCGGCAATCTCGAACAACATCCGCCCCGGCTTCACGACCGCGACCCAGTGATCAGGCGCGCCCTTGCCCGAACCCATGCGCGTCTCCGCTGGCTTGGCCGTCACCGGCTTGTCGGGAAAGATGCGGATCCACACTTTGCCGCCGCGACGCATATGGTGCGTGATGGCGCGCCGGGCCGCCTCGATTTGGCGAGAGTCGATCCAGGCGGTGCCGAGCGATTGCAGCCCGAACTCGCCGAACGACACCTGATTGCCGGTATGCGCCTCACCGCGCCGGTGGCCGCGGTGCGCTTTTCGGAACTTGACTCGCTTTGGTTGGAGCATCGCGCACTCCTGACCTCTCAGCGATCCCACTCATCAACGACAGGACCGCGACGCACATGGATTTGGCTCGCTCACTCCCCAGATGGGGGTTATGAGACGGCAGGCTACGTCTCCGCGCCAACCGGCGCCACGGCCTCTGGCATCTCAACCTCGGGCCGCGTCAACTCAGCGCCGTCCGCTGGCGGACCGAGCGTATCGGGTTCGCCCGCGGCAACAGCCTCGGGCCGGCGCTTCGGCGCGGGCAAAATGTCGCCCTTATAGATCCAGACCTTGACGCCGATCCGGCCGAAGGTGGTGTGCGCTTCGGTGTAACCGTAGTCAATGTCGGCGCGCAACGTATGGAGCGGCACGCGGCCGTCCATCTCCATCTCCTTGCGACTCATCTCCGAGCCACCGAGACGGCCGCTGACGCGCACGCGGATCCCCTTGGCGCCGCGCTGCATGGTGCGCTGCACCGATTGCTTCATCGCGCGGCGGAAGGCGACGCGGCGCTGGAGCTGGTCGGCAATCGAGCGCGCGACCAAAAAAGCGTCGAGTTCGGGTGTGCGGATTTCTTGGATGTTGACCCGCACCCGCCGGCTGGTCAGCTTCTCCAGGGCATTGCGCAGCTCTTCGACCTTCTGACCACCACGTCCGATCACGATGCCCGGTTTCGCGGTGAAGATCGTCACCGCCGCCTGGTTGGCGTTGCGGTCGATCTCGACCTTGCTGATGCTGGCATCGGCAAGCGTGCGGAAGATCATGTCGCGGATGTGGCGATCCTCATGCAGCAGCTCGGTATAGTTCTTGTCGGCGTACCACTTGCCCTGCCAGCCGTAGATCACACCGATACGAAATCCGGTTGGATGGATCTTATGTCCCATGAATGCGTCCTTCTTGGAGCACTGAGTACCGAGTGTTGAATGCCGAGGAACTTCTCGGCAGGCAGCACTCGGCACTCAGCGCCTACTCATCACGGTCGCCGACCACGACCGTGACGTGCGCGGTGCGGCGCAGGATCGGGCTGACACGACCGCGTGAGCGGGGCTTAAACCGTTTGAGCGTCGGGCCAGGGCCTGCCCACGCGCCCACGACGCGCAGGTCATTGGGTGACATGTTCAGGTTGTTTTCGGCGTTGGCGGCGGCCGACTTCACGACCTTCGCCACGTCGCGTGCGATCGGCTTGCCGGAGAATTGCAGCAGTGTCAGACAATCGTCCACTCGTTTGCCGCGCAACTCGTCCAATAACAGCCGCACCTTGCGCGGCGCGACCCGGATCATTTTCGCTGTTGCTTTCGCCTGCATGGTGTGCCTCCGGCACGGTGGTGCGTATCGGGTGATAGTTGGCGAGAACGCGGGCGCTCCCCATCCATCACCCACTATCGATTATTACCGCCGTCCCATTTTGGCGGCACGCTCAGCCTTGCTGGTGTGACCGCGGAATGTACGGGTGGGGGCAAACTCACCAAGCTTGTGCCCGACCATGTTCTCGGTGATCAGGATCGGCACATGGCGGCGGCCATCGTGCACGCCGAACGTCAGGCCGAGCATGTCCGGCAGGATGGTCGAGGCGCGCGACCAGGTGCGGATTACCGTGCGGACACCGCTACGCTGCACGGCTTGGATTTTCTTTTCGAGTTTGGGGTCAATGTACGGCCCCTTCTTGGTCGAACGAGACACCGCATCCTCCTACTTGGTCCGCCGCCGCACGATGTACTTGTCCGTGCTCTTGTTGTTGCGCGTGCGGGTGCCGAGCGTCGGCTTGCCCCACTTCGACTTTGGTCCGGGCAACCCAATCGGGGCCTTGCCCTCGCCGCCGCCGTGGGGATGATCGCGCGGGTTCATCGCCGAACCGCGCACCGTGGGGCGGATGCCCCGGTGCCGTGAGCGTCCGGCCTTGCCCAGCGATAGCTGGTTGTGCTCGACATTGCCAACCTGTCCGATGGTCGCCATGCACTCCGAGCGCACGCGCCGCATCTCACCCGACGGCAGCCGCAGCAGGCTGTAATCGCCTTCCTTCGCCACGAGCTGAGCGGCGGTGCCGGCGCTGCGGACCATCTGGGCGCCGCGCCCGACCTGCAACTCGATGTTGTGAATCACCGTTCCGGTCGGGATATTGCGCATCGGCAGCGAATTGCCGACACGGATATCCGCCTGCGCGCCGGCCTCCAGCGTATCGCCCACGCGCAGGCCGTTTGGACAGAGGATATAGCGCTTCTCGCCGTCTTCGTACTGAAGCAGCGCGATCCGTGCCGAGCGGTTCGGGTCGTACTCGACCGCGGTGACGGTCGCGACCATACCCTGCTTGTCGCGCTTGAAGTCGATGATACGCAACTTGCGCTTCGCGCCGCCGCCCCGGTGACGAACGGTGATCTTGCCCTGGTTGTTGCGACCACCACTCCTCTTGAGGCTGATGGTCAGCGACTTTTCCGGCTTTTTCTTGGTCAACTCCTCGAAGGTGTACCCCGAGGCGCCGCGCCGGCCAGGCGAAGTCGGTTTAAACTGTCGAACTGGCATGACCTACCCCTTCAAGGGATGAGGGCGGAGGGATGACGGATGAACGGTCGTGTGTTCATCACTCATCCCCCATCCCCATCACTTCCTAGACACCCTCAAAGAACTCGATCCGCTCGCCATCCATCAGCGTGACGATGGCTTTCTTCCACTCGGGTGTGTTGCCGCGGCTGCGACCGACCCGCTTGGTCTTGCCCGGCATCACCATCGTGTTGACTTTGAGCACATGCACATCGAAGGCCAGCTCGACAGCCGCCTTGATCTGCATCTTGTTCGCGCCCTTCTCCACCTGGAAGGCGTACTTATTCTGCTCGGACAGCATGGTGCCCTTCTCGGTGATCAGGGGACGCACCAACACCCGATAGGTGGGGATCGCCTTTGGCATCTCTCTATCCCTCCACCGGCACGGGCGCCAGCCGTTTCGTGACGCGCTCGCCGCCCCATAGCGCCTCGGCCCTGCGGATCGCGCCGACTGTCATGATCACGCCGTGATGGCTGAGGATGTCTTCGGTGTTGATCTGATTGGCGGGTAGCACCTTCGCCCCGGTGATATTGCGGCCCGCGAGAAACACGGTGCGGTTCGGCTCGGCCGTCACGATCAAAGGCGAGCGCTCGACGCCGAGCGCCTGCAGCATTGCCACCATCTCCTTGGTCTTTGGCGTGGTCGGAGCAAGATCCTCGACGACGAACAGTTCGTCATCTTTCACCTTGGCCGACAGCGCCGAACGAATCGCCAGCCGGCGCAGCATCTTGGGCACGGTCTGCGTGTATTTGTGCGGATTCGGACCAAACACGATGCCGCCGCCGGTGTGGTGCGGCGCGCGGATCGACCCCTGACGGGCGCGTCCGGTGCCCTTCTGCGCGCGAATCTTCTTGGTGCTGCCCCGAACCTCGCCACGCGTCTTGGTGCTATGTGTACCCGCCCGCCGGTTGGCCTGCTGTGCAATCACCACCTGATGCATGACACCCATGTTCGGCGCCATGCCAAACACCGCGTCATCAACCTCGATGGAGTCGACCTCGGCGCCGAGCGTGTTCCGTACCTTCAATTGCATGACCTAACTCCCAACCCCACGTCTCTCTGAGATAGGGGCCACCCACCGGTGGGTCGTCGTGCCCTTGTAAGCGTTCAGCCGTCCGCCCGTTGGTGTACCGTCAGGATGATCCGCCAGCAACGCCCGCGCCGCAGTCACGGACCGTGGCCGCGCGGTCGCTGATCGCCGACGCGTCCTCACCATGCACGGAGCCGGCAATGGACCGGCTATCGCTGCTTTCGCGCCGGCGGGATTGCCCGACGCACCTGCACCAACCCGTCGCGGGCGCCGGGCACGGCTCCCTTAACGAGCAGGATGCCGCGGGCGAGATTGCTCTCAACCACTTCGAGATTCATGACCGTCACGCGCTCGTCGCCCATATGGCCAGCCATCTTCAGACCCTTGAGCACGCGGCCAGGGGTGGTGCCGGAGCCGATCGAACCGGGCGCGCGGTGACGGTCGGACTGACCGTGTGTCTTGGGACCGCCGTGGAAACCATGGCGCTTGACCACGCCGGCGAATCCGCGACCCTTCGACATGCCCGTGACGTTCACCCGGTCACCCGGCTTGAACATCTCGACGCCGAGTTTTTGACCCACCGACAGCTCGCTGACATCGTCAGCTTTGAACTCGCGCAAATATCGTAAATTACCGGCGTTTGCGGCCTTCAAGTGGCCTTTTTCCGGTTCGTTCAGGCGCTTCTTCGCGCCGTATCCGATCTGGACCGCCTCGTATCCGTCACGCTCGACCGTCTTTATCTGGGTGACAACACATGGTCCCACCTCGATCACGGTGACACCGTGCGCGTTACCGCTCTTGTCGAACGCCTGCGCCATACCGAGCTTCTTACCGAGTAGTCCTTCAATAGCCATGACGCTAACCCTCAGCCTACAGTTTAATCTCGATATCGACGCCGGCCGGCAACTGCAGCCGCATCAGGGTATCGACGGTCTTCGAGGTCGGCTCCAGGATATCGATCAAACGCTTGTGGGTACGCATCTCGAACTGTTCGCGCGAGTCCTTATCGATGAAGGGGCCGCGCAACACCGTGACCTTGCGGATGTGCGTGGGCAAGGGCACGGGGCCTGCCACCGCCGCGCCCGTGCGCTCGGCCGCCTCCACGATCTGCTGCGCCGACTGGTCGAGCAATCGGTGATCAAACGCGCGTAGGCGGATGCGGATCTTCTGTCGCGGCATGCGGCCCTCTTTCACATCGTTGGGCGCCTCACCGCCATTGTGGCGGCGGGGCGCGAAAAGCGGGCCGTCCTGCAACGAGAGGACGGCCCGCGGCGCGGGCGCTACTGGAGGATCGCGGTGACGGTGCCGGCGCCGACGGTGCGCCCGCCCTCGCGGATGGCGAAGCGCAACCCCTGCTCAATCGCCACCGGGGCAATCAACTGAATCGTCATCTGCACGTTGTCC
>JBBQJF010000035.1:0-22856 GCA_038325665.1 Dehalococcoidia bacterium | reverse complement strand
GGCATGTACCATGCCCCACGGTCCGGCCGTCTCACGGCGACTGCACCGCGATTAGCGCGCCGAGTCCGGGACTTTGAAGCCGAACAGCTCGGCGGCGTTGCGGCCGAGGATGCGGGCGCGCTCGGCGTCGGTCAGATCGCCCATCGTGCGCTCGATCGCGGCGGCAGAGTGCGGCCACGACCCTTCCTGGTGCGGGTAGTCGTTCGCCCACATGAAGTTGTTGATCAGGTTGTACTCGCGCGCCAGATCGATGCCGGGCTTGTCTTCCATGAACGAGGCGGAGCACTGACGGCGGAAGTACTCGCTCGGCCACATCTCCAGCTTGGGGAAGGCCCACATGTGGTGCTTCTCGTAGGCCTCGTCCATCGCCCGCAGCGCCCATGGAATCCAGCCGATGCCCGCCTCGATCGAGGCCAGCCGCAGGCCGGGGAACCGCTCCAGCGCCCCCGATGAGCACAGTGTGACGATCGGCTCGGCCGTCGGCGCGAGTGAGTGGATCACATAATTGATGACGGCGCCACCGTTGCCCTTGGTGCCGCGCGGGTCCTTGCCGGTCGAGACGTGGAACACGCACGGCAGGCCGGCATCCTCGATCACGGCCCACATTCGGTCATAGTCGGGGTGATTGTAGTTGCGGTCGGCGGAGCTGCCCGGCCCCCACACCGGCTTGCACGGCAGGCTGAGCGCGCGGAAGCCGAGCTTCGCCACCCGCTGAATCTCCTCGATCGCGCTGTCGATGTCGCCGGTGGCGAGGCAGGCCGGCGGCGACAGGCGGTCGTTGTAGTCGCCGAACACCTCCCAGGCCCAGTCGTTCCACACCCTGCACATAGCCTGGGAGAAGAGCGGGTCGGGCGTCGCCCAGACTTGCAGGCCGCGTTGGGGGAAGATTACCTCGGCGTCAATGCCGTCGCGGGCGTGGTCGCGCAGCCGTACCCGTGGGTCGCTCGGACCAGAACTGGCCCGCTCCTGGTCTTCGCCCTGCAACTTCAGGTCGCGCAGCTTGACCGGCGCGTGGCCCTCCGTCACCGACCACTTGACGCCGTTGGCGTCCACCTCGATCCGCGGCAGCCGGTGCCGGTACTTCTCCTCGATGCGGTCCACCCATAGGTTGGGCGGCTCGTTCACATGGCAGTCGGCCGAGACCATGAAGTACTTGTTCGGCGCGCCGGGAGTGGCGACACGTTCCCATCCCTCGTGCCCAGGGGTGATGGGGCGCAGACTGTTTGGTTGGGCCAGTGCGGTCATGGTGTGTTCCCCCTTCGCAGTTGCTGCCTGGCTTGTACGTTGCTATTCCTCAACCAGCATGCTGAACGGCTGGCGTACGTCAAAGTCGAGTTGCGCTGGTCGCAAACCGCCCATGCCGGTCAGGCTGAGCACGTCCGCGTACTCGGGTTCCAGTCCCTCATTCGGCCAGCGGCGTACACGCACACCGGTGGCGACGGTCGGAACGGCGTAGCATCGCTGCTCGCCACCGCGGCCACTGTAGATCGCCGCTCCCTCCTCACCAGCAGCGCCCACCAGCCAGCTCGCGGCCCAGAGCATCTGCTCACCATGCTCGTTCTCGTCCACCGGCCAGTCAATGGTCAAATCCGGCATGATCGTCTCCCGGTCTATGAGATGTGGGTGATAGTATACCCGTTCACGATCACTCCGTGCCTGGCGCCCTCAAGGACGGCCGCCCGCGCTCATCCCGCCGCCACCGCTCCCATGGAGGGCACTCCAAGCGCCTTCCGGATGCGCTGCCCGATCCGATAGGCCGCTCCCCGCGTCGGATCGAGATGGTTACGCATCATGTTCTTGGTGATGCCCACCGCCAGGCCGTACTCCGGGTCGGCAAAGCCAATCGAGCCGCCCGCGCCGGGATGGCCAAAGGCCGTGCCCCGCTCGCTCATCGGCGACAGTGGCCCGCCGAGGAAGTAGCCGAGTCCCTTGCGCGTCGGCATGCCGATCACCCGGTCTTGGTCGTCGGTTTGTAGCGTCGATGCTTGTGCCACCCGCGCCGCCGGCAGCAGCCGTACGGCGTCCACCTCGCCGATCAGGGCGGCGTAGTGGCGGGCGAGCGCGCGGGCGCTCATGATGCCGCCGGCGCCGGGGATCGAGGCGCGACGCACGTCCGGCCGGTTGAATACCGTGCCGGTGACGCCCACCACCAACGGAATTGCCTGGAAGATGAGCGCATCCGGCGGTGGTACGGGTGCGCCCTCCGGCGGCGGGGCGTTCTCCAACGTTGCCACTCGCCCCTCGACCGAGTCGGGGATGCCGAGATAGATGTCCTCAATGCCGAGTGGCGCGCAGATCTCCTCGCGCACGAAGGTCGCGATCTGCCGGCCGTCAATCCGACGCAGGATCTCGCCCAGGATCCAGCCGAACGTGTAGCCGTGATAGCCGGTGGCCGTCCCGGGCGTCCACAGCGGCGCGTGGCCGGCGATTGAGGCGCAGATCTTGTCCCAGTCGCCCAGGTTTTCGGGCCGCACCCAGTCCGGCATCTGCGGCACTCCGGTGCGGTGGGTCAACGCGTCGCGCACGGTCGTCTCTGCCTTGCCGTTCGCGCCGAACTCCGGCCAGTAGTGCGCGACCGGGGCATCGTAGTCGAGCTGTCCCCGTTCCGCCAGCAGGTGGATGCAGGTGGCGGTGATACCCTTGGTGGTCGAAAAGCTGGTGAATAATGTGTCGCCGTCCACCCGACGGCCGCTAACGCGATCGGCCAGACCGGCAGCGGCATCGATCACCAACTCGCCGCCCTGGTAAACGGCCGTCTGGAGCCCTAACTCGGTCCCCTCCGCGATTAACTCTTCCAGCAGTGCCTGGACTGCCGCGTTAGCCGTTGCATTCATCGATCCCTCCGGTCGGGCAGATTCCGTGTGGCGCCCGTGACGAATATGAGGATACCGGGCATGTGAGCCTCGGGGAAGGCAAGACCGACGCGGAGGCAGATGCCGCACGGGACGAGTAGGCCGTTTCCGCCCACCCGCGCGCTCCGTCACGAGTTTCGTTCGTGGCGCGGACATGTGATCGTGCTCCGCGCTATGGACCGGTGCGAGGGACGAACCGAAAGCAGCCGGCCAGGTGATCATCAACCATACCGGTGCTCTGCATGAAGGCGTAGCAGATGGTCGGTCCGACGAAGGTGAAGTCGCGCCGTTTCAGATCAGCGGACAGTGCGTCCGATTCGGGGGTGCGCGCGGGAATCGTCGCCATGGTGTACCCCTCGGGATGCTGGAGCGAACTCCCGCCGACGAACCGCCAGACGTAAGAATCGAACGAGCCGGCCTCTTGTTGCACCGCCAGAAACGCACGCGCGTTGCGAACCGCGCCCGCGACCTTGAGCCGGTTCCGCACGATGCCGGGGTCGGCCATCAGCCGCGCGACATCCGCATCGGTGTAGCCCGCCACTCGCTCGGGGTCGAAGTTATCGAAGGCGCGGCGAAAGTTGACCCGCTTGCGGAGGATGGTGCTCCAGGACAGACCGGCCTGAAAGCCCTCCAACAACAGTCGCTCGAACAGCGCGCGGTCGTCGTGACAGGGCACGCCCCACTCCTCGTCGTGGTATGCCACCATCGCCGGATCGTTACCGGCCCACGCGCAGCGTGGGATATTCAGGTCGGGTAGCGTGGTATTCGGCGTGTTCACCACGGCAATCCCTCACGGGCGGATGCAACGTTCGGTCATCAGCCACCGGCAAAACGCGGGCGTCCGCGAACTCACACGACCCGATGACGCCGTCTGTCCCGCGCCGACCCCCACACGAGCAGACTGAACGCCCACTATCCCACATCGCGGCGCTATACTCGAACCGCTGTCGCTGCCGCGGTATCCCCCGCGCCCTACCTCTTCCATCGGAGGCGCCATGTCGTACCAGCACTTGCTCGTGCAGATCGACGAGCCGGTCGCATGGGTCACGCTCAACCGTCCCGAGCTGCACAACGCCCTCAACGATGTGCTGATCGGCGAGATCCGCGCCGTGTTCGAGCGCCTCGCGGCCGACGAGTCCGTGCGAGCGGTGGTGCTGACCGGGGCCGGTCTGTCGTTTTGCGCCGGCGCCGACCTTGCCTGGATGCAACGGGCCGTGGATTACTCGGTCGAGCAGAACGCGGCCGACGCGTCCAATCTGGTGGCGATGCTCGACGCGATCGACCGCTGCCCAAAGCCGGTGATCGCGCGGGTAAACGGCGCGGCCCTCGCCGGCGGCAGCGGCCTGGTCGCGGCATCCGATATCGCGGTGGCGGCGACGACAGCGCGCTTCGGCTTCACCGAGGCGCGGCTCGGCCTCGTGCCCGCGACCATCTCTCCGTACGTCGTGCGCCGCATCGGTGAGTCGCACGCGCGGGCGCTATTTCTCACGGCCGAGCGCTTCGCGGCGGACCGCGCGGAGGCGATCGGGCTGGTTCACCAGTGCGCGCCGCCGGACGAGCTTGATGCGGCGGTCGATCGCGTGGTGAGCAACGTTCTTGCCGGCGGACCGCGCGCCCAAGCCGAGAACAAGGCATTGATCGCGGGCATTCGCGACCGCACCGCTGCCGATGTTGGGCCGTATACGGCGGCGGTCATCGCCCGCCTGCGCACGAGTCCCGAGGGTCAGGAGGGGCTGCGCGCTTTTCTGGAGAAGCGGACCCCGGCCTGGACACGAACAGAGAAGCCACGGCCGTAACGCTCCCGCGAGAATGGATGTCGCGCGAGGGCGGCAGCACCACAATCGCCAGCGCCTGCAACGACAGTCACGTCCTTGACGCCCCCTCGAGAATGGGTCCTCGGACTCTCCGACACGTCGTGACGCGGCTCGCGGCGACCCACCCGATCGCGCCTCCCGGAGGCGACCCACCCGATTTATCCAGCGCGCCACCGATCTGGCCCCCCTGATCGTCGCCCCGACCCATACCGCCCCGACGGAAAAAGCCCCTACTCATTGGTCCGTTCCCCTGGCCGGCGGTTCCGATCATGCATTCGCGCGAGATCATGCCCAATCTTTTGGCGTCGCCACTCGTTCTACACCTGCTGGGTCGTCTACCGGGGCGTCCGGATCGCTATACTAAGTAGTGAGATGGATGGTCCGTATCTTGCATCGTTGCCGTAAAAAGGACGTGCATGCGCGCTACACCTGTCGCCAAGTTCCAGCCGCCTCCCCGACGCGCCGGACTACTTGCCCGTCCGCGACTGGTTGATGCGCTCCACCAGCACCTCGACCGCAAGCTGCAAGTCGTCGTCGCTCCCGCCGGCTTCGGCAAGACCACCCTGCTCGCTGAGTTCGTGGCCGGCAGCGCGCTTTCCATGTGTTGGGTTGCGCTTGACCGCACCGATCGCGATCTCATCGACTTCGTGGAGGTCATGGCCGGGTCGCTGCGCCGGCAATTTCCCGACTTTGGCAAGGGCCTCGCGACGGCGCTCGATGGTGGATCGGATGTGGAGCGGCGTATCGGTTTGCTGGCGCGTGCATTCGCCGCCGAGGCCGAGGAGACGCTGACGGCGCCGGTCGTGGTGGTGCTCGATGACTTCCACGAGGTCAACGATAGTCAGCCCGTCACCGAGTTTGTCGGTGCACTGCTGCGGGTACTGCCGGAGAAGCTGCGGATCGTGGTTGCCGCCCGGACGCTGCCCAATCTGCCGCTTTCTCGCCTCGTGTTGCGGGACGAGGTGTACGGATTGGGGGAGGCGGATCTGCGGTTCACCACCGACGAATTGTTGATGGTGCTTGACCTGCGCGAGCAGCCACCGCTCGCGACCGGCCACGCGGAGGATCTGGCGAGCGGGGCCGAGGGCTGGATATCCGGATTCCTCCTGTCGGTTCCGCAACTGCGCGAGGGGCTGCTCGGCGGCACGTTTACCGGCCGCGGCGGGCAGGGTCTGCTCTACGACTACCTGGCCGACGAGGCGTTCGACCGGCAGCCGCCCGATGTGCAGCGCTTCTTGCTCGCATCGTCGACGCCGGATCTCCCGGATACGGACATCTGTGCGGCGTTGCTGGGGCGCGGCGACTGGGCGGCGATACGCGCGTACACCGAGGGCGCCGGTCTATTCCTCACCCGCGTGGGCGCTGGCAGCGCCTTTCGGTACCACCAGCTCTTCCGCGCGTTTCTGCAGGACCGGCTGCGCCGCGCGGATCCTTTTGACTACCACCGGCTGCACGCGCTGACAGCGACGCTCCTTGCCGGTGAGGGTGATTGGCAGCGCGCCCTGGAGCACTTCCGCGAGGCGGAATCACCACACGAGGCCGTGGCGCTGCTGGCCGGCGTCGCGCCCGCACTCGAGGAGCAGGTGCGCTGGCGGGCGCTGGATGACGCCGCGAACGGCTTCGAGGTCGATGTACTCGTAACGGAACCATCCCTGCTGCTCGGGGCCGCGTGGGCGGCGCAGATGGCGGGAAACCACACCCGTGCGGGGGAACTGGCTCACGCGGCCTGCTCGGAGGGGGCGCGCGCCGGTGATGGACGGCTGGAAGCGCGGGGACTGGCGCGGCTCGGTATGCTCCACCGCATGCAGGGACGGACGGCGGCGGCGATCGAGACACTGACTCGCGCGAGCGCCCTCGCTGGGAGCGACGACGAGTTGGTCGCGACGATTCGCCTGTTTCGCGGCCAATGTTTCGGCGATCAGGGTGATTTGCTCGCCGCGGCGGACGAATTCCGTGGCGCGCGACGATATTTCGGCGAGAGCGGCCCGGTCTACCGCGAGGCTGACGCCGAGATTGGGCTGGCGATCACGCTCGAACGCTCCGGCAGGCTGCCAGAGGCGGCCTCCCGCTACGAGTCAGCGCGGAATCTGTGGCGGCGTGCCGGCAACAGCGCCCTCGAAGCGAATGCGCTCGCCGCCCTTGGGTCGCTTCAGGTGCAGCAGGGCGACTATGGCGGCGCTGGTGTCACGCTGGGCGAGGCGCTGCGCCAGGCCGAGGCGGTGGCGGCGGAGCGTGCGCGGGCCAACGCGCTGCTCGCTCACGGGCGCCTGCTCCTGCTCACGGGTGAGGTCTCCGCCGCCCGCATGGCATGGGAGCAAGGACTGGCAGCATTGGGCAGGCCCGATGTCCCCTCGGTTCGGGCGGAACTCTTGGACGGTCTTGCTCTAGCGGCGGTGTTCGAGGGCGATGCCGCGCGGGCGGAGAAATTGGCCCGTGAGGCGGTAGCGCTCGCCGAACGGCATGGTTCCTGCTACCAGCAGGCACGATTCGCGCTGACGCTGGGCGGAATCCTGTCGCGCGCCGGCCGCGACGATGCGCTGCCCATACTTCAGCAGGCGGCGGACGCGCTCGCGCGCATGGGCGCGGCGTGGGCGGTGGCGGACAGCCAGCTCTGGCTGGCGCAGGCACATCACCAGGCTGGTTCACCCGCGGCCGCGCGTCATCATCTGCGCACCGCGCTCCGCATGGCCGATGATCTCGGCTCCGATGCCGTGCTCGATCTGCATGTGCGTTGGGATGCGACGCTGTTTCGCGAGACGGCGCCGGAGTCAGTCGCCCCGCACCGCCTCATCGACGCGCTGGTGCGGGCCGGCGAGGCGGTGCGGGCGGTGCCGGCTTCCCGCGCGCCGGACACGAGCCACGAAAGCGCCGGTGGTTCGATGGCGGTGCAGGCGTTTGGCGCGGGCGTCGTGACCCTCGATGGTCAGGGGACGGTCGATTGGGGCCGCGATAAGCCGCGGGAGTTGTTCTTCCTGCTGCTGCATGGCGGGCCTCGTCGCCAGGAACAGCTCACGGAGATCTTGTGGCCGGATGCGTCACCCGAGCGGGCACAATCCACCTTCTATACGACCGTTCACCGTCTCCGGAAGATCGTGCATCCGCGGGTGATCGTGCGGAGCGCCGGGGCGTATCGCGTCAACGAGGATGTGGTCGCGCGCTATGATGCCCGCGAATTCGAGCGGTCAATCGCTGATGCCGCGGCCGTCGATGGCGCCGCGTCGGTCACGCTGCTGGAACGGGCGATGGTGCTGTATGTCGGGCCGTTCCTCCAAGATATGGCAGGCGAGTGGTGCGAGGCCGAGCGCGACCGGTTGGAGCGTCAGTATCTGCTGGCACTCGACCGGCTAGCGGCGATTCACACGGCGGCCGGCAGACACCGCGAGTGCATTGCCGTGTGCGAGCGGACGGTGGCGCTCGACCCGTTCCGTGAGGACGCGCACGCCCGTATTATCCGCGCCCATCTGGCGCTCGGTGATCGCACCGCGGCGCGTCGTGCGCTCGACAAGTGTACGGCGACGTTGCGCGACGAATTGGGTGTCGGCCCCGGCGCCGATGTGCAACTGCTGGCGCGCGCCATCGATTCCGAGACGGCCCTCGATTCAAGTCAGCGGTCTGTCGCCCTGCCCACGTAGCGCTCGGTTGATGGTCCAGGGGCAAGGTGCGGCATCGATTGGACTGAACCCCTGGATCGGTATCTGTCCGACGCCGCGAACAACGCCTCGGTGCGCTCGTGATCCCCTCATGCCCCCGGCTCCCATCCCCGGCGTCATTCACCGACCGGCCGCAGCTACCATCAGCGTGCGCCTGGCGGCGCCGCCTGACTTATGGAGACCGTCGCGGGGGCGCCTCCCGCTGGGCAACCATCCTCGTGGGTCGGTAAGACGCGGACCGCGCCCATGTTCACATTCCAACTGGTCGGTAAGGTCCCGGTAAGGTCCCAATCGGTACAGTGTGGGCACACCGACCAGTCAGTCGCCGGGGTCAGTCCCGCGGACAAACCGGCCGGCCGGTACGACGACAGCACGGGCCGATTCAATCGACATAACGCACACGATATTACCCGGCGAACCGGTCCGGCGCGAACGGCGTTGGCCCCGTCGGAGACGACAGGGAGGAAGACACGGATGCGTGACATCACTTGGGGCGGCTAGACATCCCTCGTCACCGGCACAGACGCGGCGGACCCTACATCCGGCAGCGAGGCGTGGCAGCGCCGGCGCGCCAACTTCACGGAGGCACATCCGATGCGTGACATCACCTGGGGCGGCTAGACTTTCTCGCACTCCTGATGACTTGACTTCCTTGCAACAACCGTCGCGGGCGTCTGACGCCGGCGACCACCACCTTGGAGGCACTTTCGATGCGTGACATCACCTGGGGCGGTTAGTCCGTGACCGGCGACGGCCGGCCACATCATTCATCTCTTTCGCCCGGCGCATACCGTCGGGACATTCACGACCATTCGGAGGCATCATCATGCGTGATATCACCTGGGGCGGCTAAGCCACCAACTCCGGCTTCCCGGATTTCCTGTCGGTCGGGCGTGGAAGGCGCGATGGCGCCGCTCCCACGGTATCAGTGGTCAGATGGAGGCACATTCGATGCGTGACATCACTTGGGGCGGCTAGACATCCCTCGTCACCAGCACAGACACGGCGGACCCTACATCCGGCAGCGAGGCGTGGCAGCGCCGGCGCGCCAACTTCATGGAGGCACATCCGATGCGTGACATCACCTGGGGCGGCTAAGCCTTCTCCCATTCCTGCTGACCCGAGCATTTGCTAGAAAGCACCGCGGGCGCGTGACGCCGGCGCACCAACTTCATGGAGGCACTTCCGATGCGTGATATCACCTGGGGCGGTTGATTTTGCCTAGTTAGTACGGGCGGTAGTTTCCCCCGGTCCGGCCCCGGCCTGACGCGAGGCCGGCAGGAATTCGCCGGTGCGACGATTCATGATGCGCTACCGGGGCAACCCGTTGACGCGGCGACAAAAGACGACACGAGCACAGGCGCCGGTGTGGCAGCACCGGCGCCTTTCGCGTTGCTCAGAAGACACGAACCCTCGGCGGTCGGCCCAGGCGACCCGGGAGCGCGCCCGCGCATGCCCGCACGGACGGCGCGGTCCACCGACCGGCCACGGTCGCGCTGTGACCGCTCACGCGGCCGCCCCTGTCGCCCGGTCTTCTGCCGTCCCGTCTGCCGCCCGCGACCCCGCGCCGTCCGCCCGACCTCCGTCGGAGGTATCGGTTGTCCCGTATCCCGTGACCGCCCCTTTGTCCAGGTGTGCTCATCCTAACGTCCCACCCCTCGAACGGGGCTAACGCACGCCGACATCGCCCCCAACTGGTGACATGCTGGATGCAGAAACACGCAGCGATTGGGCGTCCCGTCGCCCATCATCTGCATCGTGTGTCCCCCAGGAGGCCGGTCATGGCGATGATTCTTCCTCGACTCTCACATGCAGAAGGTCCGGTGCGGCCGCGCACACGCCGCCCTTCATCGCGCGTCATCGCCCTGCTGTTTGCGGGCGCTTTTCTTCTGCTGGCCGCCGACGCGATGCTTAACGCGCACGCCTTCTTCGATATGTGGATGATCCGCGCGGTGCAGGACATTGATGCTTCGCTCGTCGAGGGCATACTGCGGCCAGTGGACACGCTCACAAGTGGTACGGGCGCGGTGACGATGTGGGGTGCGTTGCTGGTGGTGTTCGTTGCCGCGCGCTGGTGGATACCGGCACTCGGTTTGGCGAGCCTGCCCGCGGGCGGCGTGATCAACCACGTAGTCGGTGAATACCTGGTGGAGCGCACCCGGCCGGGCGCCGATCAGGTGCAGCGGGTGATCGGCGGCACCGATGCGCCGTCGTTTCCCAGCGGTCATGTCATGGGCGCGGTCATGCTGTATGGGTTCCTGTTCGTCGTGGCGGACCGCATCACCAACACTCCGGCGCGCCGGATGATCAAGGCTGCTTCCGTCATTATCATCGCCACCATCGGCCCGGCGCGCGTGTGGTACGGGGCGCACTGGCCTACCGACGTACTGGCCGCGTACGCGCTCGGCGGGATGCTGTTGATTCCGCTCGTCGCGGTCTACCGGCGGCTTGAGGCGTCAGTGGGACAACTGCCTCTGATACGCGCGGCCGTCCCGATGCACGACGAAAGCCAGCCGCACGCGCACGCGCTCACCAGCCTGGTGCTATTCCGTGGCAATTCTGTCGCGAAGGTGTACGCTCCGGGGCTGCTACCTCGCGCCCTGTTCTGGGCGGCGTTCCAGGCGCCATTCCCCTACATCCGCAACCTGCACGCGCTGCGGGCGGCGATGCATCGCCGCAACATGGTGGGGATGCTGACCGAGTATTGGTACGGCTCCAACCGCGTCGCCCGTGTCACCGGCATCGAGCCGGTGGGCGACGGTTACGCGCTCGTCAGCGAGTACGTTGATGGTCACGCGCCGCGTGATCGCGCCGCCGCCAAGTGTTTTCTCGTCGATCTGCGCGGCAGGTTCGAGGCCGCCGGTTTGCCGACCTGGCAGATTGACCCCCGCCAGCCCCGCGCCGTGGACAACGTGCTCGAAACGACCGACGGCCGCTATACCATTGTCGATTTGGAGTCAGGTTTGGTGACACCGATCGCGTCGCCAAAAACCTGGGCGCGGGCGTTCCGACGGGGCAGCGTGCCGATGTTCGACGATGTGTTTTTCGACATAACACGGACGTATGTCGCCCGTGAAGAAGGCGCGATGCGCGCGACGCTGGGCGATTCTCGCGTTGCCGAGCTAATGGAGGAAGTTGGTGCGGCCGAGGCGGCGACGGCGGCGTGGGTTCGAAGCGAGCCGCGTCTGTGGAGCCGTCTCGTCCGTGGAGTGTGGAACGGATTCGGCGCGCGGACGTGGCCGGCGCGGCTGCGGACGCGGCTGAATGGCAGCCAGGATCAGGCGCGGGAGTGGCTGGGGCGGGCGATCGCGGGCTGGGAAGCCGAGGGCCGGATCACGGACGCCGAGGCGGCAGAGCTGCGGATGCAGATGGAGACGCCGAGCTTCCAGGCGATGATTCCGCATCTTGGCGCGCACATCCTGATCAGTATCCCGCTCCGTTTCCCTTTCGGTAGTATCGCCCGCGCCGCCTGGAGCTTTGGCGCCCTGATGACGGCGACGGCGCGTCTGGTCGTCCAGCGTGGCGACCGGCGCGCGTGGGGGCAGGCGTGGAGCATTCATTCGCCACTGGTGATCCTTCTGTCGACCGTGCCCGGCTTCGGCACATTCGCATATCTCGCCGCGAAGCCGATCCGCGCGAACCACCTGCTATTGCGCGCCGCCACCGACGCGGCGCTGGTCAAGGCGCCGTGGCGATTGTACGAACGCACGGGACTGCGTGGTATGGTGGCCCGTCCGGCCGCGTTCGTATCTGACCCCGCGGCGATACTCACGCCGGACGGACCCGCGGCGCCCGCGACCCTGCTGTCACCGGAGCTGGTGGCGGCGGTGTCCCGCCCGGAGGCGGAAACACGCGGCTCCTCGCGCGCCCCCGCCGAGACGATGCCCGTGTTCGCCCGCACCAGGAGCAGGCCGGCCGAGGGTGCGACGCGCTTGCACTATCGGTGACGCGCGTCGCCGGGGTCAGCCCGCCGAACCACCATCCCTCGGTCGCGCCGGGGTGGGGCTGCCCGCGGAGGGCGGTCCGATTCACGGCGAAAGGCGTCCGGCTCTCCCCGTTCCCTCGCGGGGACGCGGTCGGGGGTAGGTCTTGCACTCAACCCCGCGTCACCAGACGGCCACGATATATGTGCCCCGCGGTGACACGCCATCGTAGTGTCACCGCGGGGCACCTGGTCATATGCGCTTGAGATGGACCGGCGTCGGGCGCGTCACGACCCGTGCCGGACGGAGACAGCGTAGGCGCCCATGCCACGCGGGCTGTAGTGGCGAATCTGGACCGTGTACGTTCCCGACTTGAGCGCGGCGGTGACACGAGCGTTGAAGCTCTGGCCGCTGTCGTCATCCTCGGCGACGAGGGCGGTGGCGTTGTCCGGGCCAAGCAGCCGGAGAACGAGGTCAGTGGGTCCGTGCGTCTCGACCGTGTAGGATCCCTCGGTGGCGACAACAAACTCGAATAGGTCAATCTCGCCATCCTTGCCGATCGATGCCTGTGCCGGCGGCGCATCCACGACCAGCCGTGTTGGGCGTGGTGTCGTTGCGTCGAACGGGTAGAGCGTGCCGATGAACGCTTTGTCAGTGGCGGAGAGGCTACGATTCCACCCGACCTCGTAATCACCGATGGTCAACTCATTCGCGATTGGGTATTCCATGATCGAGTTCGGGTCAAAAGCGGAGAACCGCGTAATCGTGCCACTGTAGCGCTGGAACAGGTTGACATCGACCTGCTCACGCGTCCAGTTGTTCGGCGGTCCGCCGTAATAGCGGTACACCGCCGGCTTGTCCCACGGGATGCCCGCCGCCGGCGACTGATGCTCGTGGATGCAGCCGAGGGCATGACCGAACTCGTGCACCACCACTCGCTCGTACTCCTCATCGGTTGAGGCGGGGGTGAGCCAGCCGAAGTTCATCGTCGGCTGGCTCGTGGTGATCGACAGCGCGTCGGTGCCGATATAGGACCACGAGCCGCGCTGCCGGAATGAGATCCGAATCTCGGCCGCCGGGTCGGCGCCAAACTCGAACGTGATGTTGGCGTACTGGCTCCAGGTGCGCGCGTGTGTCTGCACCTTTGCCTGGACCGCGGGGTCGCCATCCAGGAAGCGCACGCGCAGGGTGCGGCCCTTTTGCCACAGCTTGCCGACCAGGGCCGCCAGTTCCGCGCGGGCGGGGTTGGCGCTCGCGGGCAAACGCAGCTCCGGCTCGTTTGCCGGGCGCTCGGCCAGCGCCTGCTCTGCCGCCGCGACGCGCTGGTCCGGGGGCAGAAAGCGATCGAAGCAGGCGCGGATCGTCTCGCGCACCCCCGTCCGTGCCGACACGCGGTACTGACCCGTGCCCCGTGGCCGGTAATGACGGACGCGCACATGGTAGGCTCCCGGCGCCAGATCCCGCGCGATGCGCGCGTTCCATCGCTCGCCGCTGTCGTCGTCCTCGCCGATGACCCGGTCGGGATCGTTGGGACCGAGCAACGTCATCACGACATCCGTCGGCCCCTCCGTTTCGACCACGTATTCGCCCGCGGCCGGTACGACGAATCGAAACACGTCTACCTCGCCGTGCTTGCCGATGGCGGCCTGCACCGGTTGAGCGTCGAGCGTTAGCTCGGTGGCTGACGTCCCGCCGCCCGGATAGAGCGTACCGATGAACGATTGGTCGGTGGGCGAAAGCCGCCGGTTCCAGCCGATCTCGAAGACGCCGTCCGTCAACTCCTTGGGGACGGGATACAGCATGATCGACTGAGGGTCGAACGCCGAGAACTGGGTGATATCGCGGCTGTACCGCTGGAACAGGTTCACATCGACCTGCTCACGCGTCCAGTTGTTGGGTGGGCCGCCGTAGTAGCGATAAACGGCCTCCCGGTTCCACGGGATCGTCGCGTTCGGGTGCTGATGCTCGTGGATGCAGCCGAGGGCATGGCCGAACTCGTGCACCACCACTCGCTCGTACTCCTCATCGGTTGAGGCGGTGGTGAGCCAGCCGAAGTTCATCGTCGGTTCCCCGCGCGCAATCGACAGCGCGTCCGTGCCGATGTACGACCACGAGCCACGTTGTCGGAAGGAGATGCGGATCTCGGCCGCCGGGTCGGCGCCGAACTCGAACGTGATGTTGGCGTACCGGCTCCACTGGTGAACAAACTGTTCCACCCTGGAATGGACAGACGGCTCGCCGTCCAGGAACCGCACGCGCAGGGATCGGCCGCGTTGTGACCACAGTTTGCCCACTAGCCCGGCCAACTCGGCGCGCGTGACGCCGGAACCGGCCGGCAGACGCACCTCCGGTTCGTTCAGCGGACTCTCGGCCACGGCATGTGCGGCGGCCGCGACGCGTAGCACCTCTGGTAGGACGCGATCAATACAGGCGTGAATGTCCTCATACATCGGCATAACTCCTGTGAGACTACCTGAACCCGGCGGAACCATCCCTATTCCAGCCCGGACCCGATGTTTCATCGGAGGCCGGTGCTCCGGATCTCAATGGCGCAGTTTTCTGATTTGGGAGTCGGGCACGTCAACCGGTGCATCGGCGTCGGTGGGCGACCGCTCCCGCTCCGCGTCCAGTTCGCTGAGCGATTTTACGCGGGACAGAGAGTCCGGCGGCGCGAGACTGGCCCGCGATTCGTCGTAGAGGTCGAACCACGGTAGCCCGTTGTCGGTGTACGTCTTGCTGCTGATCGTCGTTGGCGGCGGCTCGCGGCCCGTCACGTCGCGATACTGTTCGGCGTTCATGATGTGGACAAATATCGCACCGCGGTTCGCGGCGTCCCATGCGTCGATGCCGTACGGGTCGGGATAAATCTTCTGCCGCAGCGCGCCGCCCGCGGCCAGGCCCATGGCCGCGCCGGCGGAGGGCATGGCCATCGCCATCGCCTCGGGTCCGAGATCCGGCATGGGAGGGGGGTGATCAGGAAACCGGCCCGACTTCGGCTCGAAGACCACGATCTGGATGCCGCCAGCCTCGTCGGTTCCGCTTACTTGAGCTTCGATGGTGTACCCCGACCCCAACGGCGCCGCGACGAACTGGCGAACACGGCCGTCGCCGTCGTTGATGCCGTCCAGCCAGGGCTGGTCCGGGCAGACAATGTAATCTTGAGGTTCGGCGTGCAGTGTTTCGTCCCACACGTCGCCGGAGATCGCGTTGACGTTGCCGGCGGCGATCTTGACCGCGTTCGGCTTCCACACCGCGCCATCGAATCCCAGCCACAGCGCCTCGCGCTGGAACATCGGGATAAATACCCCATCGCGCCGCCACGCGGCCGGCAGCCGGTCATGGTGGTCCGCCACACGATGCACCGGGAACGCGCCTAACCCAGGCGGCAAGGGGTAGGTCCGGCCGTCGTCGGGAATGCGGAGCGTGCGCTGAAACGAAACCGAGAAACGCTCTCCGATCTGGACCCGGTTATCGACGACGGTCACGCTCAGCATGCAAGTCTCCCCAGCATTCATATCAGCTTGAACGGCGGCGCGCGCCACTTTTGGGGAGGAGTGTCGCTCTCCAATCAAAGTCGTGGGGAGAGCGCGGCCGGCAGCGTACGGCGCTCGGCTGGATGCTCTCGCTCCAGTGCCGGTGTAGGCAAGGCGGCTCATCCAGCGACGTCTGGATGGAGAGAGTATGCGCCTTTCGCGGCTGGATGTGTCACCGGCTTTCGGTCACGCGCCGCGGCGGGGTGGATCGCGCCGCTCCCTCGACGATCGCTTCCACATGGCCTTCACCGCCGCTAAGCTGTACGCGCCGTTGGTCTCGTGACGCGATCCGGGTCGGTTGGACCCACACCGCAACCTCGTTCTCCACCCGTCCCCACAAAGGGGTGGCAAAGTTCCGACGGACACCAGTAGCACGCGGAATCGTGGGCCGCCATGGAATTCGCGGTGGTGTCGCCCGAGCAGATGGACCCGTGCTCCCCCTTTCCTCGCGGAGGAGGAGTTCAGGGAATAGGTATCTTCCAAGGGAGTCATTCATGCCCCGTCGGGGCGGCACCGGACCATGAAAAACGGCGGCGTCCCCATGACCCAACATCCATCGCCTATGTTCAAGGGAGTGTCATGACCTCGCGGTCACCATCGAGGCATGAAAGGGTTCTCCCCCTTCCCGCGCCGGGAAGGGGGCCGGGGGGTTAGGTATTTTCACAGGAGGAGCCATGCCCAATCTCAGTGGCAAGTACGCGATTGTGGGTGTCGGTGAGACCGAGTATTCCCGTGGGTCGGGGCGAAGTACCCGCGCGTTGGGCGTGGAGGCCGTCCGCAACGCGATGCGCGACGCCGGACTCGACCGGCATGGCGTCGACGGCATGCTCTCCTATCACGGCAACGACTCAACCTCGGCCACGGCGATCTCCAGCGACCTGGGTATCCGCCTCAACTTTTACATGGATTGCATCGGCGGTGGATCGAGCACGGAGGCGCTGATCGGTATCGCCATCGGGGTGATCGAGGCGGGGATGTGTAACACCGTCGC
Source organism: Dehalococcoidia bacterium (assembly GCA_038325665.1). Taxonomy (GTDB): domain Bacteria; phylum Chloroflexota; class Dehalococcoidia; order CAUJGQ01; family CAUJGQ01; genus CAUJGQ01. The sequence continues at coordinate 6,093 of JBBQJF010000035.1, read as the reverse complement.
CGTCTTTCGGTCGATGAACGGCTATACCGGCGTGCGGATCGGCGGCACCGGCGTGCGGGCGGCCACACCGGTCGGCGGCGGCGACCTGTTTTCGCGCGCCTACGGGCAGACCAGCGCGGCGCAGAACTTCGCCCCGACCTTCATGCGCCACATGCACGAGTACGGCACGACCAGCGAGCAGGTGGCGGCGGTCAAGGCCGCGCACTCCAATCACGCCTCCAACAACCCGAAGGCGCTGCAAAAGCGACGCGTCACCGTCGACGACGTGGTCAACTCGCGGTGGATCGTCAAACCCTTGCACCTGCTCGACTGCTGCCTCGAAACCGACAACGCCACCTGCGTGATCGTGACCTCACTCGAGCGTGCGCGCGACCTTCGTCAGACACCGGCACGCATCTTGGGCGTGGCCGGCCGCGTCTCCAAGCCGCGCGTCGATTTCCATTGGGAGCACGGGCCGATCACGCGGGTGGCGGGCTATTACGCCAAGGACATCGTGTTCCCCATGGCCGGCATTACGCCAGAGGATGTGGATATTACCGGCAGCTACGATGCCTTCACCTTCACAACCATGCTCCAGCTCGAGGAGTATGGGTTCTGCCCCAAGGGTCAGGGTGGAGAGTACGTGTCGAGCGGCATCATCAAGTTGGGCGGCGCCCGGCCGAACAACACCAGCGGCGGCCACCTGTGCGAGGGCTATACCCACGGCATGAACATGGTGATCGAGAACGTCCGCCAGCTTCGCGGTCTGGCCGATGACTATTGCCCCGATTGGCAGAACGGCAACCATACCTATGACTACAGTGAGCGCGGATGCCGCCAGGTCAAGGACGCGCGCATCACGATGAACCTCGGCTGGGCGATGCCGGCCACCGGCAGCGCGCTGATAATGACCAATCAGTAGTGATGAATCGGGCAGGAGGGTGTCGCTGCCCGCTCCCGCTCGACGGCTTACTGCTGACCGCCCCCAATGGAGGAGAACCTACATGCCGGAATACAGGGGAATGAATCTGATCTTGCCCGAGGGCGAACGTGAGTTCCGCCCGTACTTCGAGGCCGCGCGCCAAAAGCGGCTGGTGGTGAAGAAGTGTGGCGAGTGCGCGATGCTGCGCTACCCGCCGGGACCGGCGTGTCCCTGGTGTACCTCGCTCGAATGGGACTGGGCCGAGGTCAGCGGTAAGGGGACGATCTACAGCTACGAGATCGTGACCCAGGCGATCCAGCCCGGCTTCCGCGAGTGGGCGCCGTATCCGGTCGTGCTGGTCGAGCTGGACGAGCAGCGCGGCGTGCCGACCGCTGATGAAGCATTGCGCCTGATCACCAACCTGGTGACGCCCGACTTCGAGCCGGAGTCGGAGGACAAGGTCGCCATCGGCCGGCGGGTACAGGCCGTGTTCCAACCGCTGGACGAGGAGCTTGCTCTGCCGCAGTTCACGATCATCGATGAGCCGGCGGAGGGCGAGACCTGGCAATTTCCGGGGTAGCGGCTCTATACCACCGGTAGCCCGGTCTGGCCCATGGCGCGGAGCGTGATTAGGACGCCGACCGTGATCACCGCCGCGGCGCTGAGCACCGGGACGAGTTGGACGATGGCGCGGTTGACCTTCACCCGCGCCATCGCTCGGCCGGCGTAGACCAGGGCGATGCCGATTCCGACCAGCACCACCGCCAGTCCGAAACTGAACGCCACCACCAGACCAAGCCCGAAGGCCACGCGATTGAGCGAGATTGAGGTCAGCAGTACGACGATCGCCGTCGGGCACGGAATCATACCGCCGTAGATGCCCAGGGCAACCAGATTGCGCCATGTCACCGGGCGTCCATCGTCGCCCGGTATGCTGTGGCTGTGCGCGCGACCGCCATGGCCGTGGCTATGCGCGCCGTGATCATGGCCGTGGGGGTGGTCATGGGCGCCGCTCGGCTGCTCGTCCCCGTCAGAATGGGCATGGTCAGCGCCGGCCGTCCGCCCGGGGTGGTCATGCGCGCGCCGGCCGAACGGCCACGTCCCCGACGCGCGCAGCCGGCCGATCAGCAGCGACATCCCCATCCCGGTCACCACTAACCCGGAGAACAGACTGAGGATCGGGTACAGCCGCTCGGGCACGATGAAGTGCGATGCGAACAGCGTGACGAAACCGAGCAGATACACGCCGGCGGTGTGGGTCGCCGTCACGGTCAGGCCAAGCAGCACGGCGTGCCGCGCGGTGCCGCGTGAGCCGACCAGGTAGGCGGCCACAACCGTCTTGCCGTGGCCGGGGCCAAGCGCATGCAGCGCCCCCCAGAACACCGCCGCCAGCAGCAAAAACAGCACCACCGGCAGCGTCAGGTTTCGCGTCGCGGCCGATTCGGCGAAGCGGGAGAGGATGCCCGAGCCGGTCGCCTGGTTCGTGCGCTCGGCCGCGCGGGCGGCCGCGTTGGTTGCCGCCGTCTCCCCGGCCACGCCCGGCTCGAACGAGAAGCGCGCCTCTCGCACCTCCAGCGGGTTTTCGAGCGAGCTATCGGGGTACGCCCGCAGTTCGTTGCTGATGTCGGGGGCGACACTGCTGTCGCGTATGGCCGCGTCGCTCGTGCCGCGTACCACGATCTCCTTCCAGCCGAGCCGGGTGTCGTAATTCGTGTCACGGAACCATGCGGACACGACACCACCGCGCGACCCCTCGGTGAGATCGGCCAGGAACACGGCGTCGATCCGCAGCACCTGAAGGCCACCCTGCCCGTCCGCGAGTGTGAGACGGCCGGAGCCTGGATCCACCCTCACGGGAAGCGCCGTGTCACCCACCGTCAGCTTGAGGTTGCGCGCCAGCTCTGGCAATCGCTGCGCCAGATATGCGAGCCGCTCTTCGTCACTGATCGTGCCGTTGCGATCGCGGTCGAGCGTGCTCATTTCCTGGAACGTCGGGATCTCGGCCATGTCGAGCGCATAGATGATGCGCATCGTGTCCGTGCCCGGTTCCAGTCGGGCGTAGCGGTTGACGGTGAAGTTTCCCAGTGGGTGCGCCTCGGCCGTCGGTGGATGCGCGACCGTGAAACCAGCGATCAGCACCACCAGTACCCCGAGTACGCGCAGCGCGACGGCGCGGACGCGCACTGGCGGTCGGGGGCGCGGACTATGCACACGCTGCCGATAGTCGCTGACCCGTGACTCGTGACGCGTGCCCTCGTCCGACGGTCGTGGTCGAGAGTGCCGGACGTACTGCATCGTTGCGCCCCCGAACATCATCGCCTCGCCCCTTCCCGTTTCGCTCGTGGTCACGGCATTCATGGTGCGCTCCGCGATATGCTCGCTGTTGACGCCGCGCCGCCGAGAGCGGCAAGGGTGTCGCGCGCCGTGGCGGCGTGCAGGATGGAGAAGTTCGGGTTGGTCGCGAGCGCCTGGCCGAGGTAAGCGCGGGCGTCGTCGGTCTTGCCCAGCGCCTTCGCGATCATGCCGGCGTGGTACAGCTTGAGCGAATCCTTCGTCCCCAATCGCAGGGCCTGTCGAGCGTAGCCCTCGGCTTCCTCGGGCTGACCGGCTTTGTACAGCGACCACGCGAGCACATCGGCGGCGTGGATGCTGGGGCGGCGGTCGTAGCCGTCGCGGGCGCGGGCGAGCGTGGCGGATGGGTCACGCTCGTGGTCGGCATCGAACAGGGCGGTTTCGACATCCACATCCGTACCATTGGCGGCGAACAGCTTTTCGATGGCGCGCACTAGCTCATACTGACGCGCCGCCTCGTCCGTGCGCCCGGCGCGGGTATAGAGGTCACCGAGTGCGATCACGTATTCGGGCAGGGGTATCGCCTCGACTGCCTTGGTGAACAGCTCGATCGCGGCCGCGTCGTCGCCGCCGGCTGCTTTGACGTACGCGAGTCCGGCTTGTGCTGGACCGTAGCCCGGATACCGTTGGAGGGTGAGATTATACTCGCGCTCGGCCTCGTCGAGCCGGCCGCTGTTGAAGTGGAGATTGCCGAGCTGCACCCGCACGTAGCTGGTGTTCTCAACCGCTGGGCCGCCAGCCCGAACCGCGCGCTGCATCCCCTCGATCGCGCTGTCCGTCTTTCCGTACAACTCGCGCAGATACGAGACGCGGGCATAGGAGGCCAGATCGGGGCGAGTGTCCACCATCTTCTGAATCGTCCCCACCGCCTCGTCGTAGCGGCCAAGCTCGATCAGGGCGTCGCCGGCGATGCCGTAATTGGCCGCGCGATATGGGTTGACCTTAATCGCCCGCTGCCCCCACTCGAGCGCCTCACCGAATTGGTGGCGCGCCAGCGCGAGCGCGCCCATGCCGCTGAGCGCCTCACCGTTGTCGGGTTCAGCTTTGAGCGACTGATTCAACGCCGTCTCGGCCTTGCGGTAGTAGGTTGGATTGCCGGTTTCGCGTACCTTTTGAAGGTATGCCGCGCCGAGTTGGGCGAGCACTGTCGGGTCGGACTGGCGCTTACTCAACCGTGATTGAAGTGTCTCGATCGTCGCGTCGGTGCTCCCGCGACGGGCGGCGCTGCCCTGATAGAGCGCCGCCGCCTCGGGCGGGATCGCGGCGCGGCCGTCATCGCCGCCTTCGCGCATCCGCAACGCGGTGAACACTCCGCCCGCGAGCACGACGGCGAGGAGGGCGACGGCCAGGAATCTCGTCTTCATCTTCGTCTCCACGGTGGTTTGAGTATTGAGGTTCGTGGTCGAGCGGCGCGGGCCTCGACCGTGGACCTCAACACTGAAACCTGATTGACCCGCCGGTGATTCCTACGGGATGGACTCACCGGCGGATCACGTCCGCTACTTGTTGCCCGGATGCGGGCTGGCCGCGTACGGGAAGGTGTTCAAGAACGGTTTGTCATTACTCGGCACGCCCTGGCTGAGCGCGGCCGCGCCGGGGACATTCTTCAGCACCCCACCGACCGCGGCCAGCGAGATGTCGACAACATCATTCTCCAGGCGGCGGCCATTCGGGAAGCCTCCCAGGTCGCCGCCGACAACGCCCAGGCGGTTGGGGCTGGCGCTCGGCGGCACGGCCACGTTCAGGCGCAGCATCTCCGCCGGCTTGACGTTGGGCGGCATCGTCGCCCCCGGCACGCCCGTGAGGAAGACCTGCACGAGGTCGTCACGGCCGCTGGTCGGGGCGGGGAAGCCGAGCACACCGTTGAGCAGCGCCGCCAGTTCCGGCGTGGTCACATAGTTCAAGAACTGGGCGTCATCGCGCGGATGCGAGGCATTGAACAGATCCTTCATGCCGCGCGGGATCACGACCTCGTTCACAAGGGGCGAGCCGAGGCGCGACACCTGCACCAGCGGGCCGGAGGCGGTCGGATCGCCGTCATCGTTCAGAACGCGGGTGGAGGGCCGCCAGGTGGTTGCCCAGAAGCCGAGCACCGCCCGCTCATCCGTCGCGCTGCTGGGGGTTGAGCGGGTGCGGGTAACGTTCTCGATCGGGATCTGCATCGCGATCGTCTGCACGTTATACCCGGCGAGGCTGTCCACACCCCGGCCGAGGCCGAGCAAATCAAAGACCGCCAGATCAACCCAGAACGGGTCGTCGCGTGGGCCGGCGAATACGGTGATGCCGTTCTCCAAGCGTGTGATCGCCTGATCGGCTACCGCGTCGTAGTCTGGGAAGGATCGCTTTCCGACGTTATACGGCGCGACGGGGATACCCTCACGCAGCACCGGGTTGTTGCTGCCTTCCTGAAAGCGTGATATCGAATAGGTCTGGCGCACGTTCAGGTTGGGATCGTTGAGTGATGCCACCGGGCCGGTGTTGTACAGGAACGTGTTGGGGTCGCGTGTCTCCGTGGTGAAGCGGAACTCATAGGTGATGTCTTCCTCCGCGTCGCCGTCATTGTCGACGAAGATCTTATAGACGACATCATCCCCGAACGTGTAGAAGTTAGGGCCGCCATCCGGCGCTTCGAGTGGTTGGAACGCCGCGATTATCGTGATCGTGTCGGGGCGGTCGGGACTCCGAAAGGCGTACAGGTCGGTGTTATCCGCCTGGGGGTCACGAGAAATGAGTGGGGCCTCGCGATGACTGGACGCGGTGACGGACGGCGGCGATTCGTGCCATGACATCGTGGCCATGGCGCCGAGTGTCACCGCTCCGACCGCTCCGAGCAGGCCGAG
>JBBQJF010000034.1:0-23580 GCA_038325665.1 Dehalococcoidia bacterium | reverse complement strand
TCAGGAACAATCTGATCGCTCTCGGGTTCGTGGCCGTGCTGGCGCTGGGAGCGGCCTGGTTCGGCGGTGATGCCTTCCTGCTGGGGCATGTACGCGCGTTACTACGTACGACGCGAAAGTTGACGGAGGGTGACCTGAGCGCACGTACCGGTCTGTCGCACGGTGACGGCGAATTGAGCGAACTAGCCCGCGCCGTGGACGACATGGCCGCCGCGCTCCAGCAACGCCAGACCGATCTTGTCTATCAGGCGTTCCATGACCCACTCACCGGGTTGGCCAACCGAGCGCGGTTCATGGACCGACTGGCGCTCGCCCACCAACGTGCAGAACCAGACACGACTGGTATCGCCGTGCTGTTCCTCGATCTGGACGGATTCAAGCTCGTCAACGATACACTCGGCCACGGCGCCGGCGACGCGCTGCTCGATGCCGTGGGACGCCGCCTGCTGGCGTGTGTGCGCGCCCGCGCCGTGGTCGCGCGCTTCGGCGGCGACGAGTTTACCCTGCTCGTCGAAGACATGGACCATCCATCAGCCGGGTTGCAGGTAGGTGAACGGATTCTCGATACACTTCGGCAGCCGTTCATCCTCAGCGGGCGCGAGGTCTACGTGACCGCGAGTATCGGTCTGGCCGTGAGCATGGGCGACCTGTCACCAGACGAGTTGGTCCGTCGAGCCGATGTCGCGCTCTACCGAGCCAAGGGCGCGGGCAAGGACTGCATCGCGGTGTTCGATGTGGACGACCGCGCCAGCGGCACGGACCGGCTGCATCACGACGCCGGGTCCCGGCGGGCGATCGAGCGGCTGGCGTTTCGAGCCGGCTATTAGCCGCTCTTCGCGATTGAAACCGGCCGGCTCGACACGGTCGAGGCGACGACGGCGGTAGGAGCACTCACCGCTCGGGATGATTACCCCGGATGTCAGCTATCCGCGGCAGTCGCCAAAGAACATGCTCGCGATCGGCCATTCATTCGCCGCGGTACGGGATAGAGTCAACGTGGCGGTGACAACGGTGCGTTCGACACTAGCTGATCGATGACAGCGCCGACGTATGCGCCGCCGCGAGCAGTTCGGTGAGTTGGGACTGATTGCACCCCGTGTAGTCAGCGATACCCGCGAGCAATTCGGGGGATCGCGGGTCACATGGGTCCGGCCGCTGGCACAGCGCGAGACGGGCCAGCCCCTTCGGTGAAACGCGCAACCACGCCGCCAACTCGGCGTCGCCCCATCCGTGGTGGTCGCGGTAGGCCACCAGGGCTGATGCGAATACCGACCGGTCCGAACTGAAAATACGGAGGACGCGCTGCACGAAATTACTCATTGATCGATTCCGTCCCCCTACCGTCGCATTTGGTGGCGCCTAACTATCAATACGGGATGCTCGTATCAAAGGAAACGCTCAATCCTCGCCAAAGGTTACTGAACAATCGATCGCACCGCCCCTGGAGGAAAAACAGTCCACGTCGCGACTATACCGACCCTGAACAGGGTGCTACCATTCTCGTGTTGGACCACGAACGGACGAGCAAAGGGACGTCGAATGATGAGTGGAGCGACATACGAGCATCTCTTACACCAGAAAACACGGATCCTCATCGTCGATGATAACCCTGCTGCCGTGGGCCGGCTCGGGCTAACCCTTCAAGCCGCCGGCTATGCGGTGAGCCACACGGTCGACGGCCTCGACGGGCTGATCGCGGTTGAGGACGATCAACCGGCGGCGATCGTGCTGAGTTGGGGCTTGCCGTGCATTGACGGCGCGATCTTCTTGCACGCGCTCCGCATCGGCCTCCGACGAACCTCGCCGGTGATCGTGCTGCTTGGTCCCGATGATGATGTCGATGCGGCATGGCGCGCGGGCGCGACGGAGATCGCGCGCAAAGCAACGGCGCCAGCCGAGATTTTGCGCCTGATTCGAGATGCGGTCGCCGAACCGGCTGTCACTCCCGCCTAGACATCGCGTGCCCCCGCTCGGGATAACGCCGCGTGGAAGCGGCCGGCCACATATGGCCGCCCCCCCCCTCACGATATCGCTCACACCGGCCACTGCTCACGCGTCCAGCTCATCTCCCAGAACTTCCACTCATAGCGGCTGCTGGTCAGAAAGTGGGCGCTCATTCGCTCGCGCTCGGCCGGGCCGGCACGGGCGGCGAGGTCGTCCATCAGTTCGCACATCTCGGTGGCCAGCGATTGATATGCGGACGAGCCGTACATTTCGATCCATTCCGCGTACAGCGGCGTGTGGGCGGGTACTCCCGCCCCTGCCAGCGCGGCGCCGATCTCGGCGTAGCCCCATTGGCACGGCAACATCGCCGCCGCGATCTCGCCGGCCGTGCCGCCGTACGCCACACTCAACAGGTGGCGGGTGTACGCGTGAGTGGTGGGCGCCGCCCGCGTCGCCGCGAGATCGACCGCGGTCAGACCAAACCGGGCACAGTAGCCTCGGTGCAGCTCCATCTCATGCGTCAAGGTCATATGCTGCAACGCCGTGAAGCGCTGCATGGTGGCGAGGTCGTCCGACTTGGCCGCCGCCAGCGCCAGCACCCGGACGAATTCCACAAGGTAGACGTAATCCTGCGCGATGTAGAACGTGAACTTCTCCACGTCAAGCGTGCCATCACCGATACCACGGACGAATGGATGCGCCGCTCCCGCCGCCCAGATCGTGGCCGCCTGTCCGCGCATTTCCGATACGAATCCCATTGCCCCCCCCTATCAGCCCCGGCGGTGGTGCGCCCGCTCGACGGCGGCAGGCGTGGGTGGCCCGCGTCGCCGTCTCCAGGGTACGGGCGCGTTCACGAGATACAACTCGTCCTCGTGCGACCGTTGCGCCGGACACTACCTGAACCCAAGATAACGACAAGTGGCGAAGGCGATGTGCGCGGCGCCGAGGGTAACGATTGACGGCCGACCAGCGAGAAGGGAGTGCTCGTGACCCAACGCTGTCCATGCTCCCGGACACGCCGCCAGACACGAACGGCAGCGCCTTCCCGCTCCACCCATCACCCAACACCTATTCTCACAGGAGCACGGCCATGACCACCGACCCAATCAGCGAGATCAAACCCGGCTTGACGGTGTTCACACGTGACGGCGAGCATATTGGCGCGATCAAAGAGGTCGCTGACTCCGTGTTCAAGGTCGATGCGCCCATGCATCCCGATTTCTGGTTGCGGCGCGACGAGGTTCTCTCATTTACTGCCGAGCACGCCACGATGGACTTCACCAATGACGAGTTGGAGGCACACCGAGCGGATGAGTAATGCGCGGGCACGGGCCATGGGTCATGGGTGGCGGGTTATAGGCAGAGGAGGGGGAGCGACGGGTAGGCACTGATTATGGGTGAGTCAATACACAATCGTCGGGGTGGTGGCTCGCTCATTCGGGTGCTGTGCAGCCGGTGATGCCCTCGTATGCTGGGGTCGGAACACACGCGAGGGAGGAACCCATGAACGCTATTCAAATGCTGAAGGATGACCACGAGAAGGTAAAGGGACTGTTCCGCGAGTATGAGGCCGCCGGCGATCGGGCGCACAAGAAGAAGCAGGGCATCGCCGAAAAAGTCTTCATGGAGCTAGAAGTCCACGCGACGCTCGAAGAGGAGATCTTCTACCCGGCGGCGAAAGAGAAGGCCGGCAAGGACGGTAAGGCGCTCATCGTTGAGGGCGAGGAGGAGCATCACGTCGTCAAGACGCTGATTGCTGAGTTGAAAGTGCTCGACCCCGCCGATGAGCACTACGACGCCAAGTTCAAGGTGCTGACCGAAAACGTCGAGCACCACATCGAAGAGGAAGAGGGAGAGATGCTGCCCGATGCCGAACAGGTCTTGGGCAAGGAACTCGACCGCCTCGGCCAGCAGATGGCCCAGCGCAAGGGGCAGCTACAGCAGCAAGTAGCCAGCGCCCGATAGGGGAGTAGGTCATACGGGACGGGGGATGGGTGTCGTGCCGTAAACCGGCGCGGGGTCTGATTACCCGGTTGGCCCTGGGGCGGGACGCGACCTAACGGGCCGGCCTTCATGGACGTGATGCAATGCTGATGGTGGGCGCGATACACCAGGTCGCGCCCGCCGGCGGGTCGCCCTAACGCCGTTCCTCGCGTACACGGACCCGTTCGCTCACGCCCGAGCGCGTGACCCGACCCGCCGACTCGCACGGTCCCCCTTACCCCCATGACCCGTGACCTCCGTCACAGGAGGTCCAGCAGTCGCCGCCGCTGAATCTTCCCGGTGGCGCCACGCGGGATCTCGGGCACGAATCGGATGGCTTTAGGGGCCTTGAAGTCGGCCAAGTGTTCTTTGACGAAGCCGATCAGTTCGGCGGCGTCAGCGGTGTGGCCGGGGTGGAGCGCGACCACCGCCTCGACTTCTTCCCCGTACACGGGGTGCGGCACGCCGACAGCCACTGCCTCGGCAACCGCCGGGTGGCGCAACAGCACCTCGTCGATCTCCAACGGCGTGATCTTTTCCCCACCGCGATTGATCAGCTCCTTGATGCGGCCAAGGAGGAAGATGTAGCCGTCCTCGTCGATCAGCCCCTGGTCGCCGGTGCGGAACCAGCCATTGGTGAAGGCGGCAGCGGTCGCCTCCGGGTTGCGGAGGTATCCGCGCGTGACATTCTCGCCCCGGATCGATACCTCGCCCACCACGCCCAGCGGTAACTCGGCCCCATCATCATCGAGGACCGTGACCTGAAGACCGGTAGGCTGGCCGACCGAGCCTTCCTTACGTCCGGCGGGAGGGAGCGGGTTGGTCGCGACTTGGTGCGATGCCTCCGTCATGCCGTACGCCTGAAGCACTGCCACGTTGAACCGTGCTTCGAACGCCTCTTGTGTTGCCGGCGCGAGCGCCGATGAGCACGAGCGGACGAACCGCATGGGCGGCGGCTCGCCCACGAGGTTTTGGTCGGCCGTATTGAGCAAAATCGTGTGGATCGTGGGCACGGCCGTATACCAGCTCGGCCGGTAGGTATCGGCCAGCCGCCAAAAGGCAGATGCCGAAAAGCGTTGCGGGACAACGACCGTCCCGCCGGCGTACAGCGTCGCCATCACGCTCGCCACCAGCCCGTGGACGTGAAACAGCGGCATCACGCACAACGTCCGGTCGTCCGCGGTCAGCGCGTACGATTCGGCAACGTTGCGGGCGGAGGCGAGCAGGTTGTCGTGTGTGAGTGGCACCCCCTTGGGCCGGGATGTGGTGCCCGACGTATAGAGCAACAGGGCGTTGTCATCTCCACCCGCCTCACCTCCCGTCATGCGTGGAGGCAGACCGCCGGTCCCTGGTCCATCGAGCGTGCAGCCGGACGAGCCGCTGAACATCAGCCGGGCACGACGCTCGGGAAGCGTCGCGCAGCCGGCGATCCGCGCCTCCGCGTTGGGCGTAACGACGACCAGCGATGAGTGCGAATCATCAAGGGCGAAATCTATCTCCTCCGCCTTGAGTTCAGGATTGATCGGCATCGCGGCGGCGCCGGCGGCGAGCGCGCCGAAGAAGGTGAACAGCACTTCCGGGCCGTTGGGCATGACGATACCGACCACATCGCCCGGTTTCACACCTGCCGCACGCATACCGTCACGAACGGCGTGAACCTCATCCATGAATCTGGCATAGCTGATGGTCAGATCGTACTCGGGGCTGATCAGCGCGGGGGCGGACATCGCCCCACGTTCCAGAAGGCCGACGAGGTTGTTGTGGTGCATGATGGCTCCCTGCCTTGGTGTCATTGGCGCGGGTACCGCCAGCATACCGGATTACCGCCCTCGCCTCATCCCACGCCTGCCCAATCGCCGCCCAAGGGCGCAAACGGACGAATCCAGTGTGGGCGCGGCCCGCGTCCGCGGGGTCATCCTCGGCCGCGAGTTCCTCACTATCTGGTCTGAAGACACGCCGGGATGAAAGCGGTCAGCCGTCAGCGGCCGATCCGCGGAGATACGCGACCAGGCCGAACGTGAACGCACGGTCTGACCGCCGAGCGCTAATGGCCGAACGCGTACATTGGGATGAGCGATCCGCGCGAGAGCAGCCTGCCATACCCGGAAGGTTCGGTTCCATGATCGGTGTTGGCGAATGGCTTATGTATCAATGGCGTGCACTGTGCGCCTTCGGGCATCAGGATTATGACGACTAATAGCGCCCAGGTCAGCCGAGACGACTTTTGAAGGTCACACCCTTGAGATATGCGATGAGAGGAAGTACGACTGCTGAGCAGGATTAGCGCCATCAGCGGTAGAGATTGCCGCTCCGCACTGCCTGAATGGGTGATACGAATGCCTTCTCGGAAAACGTATCGTTCGAGTATCGGTATAGGATTCCGGCAGCGAAGTAGGGCGCGGAGGTCCGCGATGAATACCCGATTGCTATCCCTCACCCGCATCGACGCCTGGGCAATTCACGACTGCCTACAGGCCGCGCTCGCCGGCTTTGGCGGACGCCATGAGACTGCCGAGCCATGGCACGGCACGAACCTGCTGGTCAAGCTGCGACCCCTCCTAATTCAGTTCGAGGGGCCGAACACGCCGGCCGACCTGCATCTTGAGCTAAATCGCGGCGAGCTTGAGTGTGTCGACTTCAACGTCCCCCGCACCGCCTACCAGGGCGCGACCTCGCTATTACTGCGGGTGTTTCACGCGCTCGAAGAACTTGCATATGACTTGCCGTTGTTGGGTGAAGAGCCTGACAGTAGCGGTTCGGTTAGCCGGCTCGCCTCCTGGCGGGACGACAGCCGCAATGACCCGCCAATCCAAGCGTAGAGGGGGGGTGAGTGGGGATGGCGACGACGACCAAGGTTGGTGAGATCCGCAAGACCGAGCCGGCGGTTCGGGTCGAGGAGTACGTGCAGCCGAGTGAGCTGTGCGACACGCAGCGACGCAGCATGGGCTACGATGCGTTCGCGGCGCTGAGCAGCAAGGGCTTCTAGTATAGCGGGCAAGGGAGGTGTACTCATGCGATGAGCACGCCTCCCTTGCCCTTTTTCATTCTGCATCGAGGTGTCACCGATGCCGTACTACTCGACCGACCGGTTCTTCGCTCAAGCATGGCATCTGCGTCCGTATGAAGACGTGCCCCTCCCGGTCGCTGTTGAGCTGGCCGAGGTGGTGACCGAAGCCTGCCGCTGGTTCCACGATCCACGCCACCTCTTCCTCGGCGACCCGTCCGCTCCCGCCTTTCCCGACGAGGTCGTGGATGAGGTGTGCGAGGCCCTCCAGCATCAGATGGATAAGGAAGGCGAGAGCCGGACGCGCGGCGCGACCTGCTCGCGCCACGGTGTCGCGCACACGCGCTGGTATCGCCTGATCGAGATGCCCACGGCCCGCCGCCGTGCGCTGGTGGAGCGGGTATGGGCGCTGCGCCAGCGCCACGGCATCACGGTTCGCATGTGGAGTGAGGGTGAGCAACCGCCCCCCACCCCCCGCCCACCGTACGCGCCCTACGACGGGTTGTGGCCCTGACGATTGACGATTGACGGTCAATGACTGACGATTGGGCGACGAGGACGGTCCAATCGCCGGCCACACATCGCCAATCTCCAATCGCAAAGGGTGACCCGATGAGCAAGCTTGCCGAGGCCATGAGCCGCGCGGTGCGGCGTGAATCGCGACCGATCGGATTTTCCTCCACCGCGACCAAAACCAATGCCACGATGTTGCTGCTGGCGCGAGCGCCGGCCGCCGGCGCGAAGGACGCCGCGTCGAGCGGCGCCGACGCCGTGATCGGCGGGCCGATCGAACGCGGCGCCAACGGCGCTTCCGGTTCCGCGCTCTGGGGCGCCGAGGAACCGGTCAAGGGGCGTGAGGGAGCGCGGGCGTTGCGTGAGAGTGGCGCTGATTTCCTCATTTTCGCTGATGACACCACCGACGCCGCCGTGCTGCTCGAGGACGATCTCGGCTTCGTCATGCGCATCGACTTCGACGCCTCGGATACCTTCCTGCGTACGGTTGAGAGCCTACAACTGGACGCGCTCCTCGTCCCTGGTCTCGAAGACGGTGGTTTGACAGTGCGGCGCACGCTCGACCTGCGCCGGCTGGCGTCGCTCGCCCGCAAGCCTCTGCTCTTGCCGGTGCAACCGGCGATCGACGCGGCGTCGCTCGAAGCGCTACGTGATTGTGGCGTGATCGGGCTGGTCGTGGACGGCGCCGCCGCCGCGGCCACGCTGCGGTCCACGATCGACGCGCTGCCGCCCCGTCGCCGGCCCAAGGAGACACAAGGCGGCGGCAGCGCCGTGATGATTCCGGCCGGTGTCGGCGCTGCCCACATCGATGAGCCACACGAGCCGGAACCGCACGAGGAATAAGCGACCGGGGGCGACGGTATCGTGTCCGTGGATCACGAGGGCGACCTGCCGGGTCGCCCTTTCACATACACCCATCCCGTGAGTGGCCGCTCGATCAATTCGTGACACCAGGTGGCCCGATGGGTCGCGGGTGGCGACCGCGGCGCGCCCTCGCCTCCGCCAAACCGCCGCGTCAATCGCTTACCTTCACCTTGACGTTTGCGTTAGGGAGTTCCTATACTCGGAACACTGAATAGTGGTGAGAGGGCGTGGCCGTGGCGGATCGTACAGGAGCCTACCTCCAGATCGGCGAAGTGGCCGAGCGTACCGGCGTGACCCAGCGCACACTCCGCTTCTACGAGGAGAAGGGTCTACTCACCCCTCCCAGCCGGATGGAGGGCGGTTTCCGTTTGTACTCCGAAACCGATATCCAGCGGGTGGAACAGATCAGGCAACTCCAAAAGCTGCTTGGATTGTCGCTCGCCGAGATCAAAGAGATGGTCGAAGCGGAGGAGATCAAGAGCCAGATCCGCGCCGAGTACAGCCGCGACGCCGACGCCGAACACAAGCGGCGCCAGTTGCACGCCGTGATCGAGGTCACGGAAAAGCAACACGCGATTATTCGCCAAAAGGTCGATCAACTCCAGACGATGCGCGATGAACTGGAAGGCAAGCTTCAGACCTATCGTGTCTGGCTCGCCAATCTTGATGCCCAGCTCGAACACTCCGGCGCCCCCCGTTGACGTGATGCGCATACACATGCCTTACCGGGCGCGACCGGACGCGTGACGGTTCCACATGGGTGCTATTGCCGTTCTCCGGTCGAGCTAAGCCGGTAGGTCGCCCGCGTCCGGCGTGCGCTGGCCCGCGTCCAGATTCCGCGCATGTTCCGGCACATGCGCTCGGAGCCGAACCGGCGTTCAAACGGACGCGCCCTTCTCGCGGCTCCGTCGAGAGTCGCACCCGTGGCGCTCAACCACGTCGAGCGGACAGCCTGAACGTGTCCACGGTCGATAGATCGGGATGTGTGTGATCGATGGGCCGTATCGCAATAGTCGGAAAAGGGCTGGCACAGCCGGCCTCTACCGCCGATGATAGAAGCAGCCCCCTACGCCCATCATCCCTCTGTATGATCACCTCCCGTGCGGTGTCGCGAGGAGACCTCGGACGGCGCGGCCCATTCCGTGTCCGTCCCCCTACCGTGCGGGAGAATAACCATGCGACTTCCTGATGCTCGACCGGCCGCGCCGCCCGGACGGCGCACACTGACCATGCCCCGCGCGTTCGCAACGACCTTCCAATCGCTGGAGAACCCGTCCTTCGCCCGCTATTTCTGGGCGACCACCGCGTTCTTTTTCGCGATGAACATGCAAATCATGCTGCGTAGCTGGCTCGTGTGGGAGCTAACCGACGACGCGCTCGCGCTCGGTCTGGTCAACGCCGCGTTCGCCATTCCGACGCTGCTCTTCTCACCGCTCGGCGGCGTGGTCGCTGACCGTTTCGACCGGCGCACGGTGATTGTCGTGTCGCAGGTGTTCCAACTGGCGCTGACCGTGGTGACCATGGCGCTGGTCGTGACGGGCGTCGTCCTCTTCTGGCACTTGCTCGTCATCTCGGCGATCACCGCCGCCGCCGGCAGCTTCAACATGCCCGCACGTCAAGCGATCGTTCCCGAGCTGGTGGGTAAAGACGGGCTGATGAACGCGATCGCGCTCAATTCCGGCGCGATGAACGTGGCGCGCATCGCCGCTCCGGCGCTGGCCGGGGTGCTGGTGGCGCCCATCGGCATCGGCGGCGGTTTCGTGGTGACGCTGGTGTTTTATGGGCTGGCCGTGGCGTTGTTCGCGACCTTACCGCGGGGCGCACGGGGCGGCGAACGGCGCACGGCGAGCATGGCCGGCGACGTGGTTGAAGGGTTGCGTTACGTGCGCGCGGAGCCGGCGATGATGATCCTGCTGCTAGTGGGGACGGTACCGATGTTGCTGGCGATGCCGCAGCAAATCCTTCTACCCGCCTTCGCCGGCGTGTTCAACACTGGTGCGGCCGGCGTGGGCGTTATGCAGGCGGCGGCGGGTGTCGGCGGCCTCGCCGGGGCGATCATCGCCGCCAACCTGGGCCGGCCGCGGCGTCCGGCGATGATGATGACGGTGAGCATGTTGGTGTTCGCTGCCTTCGTGGTGCTGTTCGCCGTCTCGCCCCACCTCTGGCCGGCGTTGCTGGCCCTGGCGTTGGGCGACGTGGCAGCGATGCTCGCGATGACCGTGAACAACACCGTGGTGCAGCAACTCGTGCCCGACAACATGCGCGGCCGGGTGACGTCACTCATGATGATGTCGTTTGGCCTGACGCCTCTGGCCGTGCTGCCGGCGAGCGCCGCCGCCCGCGCGATCGGCGTGCAGGCTACCGTTGCCTGGGGCGGCCTGCTCCTGGCCGTCTTTGCCGCCGGTCTTCACCTGTTCAGCCGCTCGTTCCGCGCCCTCGACCGTCCGACTGGCAGGTAATTGGAAGTCAGGGAGTGGACGGGAACCGCCACGACGCCAAGAGCGCCAAGGGACGCCACGCACCTTTATTTCGTCTTGGCGTGGCTTGGCGTTCTTGGCGTCCTCGGCGGTTCACTCTCCGCCCGAGCCGTGCGATGGTGATCGGGGTTGCACTCTCGTGCGATCTCGGTTCACCGGGGCTGTTCGCTGAGACGAACGCTGGTGATCGCACCGAGCTCTGATGCATCGCGCGCCAGAGATTCAGCGGCAGCCGCGCTCGCGGTACCGACCGCCACTGTCTCGCCGGCGAGACATCGTTCAACGGAGTCATGAGCGTCGCGCAGAGACAGCCCGCCCCGTGTTTGCAATAGTCCCGTGAGGGCGACTTTGCGCAGGCCTGGCTTCCAGCCCGTGATCAGAACCTGAACCATCTTACTTTACCTTGACCACGATTGGCCGTGGCTTACGCCCGGGTGACATTCCCGTGTTCTCGTACCACCGAAGATCACGACCCGCTCGACGCCGGCGATCCGGCCAAACTCCCGAACCATCCGCCTGAGTTCGCGCAACCCAAAGGTTCCCGGCCCCGGACCATCAATGTGTAATCCGAACAGGATGAGTGTGCTGCCATCTACATGCATCGCGGTGACTAACTCGATATCGCCGCGGGCGCTCGACACAACGACACGGGCAATGTCGCCGTCCCGCTCAAGAATAGCGATAGCCCACTGAGCATCACCAGAGAGATCAGCCACAAGATTGGATCTCCTGGCAGCGCTGTTGATGACGAGTGTACATCACACCAATCGCGGTTGCGCCACCGCCGCGATCATCCCGTCCAGGTCGGGCTGGTCGCCGCTGTGGCGGGCGTAGTGGGCGGCGCGGACCACCCCGCCGGCGTCGATGGCGAAGGTGCCGGGCATCATCCACACATCGCCGCCCATCGGGTTGCCGCTGATGTGCCCGTGAGTGGCGGCACGCACGGCGGCGACTCCGGCGGCCGGCCCCATCACGTCCATGAAGCTGCCACGACTGAGGCCATATGCCGCGTACGCCCGCATCGAGCGATCACACACGCAGGTCACGCTCGGGGCGCGACCGCCGCAGAACGCCGCCGCGTCCTCCGGCCGGCACATCCCCACGGCGATAACACGCACACCGGCCTGCTCAAATTGCGTATGAGCCCGCTCGAACCGAGCGAGCAACTCCCGACAAAACATTCAGCCAAAGTGGCGCAGGAACGTGAGTACCACCGGCCCATCACTCCACATCACCGCTAGCTGGACCGTGCCGTCCACACCCAGTGCCTCGGCCGCCGGCGCGGGGTCGCCGGGACGCAGCCGCACCATATTTTCATTCGTCGCCATCGTCGCTCTCCATCGTCATTCAAAAGTTTTGCTATCTGCATAATTATTGCACATATGGGACCGCCTGGGCATCATCCGACCGGTTGAGCGAAGCGCACCGTGCCCGTGACGAACGGTGAAGCGGTCCATCGCCCATACCCCGGCTTGCCGCCGTCGGTCGCGTGACCTAGCATGACCACATATGGAGGAATAGACCATGTCCACGACCACTCCGCGGCCGGTCCGGCCGGAAGACCTGCTTGCTCTCAAGACGATCGCCGACGTGCAGCTCTCCCCGGACGGCTCACGCGTGGCCTACGTACTGAACGAAATCGATGCTGAGAAGGACGAGTACGGCTCGACCATCTGGGTCGTGCCCGCCGGTGGTGGTGAGCCGGTGCAATTCACACGCGGCCCGAAGCGCGATTCGGCGCCACGCTGGTCGCCGGATGGCGACCGTCTGGCTTTTCTCTCGGATCGCGCCACCGACAAGCCGCAGCTCTACATCATGGCGGTCGCCGGGGGTGAGCCGCGCAAGCTGACCGCGCTCGACCAGGGCGCGGGACCACCAGTGTGGTCGCCCGACGGCGCGACGCTGTTGTTTGCCGCTCGCGTGCTGACCGAAACGCCGCCGGCGGACAGTGAGGCGCGCAAACGCTGGGAGCAGCGACCAAAGGTCATCACAAAGGCCCACTACAAGGACGACGGCTCCGGGTACACCTTCGACGGCCGAAGTCATCTATTTGTCGTGGCGGCGGAGGGGGGCGAGCCGCGCCAGATCACCGATGGCGACGTCAACGACCGTACCCCCGTGTGGTCGCCCGACGGCCGGCTGGTCGCCTTCAGCCGCACGCGCGGCGGCGTGGCCGACTACAACCTGACAGATATCTGGGTTGCCGGCGCCGCCGGCGGCAACGCCCAGCGTATCACCGCGATCGTCGGCCGCGCCACGGCGCCCTCGTTTTCCCCCGATGGCGCGACCATCGCCTGCTACGGTACTGATGAGCAATTTCCGGGGCTGGGCGACCCGGTCGCGCGGGTGTGGACGGTGCCGGCCACGGGCGGACCGCCCCGCAACCTGACAGCGGATTACGACTGCGGTGTGTTCCTTCAGACCGTCGCGCCGGTCGCGGAGCCGGTCTGGTCGGCGGACGGGGCGACGCTGACTGTCGCGGTGGCGGACGCGGGCAACGTCCACATCGCGCGGGTAACGACCGGCAACGGCGCGGTGCAACCGGTCGCGAACGGCGAGCGCCAGATCATCTTGCTCAGTGCGCGACCGGCCGCCGGCCGGATCGCCTTTGTCGCCAGCGACCCTACCAACCCGGCCGATGTCTACACCTGCAACTGGGACGGCGCCGGCGAGCGGCGGTTGACGCGCATCAACGAGCCGGCGCTCGCCGGGCTGACGCTGCCACGGATCGAGCGGCGGGTGTTCGACAACCCCAACGGCGGCACGATCGATGGCTGGCTGGTGCGGCCGATATCGGGCAGTGGTCCGGCGCCGCTGCTGGTCCATATCCACGGCGGGCCGCACGGCTTCGTGGGAAATACCTTCCAGGGCGGTTCGTTCTACTGGTACACGCTCGCGTGTAAGGGATGGGCAGTGATCGCGCTCAACCCGAGCGGCTCCGGCTCGTACGGCAAGGCGTTCGCGACCACCCTGCGCGGGCGGTGGGGCGAGTACGACTTACCCGAGCAGCACGCGGCCATCGACGCACTCGTCGCCGAGGGCATCGCCGACCCCGAGCGCCTCGCCGTGACCGGCTACTCCTACGGCGGCTACATGACCTCGTGGACGGTGGGCCATACCGACCGCTTCAAGGCCGCCGTGGTCGGTGCACCCGTGACCAACCTCGAATCGTTCCACGGCACGTCCGACATCGGCGCGTGGTTCGGCCCCTGGGAGATGCAGGGCGACTTGGTCACTAATCGTGAGACGTTCCGCCGGCTGTCGCCGGTGAACTACGTGGACCGCGTGACCACGCCGACGTTGATTTTGCACGGTGAGGCCGACGACCGCTGCCCGATCGGTCAGGGAGAGGAGTTCTACGTCGGATTGGTTGCCGCCGGCAGGGTTCCGACCGAGTTCGTGCGGTATCCCGGCGGCAGTCACTTGTTCATCGGCAACGGCCGCCCTAGCCACCGGGTCGATTTCGCCCGGCGCGTTGCCGACTGGGTCGAGCGCTACACCGTCGCCAGCACGACTGCGACGCGGGAGATGGCGAGGGCGACCTAGGGCGACGTCCGGCCAGGCGTTGAGTTATTCCGTCCTCGGGGCGACCCGGTGGGTCGCCCCGGTCGCGTCCGGCGCTCATGCGGACCCACACGCTCAGAGCGGGACAGGCCGTCGGATCACGCATGAGCGCCGGAATCTGAGGGGGGTCGGTCATGTACATTCACGAGACGCTCGACCGGGCCACTCGGTTGTACGGGCGCCGCGAGGCAATCGTCTGCGGTGACGTACGGCTGACGTACGCGGAGCTGGCCGAGCGGGTGGCACGGCTGACAGGGGCGCTGGTCGAGGCGGGCGTGCGGCCGGGTGACCGGGTAGGCATCTTGATGCTCAATTGCCACCGCTACCTCGAATCGTATTTCGCCGCCGAGCGGGCCGGCGCGGTGCTCACCCCGCTCAATCATCGCCTCGCACCGCCCGAATTGGTCTTCATCCTCAACGATGCCGAGGCAACCGCCCTCATCCTCGGTCCTGAGCTTGTGCCGGTGTACGAGGCGTGCAAGCACGAGCTGACCACCGTGAAGACGGTGATCGTCGCCGGCCGGTCGTCGTTCGCGGAACCGGAGGACGGTGGACCGACGCTGCTCGATTACGAGGGAGCGCTCGGCGCGGCCGAGCCGGTGCATGAGGTGGCGCGCGATTGGCGAGAGGATGACATGGTGCAGCTCTATTACACCAGCGGCACCACCGGTCGCGCAAAGGGCGTCATGCTCTCCCAGCGCAACGTGATGAGCAACGCGCAACACATGGGGATGGCGTTGCGACTGGCCGAACGCGATGTGTGGCTGCACGCGGCGCCGATGTTCCACCTGGCCGACGCCTGGGCGTGCTGGACGCTCACCTGGCTGGGGGCGAGGCACGTCTTCCTGCGTGAGTTTAGCCCTCGCGGGTTCCTCGACGCGGTGCAGCACGAGCGGGTGACACTGGCGCTGCTGGTGCCCACGATGGTCAACTTCATCGTCAACTACCCCGAACTCGACGCCTATGACACCAGCTCGCTGCGGCTCATCCCGTTCGGCGCATCACCGATGCCGGTGGGGCTGCTCAAGACCGCGATGCAGGCGCTGAAATGCGAGTTCAGCCAGCTCTACGGGATGACCGAAACCTCGCCGCTGGCCACGCAGTTAGAGCCGGGGGACTTCATCATCGAAGGGCCGGAGCGCCTCGTGCGCCGGCTCGGCTCCTGTGGGCGCGAGGTTCCCGGGGTGCAGGTACGGGTGGTGCGCGATGACGGCAGCGAGGTCGCCGCCGGTGAGGTGGGGGAGATCGTGATGCGCGGCGCCAATGTGATGCTCGGCTACTGGCGTCAGCCGGAGATCACCGCCGAGACACTACGCGGCGGCTGGATGCACTCCGGCGACCTGGCGACGGTGGACGAGGACGGCTATCTCTACATCGTTGATCGGTCCAAGGACATGATCATCTCCGGCGGGGAAAATGTGTACTCGACCGAGGTGGAGGACGCGCTGTACCGACACCCGGCGGTGCTGGAGGCGGCTGTCATCGGCGTGCCGGACGAACGCTGGGGCGAGCGTGTCCACGCGGTGATCGTGCTTAAGCCGGGTCAGACCGTCGAACCAGCCGAGTTCACCGAGTTTTGCCGCGCCCACATCGCCGGCTACAAGGTTCCGCGCTCTGTCGAGCTGGCCGACACCCTGCCCAAAACCGGCTCCGGCAAGATTCAGAAATCCGCCCTCCGCGATCACCACTGGCAGGGCTACGAGCGCCGCGTCAACTGAGGTCATAGGTCACGGGTCATAGAGAGCGCTCGCGGTCCCCCCATGACCTGTGACCCGTGACCTATGAGCCGCCCACATTCGCTCGCTTCCACCGGCGCAAGAACACCGTGCGCGTGATGAGGTCGCGCTCTGACGGCGCCACCCCCTCGAAATGGATGCCGGTCAACCACGATTGGTAAAGTCGCCGCACCCACATGACTTGGGCGCGCACATTGATAGCATCCCGCCCTTCGGACATGGGCAACGTCAGACTGAGCGAGGTGTCGATCAGCAGCGCTCGCGGCGACAACAGGCGTGCGCCGCCGCCGCTGAGGTCGACCACATGGACGCGAAAACGGGCCGCGCTTCTGGCCGAGATAATCGACGTGTGGGTGGGGAGCAGTTGCATCGCCACGCGGCGGTACTGTCGCTGATTGCCGTCCGGCGTGCCGGCGTCCACCTGCCCCAGCATCACCACCAACTCCGGTGTCGACTCGGTCCACAGGATCTGTGCCGTGTGCATGACCCGATCCGGGCCGATCACGGACACCACCCGCGACGGCGCCAGCGTGGTCGCGCGAATCGGCGCAACCTTAAGCACCAACTCGATGCCGTCGCGGCCGGTCGAGGCCACGACAGCCGCGAAACCGGCCGCTTCTCGGCCCTCCCCAATCACCAGACTGACCGATTCTCCCGTTTGAAACCTTCCAAATCCGTGATCGCGCATGATCGTTATCTCCGCCGAGCGCCGGCCATCTCACTGACGTGTACTCAAGGTATCGAAGGGCAGGCGACTTAGCGCACCTCTGACTGACACGACCGAGAGCGACCGGCAACAGGCGTCGGGTGAGCCAATGTGGCGGGGCGGGTTGCGGAGACGGCCGAGTCGCGGCCCGTTCATGACGGTTCATACCAAGAATTTCCTTCCAGCCCATCGCCGGTCACTCTGATCGTGCGCACGCGTTCAGGTTCTAATCACGCGCTTTGAGCGCGGTGGGAGCGCCCGCCCGGGGGCGCGTTGCATCGTTCGGGCCGCGGGGCCGTCCGTCTCGTGGGTGTGGTCCGGCGGAGGGGCGTCGCTCGCGGCTACGCGGATGGGCAGCCATCCATACCGTGCAGGGGGAGATACTCGGTGAGCGTCAGGCCCGAGGCGGCAATCTCCTCCGCGAGAGGAACACCAACGTAGCGAATATGCCACGGCTCATAGACATATCCGGTGACGGCCGATTTACCCGCCGGGTAGCTGATCACGAAGCCAAAACGGGCAGCGTTGGCGGCGACCCAGAGGCCCTCCGGCTCGGCGCCGAACGTTTGGTCGAGGTCGTAGGGTTTGCGAGCGGTGGTCACATCCACGGCCACGCCGAGCTGGTGTTCGCTGTGACCGGGCGGCGCCACCTGTTGCTCGGCCCGCGCGGCGCCGAACGCACGAGTTTCCTGATCGAGCACCTCCCGCTGCTCCTGATACGAGCGATAGCCGGAGAGCGCCAGCAGGTCGTGACCCTCATCGCGGGCGGCGGCCAGCAATTGTTGCAATGCCCGCGCGGTCTCCCGGCGCACGCGCACATCCTTGCGTACACTCAAGTCGACCGGAAACGCTATCAAGTCGGACGGAGCGTAGCTCGAACCCACGCCACGGGAACGCGTTACCAGGCAGATCTGTGGCGGAGGCGGCGGCGTTGGTGTGGGCGTTGCCTTCTGGATCGACACGGTCGGTGACGGTTGTCGCGCCCGTGGCGACGGCGAGGGTGACGGCGCCGCCGAGTCACGGCCGCATCCGGCGATGACAAGGAGTGGTAGCAACAGCAGTATCGCTCGCTTCATCTCATGCATCGTACCGGGTTCGGGCGAGGGCGCGCGAGGTGATCGCGAGACGACCGAATCCCGCGATCACCTTCCTTTCGTATTGGTGTCATACTGTCACGACGGTGGCGCCTATGAGAGCGCGCCAGCGGCGAGGATGCGTTGATCGAGCAGTGCACCACAATCTACCGGCCGGCGGCCGAACAATGGAGGGCACATTATGCCAAGTGAACAGATTCAGAAGCTCGTGCAGATGTTGCGCGCCCGGCCGATCGCCTCACCAGATACCAGCGTGGAGGAAACCCGCGCCGGGTTCGAGAAGATGGCTGATGGATTCCCCACGCCCGAGGACGTGCGGCGGGAGCCGGTGACGGTGAACGGTGTGCCCGCCGAGTGGATCACCGCGCCGGGCGCCGTCGAGGACCGCGTGATCTTCTATCTGCACGGCGGCGGCTATGTGATCGGCTCGATCAACACCCACCGTGAGATGGTGGCGCGGCTGTCGCGCGCATCGGCGGCCCGTGCGCTGGCGATCGACTATCGCCTCGCCCCCGAGCATCCTTTCCCGGCGGCGGTCGATGACGCGATGGCCGCGTATCGCTGGCTGCTCGGTTCGGGTGTGAATCCACGCCGGATCGTGGTGGCGGGCGACTCGGCCGGGGGTGGCCTGACGATGGCGACTCTGGTGGCGCTACGCGACGCGGGCGAGCCGCTGCCCGCCGCCGGGGTCTGCCTGTCGCCCTGGGTTGACCTGGAGGGCACGGGCGATTCGATGAGCGGCAACGCCGCGGTTGACCCTATCGTTCAGCGCGACGGACTCGTGCAGATGGCGAAGCGCTACCTCGGCGAGGCCGGCGCGCGTACGCCGCTTGCCGCGCCGCTCTACGCCGATCTCACCGGCCTGCCGCCGCTACTGATCCAGGTCGGCGCCACCGAAACCCTGCTCGACGACTCCGTCCGCCTCGACGCCCGTGCCCGTGCCGCTGGCGTGGACTCGACCCTCGAAGTGTGGGACGACATGATTCACGTCTGGCATATCTTCGCGGGGATGCTGCCCGAGGGCCAGCAGGCGATCCAGCGTATCGGCGAGTTCGTGAAGAAGCACACGGGGTAGACGGGGGGCACAGGTCAGAGGTCACGGGGGCGGTTCACGGGTAGGTATGGGAGACGCCCGATGCAGTCGTGGAGGGGAGCGGGTGGGTGCGCGGGTTCGGCGCTTTTCCCGTTGACAATATGTCTACCGCCGACAGGGGTGGAAGACGGGGGACGGGCGCGGGGCGTCGGTAGTCGCCGCGTGAGCCGGCGAGCGATGGCCGGGATGAGGGCGAACGTGCGGACGACGCGGGTGGTCTCGCGGCGGGTGCCCTCGGAGCGGCAGGTTGATGTATCGCCGGCCGGAAAGTGGATGGCGGGAGTGACCGGTTGGGGTGACACCAGCAATGGATCTGTTGGCCAGTTGGCCTGAGCCGGTGGTCGCGTATCTCCGGCGCGCGTGCGGGGAAGCGGTGGCCGTCGAGCGGCTCGGCGGGATGAGCGTGGCGCGGGTCTACCGCGCCCGGTTTCCTACCGGCTCGGTCGTGATCAAGGCAAGCCCCCGGCCGGCGGAGGCCCACTTCTATGAGACTATCGCCGGGCGGCTGCGCGCGGCCGCCGTGCCCATTCCCCGGCTCGCATGGCTGGCGCATCTGCCGGGTGCCGACTGGTTCATCCTGGAGGACATCCCCGATCCGCTCCCGACGCCACCTTCCGACCACGGGCGACCGGATCCGCGTGTTGTCGCGGTGCTCGCGCGTCTCCACCGGACGACCCGCGATTGGACGTTGGACTTCCCTGAATCGCCGGCGCGCTCCTGGACCGCTGACGCGACCGACACGGCGCTCGGCTGCTTCCCGGCCGGTGTCGCCTCTCGCCTGGAGCCACCGTTGCATGCCCTCCAACGCGAGGCGGCGCCCCTGACCGGGGGATGGTGTTGGATTTCCGGGGATGCTAGCCCGCCGAACTGGGGTGTACGCCGCGATGGCAGCGTGGCGTTGTACGACTGGGAGCTTTTCCGGCGCGGCGTGCCCGCCGGCGACCTCGCCACCATCGTGCCGGGCCTGGGTGATACCGCGCGGTTCCGGCTGGTCGCTGCCCGCTACATCGAGGAGTGGGGCCAAGGCACTGATCCGTTGCCCTGGACCCTCGATGAACTGGCGCGGGACATCGCGGTGGCGAAGGCGGCGACGGTCGTCATGCTCATGCGGGCATACGTGGACAACCTGGCGCGCGTGCCCGACGACTACATCACACGACTGGTCGAGGCGTTCCCTCCGTGGGTACACGCTCTCGGCTAAGGGCGCACGATCTCCGTCGAGCCGGCGACGAGCGATGACATGGAGGTGAGTGATGGCCGTGGAGCGCTGGGGGTCACTATCTGTCGATGATCACAACGACACCGGGGCGCTGGTCGCGAACGTACTTCTCTATGACCGGCTCGTTCTGCCCGTGATGACGCACCAGCCGGACCGTGATGAGTCGGCATATTGGGTATCGCACGGCTGGAACCCGGACTTACAGGCAAAGCGCCTCGAGCAACTGGCGGATCTCGCGATCCGGCGCCCGTGGAATCAGCAGCGGCGTCAGGCATTCAAGACCCGTCTCGCTCAACTCGCCGCCGAGCAGTTCGATGCAGACCACATCGACACCTTTGGGATGACCCGTGCGATTCTGGCGGGGGAACAGGTAACGGAGAAGCTGCCGGGCGTCCACCATGTACAGGTGATCGCGGCCTACAACTCGACCGCTGCCGTGCAGCGGGATTTCCAGCTCGCGGATGCCGCCGATGCGCCGGATTCTCTCTCGGCACAGGCGTTCCTATTGACACGGCGGCTGGTGGTCCCCGACCTCCCGAACGCGGAGGATGCGCTGCGCGTAGCCATCGAACTGTCGCGGGATACGGAATTCCGGACGAAGCGGGCGGCGCTGTTCGATTGGCAGGAGGCCGCCATCGCGCGAGGCATTCCGCCGCACGCGGCGGTCGCGGAGATCGCGGATATGGCAAACGCGTACAACGCGCACGTCGCGAAGGCCTGTAAGAAGGTGCGTCAGAAGTTCGCGTTCACCGTCTGTGGCATCGGGTTGGGGTTCGCCGGCCCCGCGGTCGCGGCCGTCACGGCCGGTGTTGCGGCGGCCGCGACCGGAGGAGCGATCGCCGTCGGAGCGGCGGCGCTGGCGGTGGTCCGGTTCGCGATGCACGACAGTAAACCGGTGATTGATGCCGGCAGTTCACGCCCGGCGGCGATGTTCCACGATGTGGAGGCGCATGTCGGCATCCGGCTCGCCCCAGCCGGCTGACGTGGGTTGCCGGCCGCTCGGTCTGCTCTATTGTGGCGCCGCGCTCCCCGCTCCCCGCTCCCCGCTCCCCATGACCCATGACCCTGCCCCGCTGGGCACTGCGACAGTAGCGGACATGCGGCGCAGCGAGGACGCGGGCGGCAGGTGGTATTGCCGTGAGCGACGATCAGCGCGTGGTACTCGTTAAAGAGGGGCGCGGATGGCGGCAGTGCATCCATGAACAACGCCCGCCAGTCTCCATAGCGGTCGCGCGCCGGAACGATGCCCAGCCGGGTGAAGATGCGGACGGTGTACGCGTCGATCACGAAGCTGGGGTAGCCGGCGGCATAGAGCACGATGTCGTCGGCCGTCTCCGGGCCGATACCGTGGGTGGCGAGCAACCGCGCCCGCAGTTCGTCCATTGGTAGGGCCAGCAACCGGGCGAGATCGCCGTCGTGACCGGCGTCGAGCAGGGCGACGAACGCCTTCAGCTTGCGCGCCTTCGTGTTGAAGTAGCCGGCCGGGCGCAGCAGCGTCGCCAGCTCCGGCTCGGGCAGCGCCCGCAACCCCGCCACCGTGAGCGCCCCGGCGGCGCGCAGCGCCGGCAGCACGCGTTCGACGTTCGTCCAGGCCGTGTTCTGAACGAGAATCGCCCCGACCACCACCTCGAACGGCGACTCCGCCCCCGGCCACCATCCGCGCGGGCCATACGCCGCCAGCAGCCGGTCGTACACCTCCCCCAGCCGCGGGCCGTTGGAGTCGGGCGCGTCAGAGATGGATGAGTCGGAGGCCGGCAGACGGGCGATGACACGCTCCTGAGCCGCGGGCTAAGATCGGTCCTTTACGAGTATACGATCCCATGAAGCCGCTCAGCGCCGGGAGCCGCGGTGACATTGGCGCTCGGGGGCCACCTCGCTCTTGCCACTCTCACTCCTGGCCCCCGGCCACACTCCTGGATGGTGATGCCGGTCGCTCGGTACAGCCGGGGTCGCGGGCGACCCGACGGGTCACGGCAGGCCACCATAAGCGGGCGGTAGAGACGGCCCATGTGCCGTCCCACTATCCACTCCTCTCCCGTGTATGACCTTCAATCCCGGACAAGTCGCCTGACCGTGCGCCAGAGCACCGGAGGCTCTCACGTCATCGCGATCCGGCCATCCTCCCAGGTCGTGCCCTGCCCGGTTGGGCGGTGCATTTTGGCCGGCGGTGGTCCATGCTGAGAAGGAGATGATCCGCCGCGCGCACCGCCGGCGATGACTGGATTCCTGATGCCCGATGCGTCCTCGTTTGATCTGCGTGGACCGGCCGCGCCCGCCGGTTCTAGTCCCATGACCCGCGCCGACCGGCGCAAGGCACGTCCCACCCGACCGGCCTGGCCGACGATGCGGCGGGCGCTCGGTCTGCTGTGGCCGCATCGCGCCGTGATGTCCGCCTATCTCGCCACCATCCTGCTCACCTCCACCGTCGGCCTGGGGCCGCCGCTGCTGATCAAGCGGCTGATCGACCAGGCGATCCCGCGGCGCGACGGCGCCGCGGTCAACCTCCTGATCATCGTGATGGTCGCGCTGGTGGCATTCGGCGCGCTGGTGGGCGTGCTGCGCTCGTACCTGAGCAACTCGGTCGGCCAGAGCGTGGTGCTTGATTTGCGCGGCGCGATGTACCGCCACCTCACTGGCATGTCACTGCGCTGGTTCACCTCGAATCGCACCGGCGAGGTGCTGTCGCGGGTCAGCAACGATGTCGGCGGCGTGCAGGGGGTGGTCAGCGACACGATGGGCAGCGTGGTCGAGAACATGATCATCGCCGGCAGCACGCTGGTGGTAATGCTGGCGCTCGACTGGCGGCTGGCGCTGTTCTCGGTCGCCTTCCTGCCGCTGTTCGTCCTGCCGGCGCGGCGGGTGGGCAATCTCCAACGCGAATTGGTCGGCCGCATCCAGGACAAGCTCGCCGCGATGAACTCTCAGATGCAGGAGACGCTGTCGGTGAGCGGCGCGCTGCTGGTCAAGACCTTTGGCCGCCAGGCGGACGAGATCGCCGCCTTCGAGCAGACCGCGCGTGAGATCCGCCGGCTCAACATCCGCCGGGCGATGATCGGCCGCTGGTTCGGCATGGCGATGGGGCTATTCGGCGCGATCACCCCGGCGGTCGTTTACTGGTACGGCGGTCACCGCGTGATCGGCGGCGAGGCGTCGCTCGGCACCGTCGTCGCCTTCGCGGGATTGGTCGGGCGGCTGTTCGGGCCGATCTCGTCGCTGCTCAGCGTCAACGTGACGGTGCTCAGTTCGCTCGCCCTGTTCGAGCGGGTGTTCGACTACCTCGACATGGAGCAAGAGATCGCCGACCGTCCCGGCGCGACGCCACTCCGCGACGCCCGCGGGCATCTGCGCTTCGAGAACGTCAGCTTCGCCTATATCACGGGCCA
>JBBQJF010000033.1:0-23963 GCA_038325665.1 Dehalococcoidia bacterium | reverse complement strand
GATCACTCCAAGGCGCTGGCCCGGGGTGGCGCCGGCACGCGGACGACCGGCAGGCTGGTCACGCCGTTACGTGATGCGGTTAGGTCGATGGAGACGGCAATCTCGTTGCACGAGGGGAACTTCGGGCAGCGATAGCACTCGTTCCAGACTTTACGGGGGAAGTTCGAGACATTGGCGATGTGGAATCCGAGCTTCTCGAAAAAGCCGGGCTTGTATGTGAGAGCGAACACTTGTGGCAACTCAAGCCGGCGTGCCTCGGTGAGGCACGCCTTGACAAGCTCCGCGCCCACACCCTTGAGCTGACGGTTCTCACGCACGGCCAGCGACTTGACCTCGGCCAGATCCGACCAGAGCAAGTGCAGCGCCACGCAGCCGAGAAATTCGCCGTCGTCATCACGCGCGACATAGAAATCGCGTAACGTCTCGAATATCTCGCTCAGGGGGCGGTGCAACATCTCATCGCGGTCAGCAAAGTAGGTCACGACCTCGAAGATGTGCGTGACATCTCCCATGGTCGCCTTGGCGACGCGGAAGCCACTGCCCTTAGGAGGCAATACGTGGACGTTCAGCTCGCTTTCTGGGGTAGTAATGTCATCCATGACCACACCTGACAGCGCGGGCAGCGCTTGAGGATGGTCCCACCGGCGTCACTGCTCGCCTCCTCATGCATCGGAAATCCAACCGGAGCGACACGAACACTGGTACTACAGTTTGGGCATGTGAGCGCGGGGGACGTGTGCATTATACGCTCCTCGAATTCGCCATGGCGGATTGAAATGACTTTGCGATTATAGTCGCGTCCGTGTCGCTAAGGAAAGTGGGGGAATCCTGGATACACGATGCATCCGTGTGCGCGGGCGGCCGTGCGCCCTGGGGTTGGCGCGATCAGGTTGCCAGCATCTCGGCGGCAGCCGCGAGGTGGGCGTCGGTGGCGCCGCCCAGCATCGCGGCCAGTTCTTGGCGGCGGTCGTCGCCGGTGAGTTCGCGCACCTCGGTAAAGGTTCGATCCCCTTCCACGCGCTTGATCACGGCCAAGTGTCGCTCCGCCCGCGCGGCGACCTGGGGAAGGTGCGTGATACAAATCACCTGATGATGCGCGCCCAGCGCGGCCAGCTTGCCGCCAACGATTTGGCCGGACCGCCCGCCGATGCCCACATCCACCTCATCGAATACCAGCGTGGGCACGGAATCGGACGCGCCCAGGATCGCCTTGAGCGCGAGCATGAGCCGCGCCGATTCGCCGCCGCTCGCCACTTTCGCCAGGGGACGCGGAGGTTCCCCGGGGTTGAGCGACACGTAGAACTCGACCCGGTCCACGCCGCCGCGGTCGAACGCCGCAACGAACGTTTCGGTGTCAATTGCATCGGGAGATGGGTCGCCACCGATGTCTTGCAGCGGCGGCAACACCACCGGCACGCCATCGGGATCGACGCGCGGCTCGAATCGGATGACGAACCGGCCACCCTCAAGGCGCAGGTCCGTAATCTCCCGTTGCACCGCCGCCGCGAGCCGCGCGGCCGCATCGCGCCGCGCCGTCGAGAGCGCGGAGGCCGCGCCTCCAAGTTCGCTTACCAGCGCCGCCTCGCCCTCCTTCAGGCGCGCGATTCGTTCCTCGGCCGTTTCGAGGTCACCCCATTCGGCCCCCGCCCGCGCACCGTAGGTGATCACCTCTTCGACCGTCGCGCCGTACTTCCGCTTGAGCGACGCGAGCTGCGCGAGGCGCTCCTCGATCATCTCCAGTCGCCGCGGGTTGTACTCGACGCCCTCGCGGTAGGCGCGCAGCTCACGCGCGAGATCGTACGCCTGTGATTGCAGTGCCTCGGCCATCGCCGCCGTGTCGGTCATGCGTTCGTCGAGACGGGCAAGCTGAGCGAGATTCTCGGCGGCGGCCCCGAGGGCATCGACCGCCGACGCGGAACGGGCGCCGCCAGTCAGGGCGACATGCGCCGCGTCCGAGAGGCGGGCGAGATCCTCGGCGCTGCTGAGGAGACGGCGTTCCTCGCGTAGTTCCTCCTCCTCACCGGCTCGCAGGTCTGCATCCGCGATCTCCCGCGCCTCATACGCGAGCCGGTCCAGCCGCCGGGCGCGCTCGCGGTCGTCGTCCGAGAGCCGCCGGATCTGCTCGCGAACGGCGCGTAGGTCAGCCGCGAGCGCCGCCACCGCCGCGCGCTGATCATCGAGTCCGGCGAACCGATCGAGATAGCCAACGTGCTCGGCAGGGCGAAGGATCGAGAGGTTGTCGGCCTGTCCGTGAACATCAACCAGCCGGCGGCCGAGCGCGGCCAGCGTACTTTGCACCGCGGCCCGACCGTTGATGCGGGTGATAGACCGACCATGACGCGGCACCTCGCGGCTGACGATCAAGACACCGTCTTCCGGCTCGACACCGCATTCGGCGAGCGCTTCTGCCAGGGCGCCATCCGGCGCGCCGTCCAGTCGGAAAATGCCTTCCACCCGCGCGGACGACGTGCCGGTGCGGACCATGTCCGGATCGGCGCGTCCGCCCAACAACAACCCGAGCGCGTCGATGATGATGCTTTTCCCGGCGCCGGTTTCACCGGTGATCGCGTTGAATCCCGGCGCGAGCTGGACGCGCACATGCTCGGCCACGGCGAAGTTGCGAATGTCGAGTTCTTGCAACATAGGAGTGCATCGCATGGAGGCGGTTGGACACGGACGACCGGCGCGCGTCAGTCGTGCCCCCGTCCAGTATCCCGCATTCGGGCGCGCCCCTCTACTACTCTCACGGCGCATGACACGTCCACCAGCCGCCGGACAACGGGGAGCGGGCGCGTACACGGGCTTCCCTGATGGTGTTGCATGGCTATACTAGTGATACGCATGATGCAAATCGGTGACGCCATCTCGCGGCGCCGCCCGACGTGTCGCGGATCGCGACAGCCACCGTCACGGCGTTCATCCGAGGCGATCAGCAATGAACAGCTCAAGGCTGAACATCGGCGATATCGCGACACCGCGCGAGGAGGCGCTCACGCTACCGGGAGCCGGGGCCGGAAACCATGGCGTCTCCATCCCGCGTGGCGAGGCGCTGCTGGTCACGGGGCGCGATCCGGCCGGGCGGCTTGAGGTCGAATACCAGGGTCGCCGGTGGTTCGTGGAGCAGCAACATCTCCAATCGTGGCACGCCTCCCTGGGCGCGCCGGCAGCGGGACCGCGATCCGTGGCGGCCGGCCCGCTGCAACACGATTCCCCGCGCCTCCACGCGGTGGGCGGCGGGTCACACGCGGATGATGTCGTCGGATTGAGCGCGCCGCCCGACCCGCCGCGCCAACCCGAATCTGAAGCCACGCGCCCGCGGCCGGTCGCGGCCCCCATCTCTACCCCGCGACGCACGCGCGGACTGACATCACGTCTGCCCACCAATCGCGTGCTGCTGATACCGCTGCTCGCATTCGGATTCCTGCTGGTAGGCATGGCGGCATTGGCAGTCGGCATCCTGGCGAGCTGGCTGTTGCCATCCGCCGGCGATACCCCCAACCAGGTAGCTGCACCCGGATCACCCCTCGCCAGAACGCCGACGCCACAATCGACCGCGGCCGCGGTCGCGACCGTCGCGTCTCCAACCGGTACGGTCGCGGCGACGCGCACCCCACCACCCAGCCCAGCGGCGGGCGCCGCGCTGCCTCCCGCGCCGAGTCCGTCCCCGTCGGCGGCACCCACTCCCAGCCCGACGCCGAGTCCCAGTCCAAGCCCAACTCCTCCACCAAGTCCTTCGCCCACACCGCGCGCATCACCGACACCCGCGCCGCCGGTGATAGCCGTCCTCCAGGTCTGCGACGGCACGCTTGATTGCGGCGGCGACGAGCCGAGCGCCACGCGCTCCGGTGTGACCGTCTGCGTGCGGGCGACAGCGGGCGACGATCGCCGGCCGCTCGTACTGACGGTCACGGCCCGCGATGAGGCGCCGACAGCCGCAGACGCGCCATCCGTGATCGCGCGCTCGGAGGCGGTGGAGGCGACCGGTGGGTTCACATGCCACCGGGCCGCCGCCATCAGTGGCCGGTTGCCTGACGGGGCGTATCGCGTGTGGGCGTTCGTTGGGACAACGCCGCTGGCGACCACACCGTTCACATTGGGGCCAAGCAGATGATCGACGGTAGGGTCACGCTCGCGGGCCGGTTCGCGCTGACGCGCGGCGGGGCTGAGAGCACCTAGACCCCTGCCCGATTCCCCGCGGGGAAGGGGGGAACTCATACGTCGCGACTGGTGAATGGATGGGTTCACCGGCGGATGCGTGGGTCGGACTCCCCTCCCCTGGCGGGGAAGGGGCGGGGGAGAGGTAGCAACCCCGGCTCACGGACGGCTGTCATGAGCAGAGGACCCCATGGGATTGCTGACAGACACCAGCCGCTCGTGGAGGGCCGCGGGGCGACGGAAGGGCGGGTCACGAGGAGCCGCGTGACAGGTTGAGCAGTTGGGTCAGGTTGCGGAAGAAATCCGACGGCGGGCCGAGCCGGATGAGCCGCGCGACGTGGGGGCCGCGACGGATATGAACGGTCATGCCGCTGACAACGGGGTAGTCGACTTGTCCATCGAACGAGACGACGGCGCGAACATCTGACTGGATTCGTAGGGTCACGGCCGTATCGCCGGGTAACACGAGCGGGGGTACATGGGCAAGGTGCGCGGCGATCGACGTCAGGACCAGCTCTTCCGACTCCGGCGCCAGCGCTGGTCCGCCCGCGGAGAGGTTGTAGCCCGTGCTGCCGGTGGCGGTGCTGACGACAACCCCATCGGCGCGCACGATATCCATTTCGACGCCATCGACCAAGACTTGGATATACACCGGCCGTCCACCCGCGCGACCGAGCACGACATCGTTCAACACATCCTGGCAGACCAGGCCAGGCGCCGCGGCTCCTCCGGGAAGGGACACCCCGGCGCGGAGCATCGTCCGGCGTTCGATCCGTCCAGCGCCCGCGATTACGGCTGTCAGCCCCGCCGCCGCCTCCTCCGGGCTTAGTTCACTCAGGAAGCCAAGCCGGCCCATATTGACGCCGAGAATCGGGATCGGATGCGGGATGACCGTCCGCGCGCCGCGCAACATGGTGCCGTCGCCGCCCACACACACGAGCAAGTCGGTCGTTTCCATCCGAGTAAGCGCGTCCTCGTCCCAGGCAGAACTCGTCCAGGCGTTGCCGGCGTGGTTGGCCGCCAGCCCGCATAACTCCTCGGCCAGCGTGCGGGCAGCGGGCACGCTGGGGTGATAGAGCAGACCGACGGTTGCGATGCTCACGCACACCTCCGAGTAGTCACGGTGCGCCGGGCAGCGGACGACACGCGGCTCAAGCCGGCGTCCACCGGCTTCCTATCCCGCCGCCGGCCCACCCACGTCGCTCGTCGCACGCGAGCCGGAGAATCGACGATCAGGCGGTTAAACCTGATCCCGGCCGGCCAGTTCGTCACTATCCAAGAGCACGAAAAACTCGCGGTTGCCGTCGGCGCCGCGAATCGGCGATGTCGTCAGCCCGCTCACGCGGAAGCCGTGAGTCACGCACCACCAGGCGACGCGGCCGAGCACCGCGGCGTGTATGAGCGGGTCTCGCACGATTCCGCCGCGCCCCACCTCGTCCCGCCGCGCTTCGAACTGCGGCTTGACCAACGCCACGACGCGCCCATCCGGCGTCAGGAGCCGGCGCACCGCATCAAGCACCTTCGTGAGTGAAATGAACGACACGTCCAGTGTGGCGAGGTCGATTGGTTCGGGCAACGATGTCAGGTATCTGACGTTTGTCCGTTCCACCGGCGCCACCCGCGGATCGGCGCGCAGTCTGTAATCGAGCTGACCGTATCCCACATCGACCGCATAGATGCGCCGCGCCTGGTTCTGGAGCAAGCAGTCGGTAAACCCGCCGGTTGATGCGCCCGCGTCAAGCGCCACGGCGCCGGCCACGTCGATGCCGAACGTCGCGAGCGCGTGCGCCAGCTTGTCTCCGCCACGGCCCACGAACCGCGCCGGGGACGCAACCCGCAACCCAACACCGGCGTCGACCAACTGACCCGCTTTGGTCGCCGCCTGCTCCCCGATGAAGACCGAACCGGCCAGAATGTACGCCCGCGCCTTCTCCCGACTCTCGGCGAGGCCGCGTTCGACCAGAAGAGCATCGATGCGCCGTTTGGCCATTGCGCCGTCAGCATAGTGGAGGGCATGGCCTAGAGGAATAGGGCATGACGCGGGAGCGCGGCCATGGCTCTCGGCTACCCCCGCCGGCTCCCGAGCACAATGTCTCGCGTCGCATCCACGGCCCCGCGCGCCCGCATCTCGGCGTGCGCGCGTTCCGTGTCGCCCGGCTGAATCTCCACCCCTCGGATCGCGTCGGTGAGCAGGCGCACGGCAAAGCCCGCATCGAGCGCGCTCAGCGTGGTCGCATGGACGCAATAGTCGGTCGCGAGTCCGCCGATGAATAAGCGTCGCACGCCCAACCCACGAAGCAACGTGACCATCGCAGCGCCGTCCGGGGAGACGGCTTCGAACCCGGAGTAGGAATCAGATTCCGGATCCATCCCCTTCGATGCGACGATTGTCCCCTCCGGCATCCTGAAGCCGGGGTGGAACTCAGCCCCGTGGGTTCCCTGGACACAGTGCGGCGGCCACGGTCCGCCATCGGTCGTGAAGTGCCGGGTACGGGGCGGATGCCAGTCGCGCGTCACCACGATCGGGAGTCCCGCGGCGCCAAAGTGTCGCGCGTACTCATTGACGGTCGGGACGATCTCATCACCCCCCGCGACGGCGAGCGAGCCGCCGGGGCAGAAGTCGTTCTGAAGATCCACGATTAGCAGCCCGTCCCCCGGTTCCATGCGGGTATCCCCTTCGAACCCTTTCCCGACCGTGGCCCGCTGTCGCGTCACCGGACGGCGAGGCGCTCGATCTGCATGATACGATTGGGGAGACGACAGGGGAGCGGCGCAACGCACGTACTCCCCGACTCCTATAGAGGGGCAAGTGATGAGCTTCGTGACTGGCTGGATCGGCGCGGCCGTGTTCAGTCTGATGCTGGTGTTCGATGTCCAGCGGGCTAAGTACGCCGAGGACACGATAGGCAACGCGGTGGTCATCACGCTGGGTGTGTACCTGGATATCATCAATTTGTTCATGTGGATCCTCCGGATCCTCAGCTTCCTCCAGGGCGGCAGCCGGCGCTAGCGCGTCCCCCGCGCGGCGCACACCGCCCGCGCCACGACCCACCCGTCCCGGTCGTCCACGAGCAGGAAGACCGGGACATTTCGTGTGCGCGCCGGGGCCGCCGGAGGGATGCGCCAAGAAGCCAGACGCGGCATACTCGTACGTGGCGCACACTCTCGCCAAACCGTTGCGGAGCGACATCGAGCACCACGAGCGGGGCCGTCCCCCAACACCCATCACCCATTCCCAACACCCATTACCCATTCTCAAGGGAGGACCATCATGCCGGATCGAACCTACAAACTGATCGAACTTGTCGGCGTTTCGGACAACGACGTGTCCGACGCCGTCCGCAACGCGATCAAACGGGCGGGGCAGACGCTGAAAGGCCTCGACTGGTTTGAGGTGCAGCAGATTCGCGGCTCGATCGTTGACGGCGATGTGGGCCAGTTCCAAGTCACGGTGAAGGTCGGTTTCCGGGTGATGTCGCCCGAGGAGCTGCAAGGATAGGTTCTCTCAGTTCCGTCAGCCTTCCGCCCCCAGCGCCCGGCCGCCGATGACGTGCAGGTGCAGGTGCCAGATGGTCATGCCCGCGTCACCGAGCACATTGAAGGCGAGCCGGTAGCCGCGTTCGGCCAGGCCCTCGATCTGGGCGGCCTCGTTGGCGGCCGCGAACATGGCCACCAGCAGCGGTCCGTGCTCGGGTGCGATGTCTCGCGCGGTTGGGATGTGCTGTTTAGGAATCACGAGAACATGGACGGGGGCACGCGGGTTGATGTCACGGATCGCGAACACCTGCTCATCGTCGATTAGCTTCGCGACCTGCATGTCGCCCGAGGCCATGCTGCAGAAAAGGCAACCCCCGGCCATGTCGTCCTCCTCGGGACGCGGGTCATCGCCCGCGGGCGCAACCCTTGGTCCGCGTTGATTGTACCGCCGTCTGGTGCGCCCCGATCCACGCGGGACGGTCGCCCGAGCACGCCCGCGGCCGGCGGCACGCGGCCGGGCGCGCGGCGAGCGATAATTCGACTAACCCGCGAGCATGGCAGGCGGTACACTGGAACCCGACGCCCGTCATCCCACCTGGCGCAGGGAGGCCTCCGTGACCATTCTCGAGACGTACGAACGCCGCCACCAACGGTCAGCCGAATTGCATAAGCAGGCGCTGGAGGTCTTCCCGGACGGCGTCACCCACGATACCCGGCGATTCACGCCGTTCCCAATCTATGCCGAACGCGCCCAAGGATCGCGCAAGTGGGATGTGGACGGCAATGAGATGATCGATTACGTCACCGGCCATGGCTCATTGCTGCTGGGCCACGGCCACCCGGATGTGGTCGCGGCCGTGCAGAAGCAGGTGGTGCGTGGGACACACCTGGGCGCATCCCACGAGATCGAGATCGAGTGGGGTCGGTGGGTGCAGAAGCTGATCCCATCGGCCGAGCGCGTCCGCTTCACGTCATCCGGCACCGAGGCTGTCCATATGGCAGTGCGGCTGGCCCGTGCCTTCACCCGTCGCGAGATGATCGTGCGGTTCGCCGGCAACTTCCATGGATGGAGCGATACCGTCTCCGGGGCGATGGTCGGCGGCGGCGAGGGCCGCGCCCAGGGTCTTGGCATCCCCGGGGCGGCACTGGAGGCCCAGATCATTCTGCCGCAGAACGATCTGCCCGCGCTCGAACGGGCGATGAGTGAGCACGGGGGTGAGATTGCCGCGATCATCATCGAGCCGACCGGCGCGTCGATGGGCGCGATCCCGATTGATGACGGCTTCCTGCACGATCTGCGGCGGCTGACCGAGCAGCATGGCGCGGTGCTGATCTTCGACGAGGTCGTCACGGGCTTCCGCATCAGCCCCGGCGGGGCACAGGCCCACCTCGGTATCACACCCGACATGACCACGCTTGCCAAGATTCTCGCGGGTGGACTGCCCGGCGGCGCGGTGGCCGGCCGTGAGGACATCATGTCGATCATCAACTTCACCGACCGCAACGGCGCGCCGCGGGGCGAGCGCGTGCCGCATCCGGGCACCTTCAACGCCAACCCCATTTCGGCGGCGGCCGGTGTGGCCGCGTTGAGCGTGGTCGCCACCGGCGCGCCGCACAAGGCGGCCGACCGCGCCGCGCGACGGCTGGCTACCGAGATGAATGCCGTGATCCGCCGCCACGAGGTAGCCGGCTGCGTGTATGGGCGCGGCTCGCTGTTGCACATCCTGCTCGGCAAGGAGGCGCCCGCGCCCGAGGACGGCATGACGTGGGAATGGACGGGTGACGACCGCGCCGATGTGCCCCATACCGCCGCCGAGACGGTCGCCGCCTTCCGCCGTGCGATGATCAACGAGGGCGTTGATCCGATGGGCGCCCGGCTGATTGTCGGCGCCGCCCACGCTGACGAGGACGTGGACTATACGATCGCCGCCTTCGACCGCGCCCTCGGCGCGATGCAGGAAGAACGGCTGCTGTAAACGTCCCCCCGTGGCGCCCGAATCGGCAGTGATTCACCGAACCCCCGGCTGCCTCCCGCGCGGGGAAAGCGGCCGGGGGGTTCGGCATCCTCCATCACCCACGACCCGGGTCGCGCGCCGTTCTGCACTGGAAACGATCGGCGACCGGCGGCATAATGAAAGAAGATCGGATCGAGGCTTCTCGGATCTATCGTTGAACCTCGTTCATTTGGATTGACACCGCTATGATGCGCCGCATGCCGCTGCCCAAACTCGCAACATCGTTCCGCCTACCGCTGGTCACGCGTCGCCCGCCACCGGCCG
The DNA here is from genome assembly GCA_038325665.1 of Dehalococcoidia bacterium. GTDB lineage: Bacteria > Chloroflexota > Dehalococcoidia > CAUJGQ01 > CAUJGQ01 > CAUJGQ01. Next base: position 14,052 of record JBBQJF010000033.1, on the reverse strand, counting down.
GTATCGAAACGGAGCCGGAGATCGGACCCGTGCTGGTGCTCAGCGGCGGAGCGCGGATGGGCGCGGTGCAGGTCGGCATCCTGCGCGCGCTCAGCGCCACCGGCTTCCGGCCGGCAGCGGTGATCGGTACCAGCGCCGGGGCGTTCAACGCCGCGTGCGTCGCCTTCCATCCGGAGGATGAGCGGCACGAACTGCTTCGCTCGATCTGGGAGGAGCTGCGCTTCCAACGGATCTTCAACCGCAGCCCACTTCGGATGTTCTACAACGCCGTCGTACGTCGCGACCACTTTTACAGCAACGCCGAGCTACGTAATCTGCTTCAGGAACATGTCCGCCCGGATGAGATTCGTGCGGCCGCCACCCCGCTGTACATCGTCGCGACCAATCTCAGCAGCGGCGAGAAGACCGTCTTCCACTCTGGCTCGGTGCGACAGTCGGTGCTGGCGTCGGCCGCGATTCCCGGGTTCTTCGCGCCGGTGAGCATCGACGGGCAGTTGTACGTGGACGGGGCTGTGACCGCCAACCTCGACTTCGACACGGCAATCGCCCTCGGCGCCCGTCACATCGTCGCCGTCGATGTCTCGGCGTCGGTCGTGCCCGGACATGCCCGCACGATCGGCGCGGTGATCGGGCGCTCGATCGAGATCGTGTTGCGTGAGCGTACCTTCAGCACGCTCGAACGGCTGGAGCCGCGCGCCCGCGTCACACTGCTACGGCCGGGGCCGCTGACGATGGGCCGGCTCGCGGGCATCGCCTCAATGAAGGACCTGCTCAACGAGGCCGACCGCATCGGTGAGGAGCTGGTCGCCCGTGCCTTCGATGCCCAGGGCCGGATGACACCGGGGCTGTTCAGCACCGAGCCGCTCGCGCCGATGCCCGCGCTTGCCCCGATCAGTTAGTCGTCGCGCGAGTCGTCTGCCCATCACTCGGCGAACACGGGGCGACGCGATGGCGTACCCGGCGGCGGGAGGTTACTGATGTCCACCGATGTTCTGTCGCCGCCGAAACTCTCACGCCGGTTCGAGGACGCGCTGGTCTACGCGGCGGTGCTGCACGCGGGGCAGGAGCGCAAGGACACCGGCGTCCCGTATGTCGCGCACCTGCTCGGCGTGGCGGCGCTCGTGCTCGAGGACGGCGGCGATGAAGACGAGGCGATCGCTGCCCTGCTGCACGATGCGGCCGAAGATCAGGGCGGGATTGAGCGGTTACGTGCGATCGCGGGACGCTATGGTGAGCGCGTCGCGCGGATCGTCATGGCCTGTACCGATTCGCTGGATGAGCCGAAGCTAGCCTGGGCCGAGCGCAAGCGCCGCTACCTCGCGCATCTCATCGAGCAGCCCGCCGGCGTACTTCGGGTATCGGTCGCTGACAAGCTTCACAATGCTCGCGCTATCGTCGCCGATCTTCGACGCGATGGGGTACAGGCGCTCGATACGTTCAGCGGTGGCAGGCAGGGTGTGCCCTGGTACTATGGGGCACTGACTGGCGCCTTTCGCGAGGCTGGACTTTCGTCTCCACTGCGAGACGAATTTGAACGTGTCGTCGCGGAGTTAATCGGTTTGGCGACGGAGCCGGCGGGCATTTCGCACGACGATTATACTGGCGAGGTCGCTCATGCCTGAACGTGTGGCCGTATCCGCCGGTGGGTCGCCGATCCTTGAACCCGAGGGCTTCGGCTTTCTCCCGCCCCGAATCATGGTCGCGCCGCCGGGACCGCGCTCGCGAGCGATGACCGCGACCATGATCGCCGCCGAGGGTCCAGCCATCTCCACGACCGCCAATGGCGACGCGCCGATCGTCTGGGAGGCGGCGGCGGGTGCGAACGTGCTCGACGCGGATGGCAACCTCTACATCGACACGACATCAGCCTTCGGCGTGGCAAGCATCGGCCACCGCCACCCGGCGGTCGTGGCGGCGGTCCAGGCCCAGTCGGGACGCCTCGTACACGGCATGGGCGACTTCCTGCCCGTGGCCTCGCGCGTGGAACTCGCCGCGCGTCTGGCGGCGCTGGCGCCCATGCAGCCGGCGAAGGTGCTGTTCGGTCTGTCCGGCTCCGATGCGGTGGAACTGGCGGTCAAGGTCGCCACCGTCGCCACGGGAAGACCCGGCGTCGTGGCATTCGACGCGGCCTTTCATGGTCAGTCGTACGGCGCCCTCGCGCTGACAGCGCGCGACAGCTTCCGCGCTCCCTTCGCCGCCCAGCTCGGCCGGCATGTTCTGCGCGCGCCCTATCCCTACCCATACCGGTTCGACGGTACACCCGAGGCGTGCGCTGCCGCGTCGCTGGAGGCGGTGGAGCGGCTGCTTGACGGCCCGGCGCCGCCGGCCGGGCCGGTTGGTATGGTTCTGGTCGAGCCGGTGGCAGGGCGGGAGGGGGAGATCGTGCCGCCGCCATCGTTCCTGCCGGGCCTGCGCCGGCTGTGCGACGCGCGTGGGCTGGCGCTGATCGTGGACGAGGTCTACACGGGGTTTGGCCGCACCGGGCGTCGGTTCGCCGTCGAGCACTGGGGTGTCACGCCCGATCTGCTGTGCTGTGGCAAGGCGCTGGGCGGCGGCATGCCGGTGTCGGCCGTGCTGGGCCGCGCCGCACTGCTGGACGCGTGGCGCCCCACCACGCCCGAGGCGCCACATTCCAGCACCTTTCTCGGCCATCCCGTGGGTTCGGCGGCGGCGCTCGCCGTGCTGGACGCGCTGGACAATGAGGGTCTGATCGAACGATCGGCGGCGACCGGCGCGCGCTTCCATGAACGGCTGCATGCTTTGGCCGCGCGACATGCCTGCATCGGTGAGGTCCGCGGTCTCGGCATGATGCTGGGCATCGAACTGGTACGATCTCGGCGCACGCGCGAACCAGCGCCCGAGCTGATCGGGCCGCTGCTTGCCGCCGCTTTGCGTCGCGGCGTGATTCTGCTCCCCGGCGGCATGGACGGCAATGTCATCTCGCTCGGCCCGCCATTCACTACCACGGATCAACAACTCGACATCGTCGTCAATATGATTGACGCCGCGCTGAACGAGGTCGGACACTAGTTATGTCGGCGGCGCTCCGTAACCGCCCTTCAGCGCCTCCATCGACGCGCCGACGACCAATACATGCGCCCAGGCGCAGACGCCGGAATACCGCTCGCCGCCCGTACACGGGTGCGCGCGATTGACCACGGCGGCGCATGTGGCGCGCGACGCCGCTTGGCCCGTGTGCTTGCATGCGGCGCCCATCACAAAGTCAGGACGTATCATGCCCCGCCTAGCGTTCCTCCTTCTCCTGCCTGTCTTGGCGCTCGTCCTCGCGTCCTGCGATGCCGGCGACGGCGGGCCTGACGACGAGGTGGGGCGTGTCGCGCCGGCCGCCGCCGCGACCTTCACCTTCGCCCAGGAAACCATCAGCCCCACCCCTGCACGTACCCGAACGCCGGAGCCCTCGCCGTCCGCGACCCCGACAGCAGCGCCGACGCCGGAACCGACGCCGTCGCCCTCACCCACGGTGGTCGTGACGCGGATCGCGACCGCCGCGCCCACACCCCGACCGGTGGAGACCGCACGGGGCGGCGCACTGATAGTCGGTGACGCGGTGCTGGTTCGCTCTGCGCCCTCGACCAAGGACGGCGAGGTCGTAGCACGCCTGGGACACCTGCAAGAGGTGCAGATCCTCGGCGCGGTCAAGGGCGAGCGGTGGGTAGTTGGCGATCAAACCTGGCCGATGGCCTACCAGTCATGGACCGATACGTGGTACCGGATCGAAGGCGGGTACGTGTATAGCGCATTCGTCTTCATCCCGCGCGCCGGTGAGGGTAATGCGTTCGCGCGCACTGGCACGCGACGCATCGACGTGGATGTCAGTTCCCAGACGCTGCGGGCGTACATGGGCGACCAGGTTGTCTACACCGCCGGGGTCACCACCGGCAAGGCAGGATACGAGACACCACCGGGCCGGTACACGGTCGGCGCGTGGGGGCGGGTCTCCAACGAAACGATGACCTCCGGTCAGGCGGCGATTAATGACCCGGCCGAGGAATACCATGTCAAGAATGTGCTGTATACCCAGTACTTCACCGGCGCCGGTGACGCCCTTCACCTCAACTACTGGCAGCCGGACAGCGTCTTCGGCGGTGCGCGCAGTTCGCACGGCTGCGTCGGGTTGCTGATCCACGACGCTCAGTGGATGTGGCTGTTCGCGGCGGGCGGTGTCAGACTCGATATCCGCTAGCGATGCAAGAGCCAAGGACCGCGACCGCCGCCACGCCGACCGCCTCGCGGGTCCGGCCCAGGAGCGCATATATGGAGCCGTATGTGCAGGCGAACCAGGACCGCTGGAACGAACTTGCCCCGATTCATGCCCAAGGGGAACACTATCGCACCGCAGCCTTCCGGGCCGGCGCGCTGAAACTGCACCCGATTGAGCGGCAGGAGATGGGAGACGTTTCCGGCAGGACGATGCTTCACCTCCAATGCCACTTCGGTCTCGATACGCTCTCATGGGCGCGCCTTGGGGCGATCCCGACTGGTGTGGACTTCGCCGAGTCCGCCATCGCGATCGCGCGTTCGCTGACCGACGAACTGGGCCTGAACGCGCGGTTCGTGCACTCAAACGTCTACGACCTGCGTGAGAATCTGACCGGCGAGTTCGACATCGTGTTCACCTCCTGGGGGGTGATCGGCTGGCTGCCGGAACTACGCACCTGGGGACAGGTCATCGCGCACTTTCTCAGGCCGGGTGGCGTGTTCTACATCGTTGAGGCGCATCCATTCGCATGGGTGTTCGATGATGACGACGGGGTAACCAACCTACGCACCCGCTACGGCTACTTCTCCACCGAGCCAATCGCCACGGACGCTCAGGGCTCGTACGCGGAGCGCGACGCGACCGTGACCCATACGCGCGAGTACGGTTGGATTCACAGCTTGGCCGAGATCACCACCTCGCTCATCGACGCGGGGTTGCGCATCGAGTATTTGCACGAGTTTCCCACCGTCGCGTGGCAGATGTTCCCATTCATGACCGACGATGGCGATGACATGTGGATACTTCCACCCGAACATGAGGGGATTCCGCTCAGTTTCTCGCTGCGGGCGATCAAGCCGCCGGAGTGAGTCACTGACCGACACCGATCACCGACGGTCGGCCGCTGTCCAGGTTGCGGTGGGTTTCCGACGCGGCGCGCGTCCCTGGTGGAGTGACGATGGACCTCAAGCAGTACATCCGCGACATACCCGACTTCCCCATCCCCGGCGTGCTCTTCCGCGACATCACACCGCTCCTACGCCACCCGGAGGCGCTCAAGTACACCATTGATGAACTTACGCACCTGTGCCGCGACGCCGGCGCCGACGCCGTGATTGGGATTGAGTCACGCGGGTTCCTCTTCGGGGCGCCACTGGCCTATAACCTGGGCGTGCCGTTCGTGCCGGTGAGGAAGCCGGGCAAGCTTCCGGCGGCGCGGATGTCGATCGAGTACTCGCTCGAATACGGCACGAATCGCCTCGACATTCATGAAGACGCGTTGACCACGGGGCAGCGCGTCGTGATCGTTGATGACCTCCTGGCCACCGGGGGCACGGCGCGCGCCACCGCGAAACTGGTTGAGCTGATCGGCGGTGTGGTTCAGTCATTCCTCTTCGTGATCGAGTTGGAGTTCCTGCACGGACGCACGCAGCTTGAAGGCTACCAAGCCACGACACTAGTTCGCTATTGAAAGAGAGAATGCCGATACGACCGGCCGCGCCCCAGCCATCGGCGGCGAACATGTGAGACCTGTAAGACGCACGGGCATCTGATCCGCGCTGTCACAGACAAGCTACAGGCGTGTGCTGTCGGGGTTTGACGGGCCGGACCCCGATGATGGCGGACTCAATTGCTCCTTGACACTCTTGCGCTACCTCTCTACGATCCTAAGGATACAACTGAATACCGGGGCGCTCATCAAGAGTGGTGGAGGGACAGGCCCTTTGAAGCCCGGCAACCGGCCCGCTGCCCGTGGGGGCGGCAGGAAGCGGTGCCAATTCCGACCTCACCCGCGCGGCGGAGAGGAGAGATGAGAACGGATCTTCAGCGTGCTTCCCGCGTCCCGGGAAGCATTTTCGTGTCTGTGAGACTGCATGACCACGGGATCGACTGTCACGGTCGGCATCACTCCCATCGCCTGGACAGGCGGGCGGTTGCGGCTGCTCGATCAAACACGGCTGCCCGGCGAACAGGTGTGGCTCGAGTTCGACGATTACCGCGAGGTCGCGGCGGCCATCCGCGAGATGCGGGTGCGCGGCGCGCCCGCGATTGGGGTGGCGGCGGCATACGGTATGTCCCTCGCCGCACGCCAGTCCCGAGCAACTGACATGCCGGCCCTGCTGCACGACCTTGATGTCGCCATGGAGACTCTGGGCGCCACCCGGCCGACCGCGGTCAACCTCTTTTGGGCACTCCGGCGGATGCGCGCCGTCGCCGAGTCCGCGACAATGACCGAGGATGCGCGAGCACGACTGCACGTCGAGGCAATCGCGATCCATGCGCAAGATGTCGCCGGCAACCGGCAGATGGGGCAATTTGGCGCGACACTCATCCCCGACGGCGCGGCCATCCTCACGCACTGCAACGCCGGCGCGCTCGCCACGGGTGGCTACGGCAGCGCTCTCGGTGTAATTCGCGCGGCGCATGGCGCGGGCAATAACGTGCGCGTGTACGCGGACGAGACCCGTCCCCTTCTCCAAGGGGCGCGCCTGACCGCCTGGGAGCTGGTCCACGATGGCATCCCGACCACGCTGATCGCGGACACGATGGCGGGCAGTCTGATGCGCCGTGGGCTGATCACTTGCGCCTTGGTCGGCGCTGACCGCATCGCCGCCAATGGCGACGTGGCGAACAAGATCGGTACATATCAGGTCGCGGTGCTGGCGCATGAGAACGGGCTACCGTTTTACGTCGCCGCACCCACCAGCACGTTCGATCTGTCGCTGCCGACCGGCGACGATATCCCGATCGAAGAGCGGGCCGGCGACGAGGTCACCCATTTCGCGGGAGTTCGCACGGCGCCGGTGGGCATCATGGTCGCCAACCACGCCTTCGATGTCACGCCGGCGATGTATGTGACCGCGATTATCACCGAGCGCGGAATCGCGTATCCACCGTACAGCACGAGCCTGGCAAAGCTCGTGGAAGGGTAGCCGCACCCTCGACGGCCGCCGCGATGGGCCGCGGCGGCCTTTCCACGCAGGAGTGCATGTAATCGGCGGAGTTGGTCATGACCTGGCGTTCATTACCGGCCCCGGCAACGTCGCTCACTGCCGCTCCGGGGGGAAGCGCGCCGGGGGTGAGGTGATTTCACAACAGTAGCCCGTGAGATGAAGCTCCCGCCACACGGAAGGCGCGAGTGAGGAACACGCAAGGGGATGTGGCGAGTGATGCCCGAGGTGTCAACGGCGGTGATCGGGGGCAGTGGCTTTTACGCGATGGATGGGCTAACTGGCATCGAGTCGGTTGCCGTCACCACACCGTTTGGCGATCCATCAGACGTGATTACCGTGGGCATTCTCGACGGGGTGGGCGTGGCGTTCCTGCCCCGACACGGCGCCGGCCACCGGCTATTGCCGTCGGAGCTGCCGGTTCGCGCCAACATTTGGGCGCTGAAGGCGCTCGGCGCCCGGTACGTGATCTCGATCAGCGCGGTGGGGAGTCTGCGCGAGGAGCTGGCGCCGCTCCACCTCGTGATACCCGATCAATTGATCGACCGCACGAAGGGACGGCCGAGCACGTTCTTCGGCAACGGTCTAGTCGCGCACGCGGGGTTTGCCGATCCGTTCTGCCCGAGCCTATCCAACACGCTCTATCAGGCAGCCTCCGACGCCGGGGCAACGGTGCATCGTGGCGGTGCGTACGTCGTCATGGAGGGTCCACAGTTTTCGACACGCGCCGAGAGCAACCTGTACCGGTCGTGGGGCGCGGATCTGATTGGTATGACGGCGCTGCCCGAGGCGAAGCTCGCCCGCGAGGCCGAGATGTGCTACGCCGCTGTCGCCTGCGTCACCGATTATGACTGCTGGCACGCGTCGGAAGAGGACGTGACCACCGAGATGATCCTCGCGAACCTGCTGCATAACGTTGAGACGGCCAAACAACTCATCCGGCTGGCGGTCGGCCGGCTTCCGGCGCGTGACTGCGCCTGCCCCGACGCGCTGCGCTCCGCGCTGGTCACGGCGCCAGACTTGGTGCCGGACCAATTGAAACGCGACTTGGCCCCGATCATAGGAAGGTACATGGCCGTCTCAAACGACGAGTGACAGGTGAAGCGCCGGCGTCGATGGCGAGTCGTCATCGGACGTGGGTGGTGGAGTTGCGCTTGAACAGCAATAACGGCAGCGGCGCGGGCACGATCTTAGTGGTGGGCAGCGTCGCCTTCGACGACATTGAGACGCCGTTCGGCAGTATCGAGCGCGTGTTGGGTGGTTCGACCTCGTATTTCGCGGCGGCCGCGAGCCTGTATGCGCCGGTGCGAGTCGTTTCGGTCATTGGCAACGACATGCCACTGGAAACATTCGATTTCCTGCGCGAACGCGGCGTCGATCTGCGCGGCCTCCAAGTTGCCGACGGCGCGACCTTTCGGTGGGGTGGACGGTATGACTACGATCTCAACACCACCGAAACCCTTTTCACCGAACTAAACGTGTACGCTGATTTCCATCCCATCCTACCCGAGGGATACGCCGACAGCGACTTCGTGTTCTGCGCCAACATCCATCCGGCGCTTCAGCGTGAGGTGCTTTCCCAGGTCCATACACCGCGCCTTCGGATGATGGACACCATGAACCTTTGGATCGACACCGAGCGCAAGGCGCTGGTGGAGACGGTCGGCATGGTCGATATGGTCAGCATCAACGAATCCGAGGCGCGCATGCTGTCGGGCGTCAGCAGCCTGGTGATCGCGGCCCGGCGCATCCTCGCGCTCGGACCGCGGGCGCTGTTGCTCAAGAGGGGTGAGTACGGCGCGATGATGATTACCAATGACGAGTTCTTCTTTGCCCCCGCGTACCCGCTGGAGGAGGTGCGCGACCCGACCGGCGCCGGCGACAGTTTTGCCGGCGGCTTCGCCGGGTATCTTGCCCAACATCGCGGTGAAATTACTCCGTCGGTGTTACGTAAAGCGATGGTGCACGGCAGCGCGGTCGCCAGCTTCGCCGTCGAGCAGTTCGGCCTCGACCGCCTGCGCGGGCTGACGCGCGCCGAGGTTGAACATCGATATCAGGAGTTCCGGCGGCTGACTCACTTCGATGAAGGGCCGGAGGAGGGCTAACGACCGACGGCGGGAGAGCCAGTCGCACGACAGCACCCCTATCGGGCCGTGTATGTCGCGTGGTGGTCAGCGATTCCGCGTCTCATTTGAGGGGGCGCATCAGCGGCGATTGCCCGTCCGATGTGCTCTCGTTTTCCCCGCGAGGCGATGCGATGGCACGGCAGGCGAGTGTTAGTTCGCGACTGGCGGCACGAGCCGAATCGTACACTATCCGTCCGTTGTACGACCCGGCGGCGATCCGCGCACGCCTGCTGAACGAACGCGCGTACGCGGCCTACGCGTTGGGGCAACTCGGCCCGCGGCTGTTCCCATACGTCAGTTGTTGGGAGGCGCAGGGACGTGGCGGCAGCGCTCTGGTGGTGTTCTCGCGGGGTGGCTTGGGCGACGCGCTCTTCATGAGTGGCGCCCCCGAGCCACTGGCGGCGGCATTGATGCTGCACCGCGGGCCGCGTCACAATTTCGCCACCTGCCGTCCGGAGCACATGGAGGTGGTCGAGCGGTTCTTCACGGTTGCCGGTCGCCAGCCGATGCTCCGCATGACGGTCGAGCGGCACGGCTTCCATTTCGCGCCTACCCGGACCGATGCGGGGGTGGCAGTCCGGCGATTGGTCGCGGCCGACGCGCGTCAGGTGAACCGGCTGTACAACAGTGAGGGACCGCCCACCCACTACAGCTCCACGCACATCGATCAGGGGATGTATCACGGAGTGTTCGAGGATGGGCGGTTGGTGGCGGTCGCGGGAACCCATGTCATCTCGCCGGAGGAGGAGGTCGCCGTGGTGGGCAACGTATTCACTCATCCCGAGCGACGCGGCCTCGGCTACGCGACCCTCGCCACGGGCGCGACCACGACCGCGTTGCTGCGTCGCTGCAGCAACGTCTCCCTGACGGTGGACCCCGACAATATCCCCGCCGTGCGCGCCTATGTGCGGCTCGGCTACCGCGAGGATTCGCGCTTGATCGAGGCATCGGTCGCGCGCCGATCGCTGACTGGTTTCGGCGCGCTCGTGTCCCGGCGGCTGGCCGCCTGGCGCGGACGCGCACAATCCGTGGAAATTGTAACAATGAATCGGGAGTAGGAGCGCGGAATCGGGGACAGACGGACGGGCGCGCGACGAGCATGCCGGTTCACCGCTCCCGGCCTGGACCCCTACCCGACCAAGGAGCAACCGATGACGACATCGAATGCGGCGCAGGGCGACATCCGTGAGCCGCGGCTGGCGCGGGATGGCGTGCTGCGCATGGAATGGGCAGCACGGGAGATGCCGGTGCTGAGGCTGATCCGCGAACGATTCGCGAAGGAGAAGCCGCTATCGGGCGTGCGCATCGGCGCTTGCCTGCATGTCACCACCGAGACCGCGAACTTGATGCTGGCGCTCAAGGACGGCGGCGCCGATATCACTCTGTGTGCCTCGAATCCGCTGTCAACCCAGGACGAGGTGGCGGCGGCGCTGCTGCACGAATACGGCATCCCCACGTACGCCATCAAGGGCGAGGATAACGAGACCTATTACCGTCACCTCAACGCCGTGGTCGATTCGCGCCCGCAGTTGACGATGGATGACGGCTGCGATCTGGTCGCCCTGCTGCACAAGGAGCGGCGCGACATGCTCGAAGGCGTCAAGGGCGGCACCGAGGAGACGACCACCGGCGTGATCCGGCTCAAGGGCATGATGAAGGACGGCGCGCTGCGCTATCCGATCATCGCCGTCAATGAGGCCGACACCAAGCACATGTTCGACAACCGCTATGGCACCGGCCAATCGACACTCGACGGCATCACCCGCGCGACCAACGTGCTGTGGGCGGCGAAGACGGTCGTCGTGGCCGGCTATGGCTGGTGCGGCCGCGGCTTCGCCTCGCGGGCGCGGGGGATGGGCGCGCAGGTGATTGTCACCGAGATCGAGCCGGTACGCGCGCTCGAGGCGGCGATGGACGGATTTCGGGTGATGCCGATGGTCACGGCGGCCGCCGAGGGCGACATCTTCGTCACGCTCACCGGCGATGTAAACGTGATCGACCGCGCCCACCTCGAGGAGATGAAGGACGGGGCGATCATCGCCAACTCCGGCCACTTCAACGATGAGATCAACATCAAGGCGCTGGAGGCGCTGTCCGAGGGCCGGCGCGAGATGCGTCCGTTCGTCGAGGAGTTCACCCTCGGCGACGGCCGCAAGATCCACCTGCTGGGCGAGGGACGGCTAATCAATCTCGCCGCGGCCGAGGGCCACCCGGCGAGCGTGATGGATATGTCGTTCGCCAATCAGGCGTTGTCGGCCGAGCATCTAGTGCTCAATCAGGGCAAGATTGATTTGGGCGTTCATATCGTGCCGGTCGAGATCGACCGCGAGGTCGCTCGACTCAAGCTGCACAGCATGGGCATCACCATCGACACCCTCACAGCCGAGCAGGAAGCTTACCTCTCCTCCTGGGAGAGCGGAACGTGACCAGCGCGGGAGCCGGCTGTCGCGTCAGCGCGGCGCGCACCGGCTCCTCGCGCCAACACCCAACACCTATCACCCATCACCCAATCTGACCGAAGGGAAGATTTCATGACCACTACCTTCATGTCCTCGCCATCGCTGTTCCTGACATCGGAATCGGTGACGGAGGGCCATCCCGATAAGCTGTGCGACCAGGTATCCGACGCGATCCTCGATGCGATCTTGGCGCAGGATGCCTCGGCGCATGTGGCCTGCGAGACGGCCGTGACCACCGGTTTGGTGCTGGTCATGGGCGAAATCACCACCAAGGCGTGGGTGGATGTGCCCCGCATCGCTCGCGAGATGATCGAGGCGATCGGCTATACCGATGCCGCGTACGGCTTCGACTTCAACACCTGCGGCGTGTCGGTGTCGATCAAGGAGCAAAGTCCCGACATCGCCGGCGGCGTGGGCGAGTCGCTCGAGGCGCGCGAGCACCACGGCGAGGTCGATGAGATCGAGCTGCAGGGCGCGGGCGATCAGGGCATGATGATGGGCTTCGCCTGCAACGAGACGCCCGAGTACATGCCGCTGACCATCGCGCTGGCGCATAAGTTGTGCCGGCGGCTGGCCGAGGTGCGCAAAGACGGCACGCTCGCCTGGCTGCGCCCCGACGGCAAGAGTCAAGTGACCGTCGAGTACGAGTATGGCCGGCCGAAGCGGATCGAGGCGATCGTCATCTCCACCCAGCACGCGCCCGAGATCACCAACGAGGAGATCGAGCGGTTGCTCAAGGAGCATGTGGTCGCCGCGGTCGTGCCCGCGCATCTGCTCGATGAGCGCACCAAGTACTATATCAATCCCTCCGGTCGGTTCGTGATCGGCGGTCCGATGGGCGACGCCGGGTTAACGGGGCGCAAGATCATCGTCGATACCTACGGCGGCATCGCCCGTCACGGCGGCGGCGCGTTCTCGGGCAAGGACCCCTCCAAGGTGGATCGCTCGGCGGCATACGCCGCCCGCTACGTGGCGAAGAACATCGTCGCCGCCGGACTGGCGGAACGGTGCGAGGTACAGGTCAGCTACGCGATCGGCGTGTCTCACCCCACCAGCCTCGCCGTCGAGACCTTTGGCACCGGCCGGATCGCGGACGACGACATCGTCCGGCTGATCGAGAAGCACTTCGACCTACGACCGGCCGGCATCATCAAGTCACTCGACCTGTTGCGGCCGATTTACCGGCAGACAGCGGCCTATGGCCACTTCGGCCGCGACGACATCGATCTGCCGTGGGAGCGGCTGGACAAGGTGGATGCCCTCCGCGCTGAATCAGGCATCGCCGAGGTCGAGGCGGCACGGTAGGCTATCGATGCCGGCCGGCGGCGCTGAAGGCCTACTTCAGCGAGATGTTGGGGTATCCCGCGATCGCGGGCGACCTACCCGGTCGCCCCTACCGGGGGCGATTGGCGTTGCTGGGTCGCTCGCGTCCCGATCCTCACCCATGAGGCCCGCCGCGCTTGGAACTGAACTGGTAGCCCGAGCGTGCGTGAGCGGCGTTGCGGCCACGCCGGGAGATCGTATCATCCCCACCTTCTACCGCATGGTGAAAACCGGCCCGCCGCGGCCAGTAGACTTCTTCTCGCGGCTCCAACTCGGGCGGCAGTTGCCGCCCGAGACGCTGATGGAAGAGCGGCGGCCGTGGGCGGGGTGTCGGTCCAGGACTCGGAGAATGGCGCCCATGCCGCCGCGACGCGCTTTCCCAGAATGGGGAGGTTCATCACCAGGGTCGGCGTGCCCGATCACAGCCCGATCAGACGTGAGCGAACGCCCGGTCGGGGACGTTTCACCTTGTGGGGTGACCCCGCGACAATGCTTGCATGTGTCATCTCGGTCGTGGATGTTTAGAAAGCGACCGGACGCGCCGGCAACAGGCAGGGGTACGGGACGATGGGTTACCGAGTTTGGGACACCGACAGCGCGAATCTGGTGGCGGATTGCGGCAACGTCGAGGATGCGCTCGGGGCAGTGCAGCGGGCGGTGGCGTTCCTGGGTGAGGGCGCCGTCACGCATTGGGCCGCTCGAACGCGAGGGCGACCAGGGAACCATCACCGTCTTGGCAGAAGGTCGAGAACTCGCGCGGGTGGCAGTCGAAGGCATCGCCGGCACCTCCTCAGGTTCGGCAGCAGTTAACAGTATTGCCAAATGTGATTGATGAACGGACGGGGTGGAGGATCCGACCCACCCCGATCTCGCACATTATCCAAGAATCTCGAGTTGATCGAGGAAAGCTCGTGGGCTGAGAATGCGGGCGTGACCATACGCGTGCAATGCTTGCAGATCGAGATCGCCGGTCA
>JBBQJF010000032.1:0-24144 GCA_038325665.1 Dehalococcoidia bacterium | reverse complement strand
GAGGGGTGCCTCAAGTTCTATTGTGACGATCTCGGCCTGCCAAAGGTGGCGGAGTTGCCCTTCCCCGGCGGCCGCACCATGCACCGTATCCAGATCGGCGACACCGTGCTCAAGCTAATGCAGTACCACGACGGCGCCCCGCCCGCCGGCCCGCGCGGCCTCGGCGCCCAATCCGGCATCCGCTACTTCACCATCAGCGTGCGCGACCTCGACGGCACAGTGCAGAAGCTCGAAGCGAAGGGCCGCACCTTCACCGTGCCCCCGCGCGAGGCCCGACCCGGCGTGCGCATCGCCATGCTCGAGGATCCCGACGGCAACACGGTGGAACTGCTGGAGACAACCGAGTAGGCTCGACGACACAGCGGTGTCCGGGACTTCACCACCATCGCCGGCACTCGAAAGCGCGGGGCACGCTGGTGGTCGCCAGCGCCACGCCACTATCAGCAGCGCGAACGGCTGCCCGCTCGCGGACTAGGTAGGCTCGCCGTTACGGGGAACCCTGGTTCCGCAACTTCCAAGGGAGTCGCTCATGCCCCGCTGGGGCGCCGCCGGGCACGAAAAGCGGGGCAGTCCCCCAACACCTAACACCCAATACCCAACACCCAACAGGAGGATAGCGATGTTCAAAGGCGTGGACCATGTGGTCATCGCGGTGAAAGACCTCGACGCGAGTGTCGCCCAGTTCGAGAAGGTGTACGGCGTCCCCGCTACCGAGATCGGCGAACCGGCCGGCGCCGGCTTCAAGAACGCTTACTTCCGCTTCGGCCCCAGCTACGTCGAGCTAGTCGCGCCGACCAACGACAGCGGCCCGGTGGGAAAGCGCGTCACCGCCTCCGGCGAAGGTGTCTATCTGATGGCGTTGCAGGTGGACAACCTCGAAAACGCGGTCGCGGAGATGCGCGCCAAGGGTATCCGCCTGATCGGCGACCCCGGCGCCGGCAACCCGATCAAGGGTCAGGTGTTTATCCATCCCTCCGCCGCTGGCGGTGTACTGACGCAGTTGGTCGAGCGGTAGGGCGCGGCCACCCGTCGCCGGTCCCCGTGTTGGTGGGCACGCCGTTGAGGGAACCCCGGACTCCCTGATTTTCCGGGAGTCCGGGGGCCGTCCCCTCACACCTGACACCCACTACCTATTTTCAGAGGAGTGCTTCCATGGCACGTCTTGAAGGTAAAGTCGCCCTGATCACCGGCGGGGGCAGCGGCATCGGCCGAGCGTGCGCCGTGCGATTCGCCCAAGAAGGCGCGATGGTTTGCGCCGCCGACGCCAACCTCGAGGGTGCGGCGCAGACCGTCAACGCGATCGAGGGCGCCGGCGGCAAGGCGCTCGCACTCGAGGTCGATACCACCGATGAGGCGGCCAACGACACGATGGTCGCGCGCTGCGTCGAGGCGTTCGGCGCCGTCGATGTGCTGGTCGCCGCCGCCGGCATCTCTGGCGCCCGCCCGCCCGACCCCAACGCCCAGCCGTTCACGTCATTCACCATGCCGCTTGAGAATTTCCAGCGGGTGATCGATGTCAACCTGTACGGCGTGCTGCTCTCCGACCGGGCGGCGGTCAAGTGGATGCTGGCGAACCGGCGGCCGGGCAGCATCATCAACCTCGGCTCGGTCGCATCGAAGGTGCCGCTGCCCGGCGGCGCGTACTCGGTCAGCAAGGCCGGTGTGTGGATGCTGACCAAGGTCATGGCGCTGGAACTCGCGACCAGCGGTATCCGCGTCAACGCGATCGGCCCCGGCTTCATCGAGACACCGATGACCGCCATGCTGCGTGAGGACGAGTCGCGCCGCGGCTGGGCGCTGGCGATGACGCCGATGGGGCGATTCGGTAAGCCCGAAGAGATCGCCGAGACCGCCCTGTTCCTCGCCTCTGACGATGCGTCGTACTTCACGGGTCAGTTGCTGCATCCGGCCGGCGGCATGTTCACGGACTAGGTCATGGGTCATCGGTCATCGGTCATAGAGGCCGGGTGACGTGCGTGGACAATCGGGTTACCGGGCGGTAGATTGTGGGGGACGACAGCAGGCAGCTCGTGCGTGTGTCGAGCGCGAGGAGTGACGCGTTATGAAGGTCGCGGTCGACCTGGACCGGTGCGAGGGCAACATGCGTTGCCAGGCAGCGGCGCCGGAGGTGTTCGAGGTGCGCGACGACGACCGCGCGTATGTGCTCATCTCTCATCCTGGTGAGGAACTGCGCGCGAAGGTCGAGCGCGCGGCCCGCCTCTGCCCACGTCAGGCGATCGCGATCTTTGACGAACCATCCTAAGGAGGGTGCGCCGCCAAAGCCGCGCGGTTCGCCGCGGCGCGCCGGCCCAAGTACGGGCATGGACGTTCGTGCCCCAACCCGCGGCCGATCCGCTGCCGAACCTCGGGATCGATGCGGACCGAACGGGTGCCACGAACGTACCGGCGTCCACGTCGCACGCAACGTTCTCTCCTCATCTGGTCTCCGGAGGCCCCCGAATGACCACATCCATTCCGCGTACATTTGACGACATTCACCTTGCCAACCCGACCATCTTCGAGCAGGGGTTTCCGCATGAGCAGTGGACGTTCCTGCGTCAGCAGGATCGCCTGCATTGGACGGAGGGGCGCGGCTGGTTCCCGGGTTTCTGGTCAATCGTCAAGTATGCGGATGTCGTCGCCATCTCCCGCGACCCAGCGACGTTTATCTCAAGCAAGGGCATCAACGTCAACATGAACCCCGACGATCCCTCGCCCGCCTCTGGCCTGGGCAAGATGCTGATCGTCACCGACCCGCCCCGGCATGTGCGGCTGCGCCGGCTCGTGAACAAGGGCTTTACCCCGCGCGCTGTCGCCGCCTTTGAGCCGCATGTGCGCGCGATCACGACCGACATTCTCGACACGGTTGGACCGAAAGGCGGCGTCGACTTCGTCACCGATATCGCCGCGATCCTACCGCTGGCGGTGATCTGCGGCATGATGGGCGTGCCCCGTGAGGACTGGGGCAAGATGTTCGAGCTGACTAATCGTGTGCTCGGCGGCTCTGATCCGGAGTATCAGACGGCGGCCGCCGAGGGTGACGACGCCGAGGCCCAGTCACGCGCGATCGAGCAGACGGTGATGCAGGGCCACCAGGAGATGTTCGCGTATTTCATGCGGATGCTGGTGCAGCGCAAGCACGAGCGCCGCGAGGATCTCGTCAGCATCCTGGTTGATTCCGATATCGATGGCGAGAAGCTGACCGATGAGGAAATCCTCTATTTCTGCTATCTGCTGATCCTGGCCGGCAACGAGACGACCCGCAACGCCATCTCCGGCGGCCTGCTCGCTCTGTTCGAGCACCCTGACCAGCTGGCTCGGCTCCAGGCTGACCCCGCGCTCATGCCGAACGCGGTCGAGGAGATCCTGCGTTGGGTGTCGCCGGTGATGCACATGACCCGCCACGCCACCCGCGACGTGGAGATGCGCGGTACGACCATTCGCGCGGGAGACCGGCTGACGATGTGGTATCCCTCGGCCAACCGCGACGAGGCGGTCTTTCCCGACGGCGGCACATTCAACGTCGGCCGCACGCCGAACGATCACATCGCCTTCGGCATTGGCGAGCACTTCTGCCTCGGCGCGGGCTTTGCTCGGCTGGAGATTCAGGTGATGTTCGACGAGCTGCTGCGCCGCCTGCCCGACATCCAGCCGGACGGGCCGGTTGAGCGGCTGCGCTCCAACTTCATCGGCGGGATCAAACACATGCCGGTGCGTTTCACGCCGGAGGCGGCGCGCGCCTAGCCTCTCACCTCGCGCCCAATCGGGTGAGGGAGCGTGTGACCTCCGCCCCGGTTGACCGAGCGGTACGCGGGCCGCGTGTGAGAGGGCCAGACTGGCCCCGAGAGATGGGGCGGGAGGAGGGCCACGGAATGGGCGTGCTCGATGGCATGGTGGCGCTGGTGACCGGGGCAGCGAGTAAGCGGGGCATGGGGCGCGGCATCGCGCTGGCGCTGGCCGGGGCGGGCGCCGATGTGGTCGTCGCCGATATCGGCCGGCGCAGCCTCGTCGCTCGTGTCGAGCCGTCCGACTGGAAGGGGCTGGACAGCGTTGTTGGTGAGATCGAGGCGCTCGGCCGCCGCGCCGTCGCGGTCGAGGCCGATGTCGGTGTCAGCGAGGAGGTCGCCCGCCTGGTGTCCGAGGCGCTGGCTCGGATGGGCCGGATCGACATTCTCGTCAACAACGCCGGCGCACCGCAGGAGCCGTCGCTCGCCGGTGGCTGGGAACTCTCCGAACAGGAGTGGGACCGGGTGCTGGCGGTGAACCTCACCGGCCCGTTCCTGTTGTGCCGCCGGGTGATCCCGCACATGCTCGAACGCGGCAGCGGCCGGATCATCAATATGTCCTCGGTGCTGGGCAAGAAGGCGTCGCCCCGTCGCCCCGCCTACAACGCCACCAAGCACGGGCTGATCGGCCTCACCCGGTCGCTGGCGTCGGACCTCGCCCGTCACGGTATCACCGTCAACGCGATCTGTCCCGGCATCATCGACACCGACCGCGCCCACGCCCGCCCCGATCCGCTCGAACGCGCCGACCTCAGCGGTCGCCCGATCACGGCCGAGGAGATGGTGGCGCGCGAGGTGCCGGCCGGGAGGCGGGGCGCACCCGCCGATATCGCCAATCTGGCGGTGTTTCTGGCCTCGCCGGCCAGCGAATACATCACCGGCCAGGCAATCAACGTCGATGGCGGCTGGTACATGGCCTGACCGCTCGGGGATCGCTGACGGCAGTTCGCGGCCCCAACCCGGCGCGGCGCGACCGATGATCGAAGGATCTGCTGCCGCTCCTCCTTTGCTAGCGCCGGTGGGATAGGCCTTGACCCCGTGCAGCGCGACTTGTGGTGGGAGGGAGACGATGCCGGACACCGCCACGACCGCCCGGCGTGTCCTGATTGCCGGCGGCGGCATCGGCGGACTCACCGCCGCGATCGTGCTGCGGCGGGCCGGCCATGACGTTTGGGTGTACGAGCAAGCGTCGGAGTTGCGCGCGGTCGGCGCCGGCATCCAGCTCAGCCCGAATGTTGTCAAGGTTTTGCATGGGCTTGGTCTGGCGGAGTCGCTTGCCAAGGCGGCGGTGGCGCCGCTATCTGTCGATTCCCGCGCGTGGGATTCGGGCGACGTGATCGGGCGAGTGACGCTCGGCGACCGCTGCCTGACGGATTATGGCGCGCCGTATTACCACATGCATCGGGCCGACCTCCACGCGGTCTTGATCGCCGCGTTGGGGCCGGAGGCCGTTGTGCTCTCGGCGCGCTGCACCGGATTCGAGCAGGACGGCGACGGTGTGTCAGCGTTGTTCGAGGACGGACGCCGCGAGCGCGGCGACGCGCTGATCGGCGCCGACGGCATCCATTCGGCCGTGCGGACGGCATTGTTCGGCGCGGAGCAGCCGCACTTCTCGGGTAAGGTCGCGTGGCGCGGCCTCGCGCCGGCCGAGCGGGTCGCGGATCTCGGCTTTGAGCGGCGTGGCGCGTCCTTCTGGGGGCCGAACAAGAACTTCGTCTGCTACTTCGTCTCGGGCGGCCGGTTGATCAATTGGGTCGGGGTCGTGCCCTCGCAAAGCTGGCGCCATGAATCGTGGTCAACCCGCGGCGAGCGTGCGGAGGCGGCGGTCGAGTTCAGCGGCTGGCATCCCCAGGTCACTGGGCTGATCGCGGCGACGGACCAGCCGTACAAGTGGGCGCTGTACGACCGTGACCCGTTGCCGGCTTGGTCGCACGGCCGGGTCACACTGTTGGGCGATGCCGCGCACCCGATGCTCCCGTTCTTGGCGCAGGGGGCGGCGCAGAGCATCGAGGATGGGTATGTGCTCGGCCGCTGCCTCGATACGTTCGATGACGTGCCGCGGGCGCTGACGGAGTATGAGGCGCGGCGCAAAGACCGCGCCACCCGCGCCCAGGCCGGGTCGCGACAGGCGGGGCAGACAATGCACCTGTCTGATCCCGAGGACCGCCGCCTGCGTGACGAGCGTATCCGCGCCGATCCCGAGGCTAACATGCGCTCCTACGATTGGCTGTACGGCCATGACGTGGAGAGCGCGATGTCCCTCACACACACCGCACCATGAACCTGGAGGGGTGAGAGGGCGCGTGCTACTCGTCGAGGTACTTGAGCGGGTGGCGGCCGTCGACATTGCCGATGAATGGCGGGTAGATGTTGTAACCGAGCAGTTCCTGTAATCGTCGCGGCAGGGTGCGTACGGTCTCCTTCGGCACGGCGAGGATGTGATTCTCCTGTTGACGGAGCCAGCCGGCGACGTATTCGAGGATTACGCCCAGCCGCGGCCGGTCAGTGGTATTGGCGCCGCCGCCATGGAACACATCTCCCAGGAAGAACATCACCGAGCCGGCCGGCATCACTGCCCGCACCGTGGCAGCGTCCGGCTCCGGACGCTCATCGACCCACCGGTGGCTGCCGGGCACGACGTGGGTCGCGCCGTTCGCCTCGGTGAAGTCGTCGAGCGCCCACATCGTGTTGACGACCAGTTCGACATGCGGCCGCGCGATAGGGTAGATGCCGTCGTCGCGGTGCAGGCGTTGCGCCGTCTCACCCGGGCCTATCTCGATGCCGACCGGCGCGCTGAGCTGGTAGTGGCCCAGCACCCGATCAAGGACGCCGAGCACGAGCGGGTGCGTCGCGGGTTCATCAAAGGCGCGGGTCTTGCCAAACAGCGCATAGATGCGCCGCGTGGCGAAGCCCTCGAAGTCGTTGCGCCCCGTGGGTGTGGCGGCGAGGATGCGTGTCAGCTCGGCCCGTTTCGCCCGCGTCTCATCGGGGCCGAGAATCGCCTCGACGATGGCATAGCCGTCGCGTTCGAGCAGGCCCACTACCTCATCGACCGACACCGCCGCCGTCAGGTTCACCATCGTCGTCCTCCTCGCGAACGAGGTTTGTTGCCGTCATACGGTTGCCGCCGCCCGGCTGCCGTCCTTCTTGTTGCACGCCCGCTCGTTGGCGGTCAGTAGCCGCTTGCGGAGGCGGATCGACTCGGGTGTGACCTCGACCAGTTCGTCCGGCTCGATGAAGTCGAGCGACTGCTTCAACGGGTGTCACGCGGATTGCGCTATTTTGAGATTCAAGGAAGCCAGTGAGTACCTTGGTCGAAGTTACAGCACAGCCGATTGCTCATGGAGTTGGAGCCGTAATCACGGTGAGGCTGGTGACACCGACGAAATCCGCCGCGTTGTTGGTGACCAGGGGAATGCCGTGCATCACGGCTGTCGCCGCTTGCCACGCATCCGCGCATGAGATTGGGCGTCCGTTCCGTCGCGCCTCAACCGCGACTTGCGCCCATGTGCGGCATAGGGCGCGGTCAAACGGATGAATGACGAAGTGACGCAGAAACTGGGCCATCGCCGTTCGCCGTCGCTCCCCCCAATCGCGCTCCAGCGCCCAGCGATCGAGTTCGGCGACCGTCATGAATGACACCACGAGCCGTCTACCGTTCAGATGTTCACGGTATCGATTGGCGCGTGTGTCGCCCCGGAAGACGTATGAGAGGACATCAGTGTCCACCACCACATCGGCCATCCGGGATTCCCCCACGGTATCAGCCCTCGCGGCGCCACTGCCGCACCGCGGCGATGAAGTCGTCCAGTGGCTCATCGTCCGGCCAGACGCCGCCGGCGAGCGCGCTAATGTCAGGCACTGCCTGAACGCCTTGCCGAGCGGCAAGTGTATCCAGGTCAGTCGTGCTGCCGAATGGTGGTCCCGCGGAGTCGAGAACGTCGTTCGGCGCGGGTGATCCCTGCGTTGCGGCGTCGGACGTGACGGATGCCCCTCCCATCCGGGTGAGCAGTCGTTGATACCCGGCGATGTCCAGGAGCACCGCGACGCGGTTCCCTCGTTCATCGATGACGAAGCGCTCCTTGTTCCGCTTCATGCGCTCCCTCCGTGGGTCCATCTCATCCAGTCGCGCTCATGGCCGCCCGCTCACGCGACTACACCGTTGCCGCCGCCCGGCTGCCGTCCTTCTTGTTGCGCGCCCGCTCGTTGGCGGTCAGCAGCCGCTTGCGGAGGCGGATCGACTCGGGTGTGACCTCCACCAGTTCGTCCGGCTCGATGAAGTCGAGCGACTGCTCCAGCGACAGTTTGACTGTCGGGGTCAGCCGGATCGAGATGTCGGAGGTCGAGGAGCGGACGTTGGTCGCCTTCTTCTGCCTGCACACGTTGATCGCGATATCCTGCTCACGCGCGTTGAGGCCGACGATCATGCCCTCGTACACCTCGGTGCCGGGGTCAATGAAGGTGGTGCCGCGCTCCTGCGCGTTCGCCAGACCATAGGTGACGGCCGTACCGGACTGATCGACGACCAGCACACCGTTGCGGTGGCTGCTGATATCGCCCCGCCACGGCTCGTACCCGGCAAGGATGCTGCTCATCGTACCCTCGCCGCGGGTGGCGGTGAGGAACTGGTTGCGGAAGCCGATCAGCCCGCGGGTGGGGATGCTGAACTCCAGCCGCACACCGCCGTTGCCGTCGGCGACCATATTCACCATTCGCCCCAGCCGCTTCGAGAGCGACTCGGTGAGGAAGCCGAGATTCTCCTCGCGCGCATCGATCACCAGATGTTCTACCGGCTCATGCACGCGACCCTCGATCACCTTCGTGATCACCTCGGGCCGTGACACCTGGAACTCGTGGCCCTCACGCCGCATCATCTCGATCAGGATCGACAGATGCAGCTCGCCCCGGCCGGAGACCATCAGCACCTCGGCGCTGTCGGTGTCTTCCACCCGCAGGGCGACGTTCGTCTCCAGTTCTTTCATCAGCCGCTCGCGGATCTGGCGCGAGGTCACGAACCGGCCCTCGCGTCCGGCGAAAGGCGAGGTGCTGACGCCGAACGTCATTTTGACGGTCGGCTCCTCGACATCGATCGTCGGCAGCGCCAGCGGGTTCTCCGCGTCGGCGACGGTTTCACCGATGCCGATCTCGTCGAGGCCGGTGACGGCGACGATGTCGCCCGCTTGTGCGCCCTCGACCTCGATCCGGTCCAGCCCCTTGTAGATAAACACCTGACCGATGCGACCGCGCGAGACAGCGCCCTGGCGGTCGATGCGCGCCACCGGCAGACCGCGGGCGACGGCGCCGTTGTGGATGCGGCCGACGGCGATCTTGCCGATGTAGTCGTCCCAATCGAGCGTGGTGACGAGCATCTGCAGCGGCGCCTCCGGGTCGGCCATCGGCGGCGGCACATGGGTAAGGATCGCCTCGAACAGCGGCCGCAGGTCGGTACCGAGCACGGCCGGGTCGTTGCTGGCGGTGCCGGCCTTGGCGTTGGCGTACAGCACGGGGAAATCGAGCTGGTCGGCGTCGGTCGCCAGCTCGAGGAACAGGTCTTGGGTCATCGCCAGCACCTCGGCCGGGCGGGAGGCGGGCCGGTCGATCTTGTTGATCACCAGCACCGGCCGCAGACCGATCTCCAGCGCCTTCCGCAGCACGAACCGTGTCTGCGGCATCGGCCCCTCGACGGCATCGACGAGCAGCAGGCAGCCATCGGCCATGTTCAGCACGCGCTCGACCTCGCCGCCGAAGTCGGCGTGTCCCGGTGTGTCGATGATGTTGATCGTCACCCCGTCGGGGTGCGTCGAGGCGTGGATGCCGGAGGAGCCGGCGATCCCGTCGAGGCGCGACAGCGCCGCCCCATCGAGGTGGACGGCCGTGTTCTTGGCGAGGATGGTGATGCCGCGCTCACGTTCGAGGTCGCCCTTATCCATGATCAGGGTGCCCATATGCTCATGGGCGCGGAAGGTGTTGGCCTGCTTGAGCAATCCATCGACCAGCGTCGTCTTGCCGTGATCGACGTGGGCGATGATGCAGATGTTGCGAAGATCGGTACGCACGGAATCGGTCATGGGTTCCCCTATAGCACAAGAAAACGCCCCAGCGATAGCCAAGGCGCTGTACGCGTGTTCATCGGTCGCTCGAATGGCAGGGTACGACCTTGCTTGTAGTATAGCAGATTCAGGCCCCGGCCGGTCTGATAACCTTGGGCCGGGGACACCCGGACGGCCGCGGCTTTGATTGTTCGTTATTTTCGCGGTTCGACCATCTCAGGTTCACCACCGGGGGCGACGGCGTGGCCGTCAGATTCGGGAGTGGGCCTCTCATTTGATTGAACGTTTGATTGAATGCATCCGATGTGCCTCTCGCCTGAGAATACCTAACCCCCCGGCCCCCTTCCCTGCAAGGGAAGGGGGAGCGCCTCACCTAACCTCCCGGCCCTCTTCCCTGCAAGGGAAGGGGGAGCAACGGTCATCTGGCCGTCGTGACCACTCGGTCATACACGGTTTCCTTGACATGGGCGAACCGCACGGGTCCCCCAGGCGCTTCCGGACGGGGGTAGTACCCTCGGAACCCCCACGAGTTGCTCATCGGGAGTTCATGCCTGGGTGGCGACCCGGCTGGGCATGAGCGGTTCGTGTCTTGCCGGCGGCAACGCGCACGCACGCGGTCATGCACGATCATCTCCGACGATGAGCCGCGACCTGCTCTCGGCCCGACGACTCGACTGCCTGCCGTGCGTGCCGTGCCGTCCACAACAGGGGAGAGACAACACAATCGCCGCGGTAAGGAAGCACTTTTCATCGTGTAAAGAGTGTGCGGTACGTACAGACATGAGGTAAAGCGAGAGTGGTCACTAGATGGGCTATAGTGCGGGAGATGGATGAAGATGAAGAAGGTTCACTGATGGACACCGGACGATTTCGCGCATGTGGTGATGCCGCGCGAGCTTGTGGCGGACGCGGATCGGTTGGTGGGTCCGCGCCGGTGCGGCGACTTCATGACTGAAGCCGTCCGCGAGAAGGTGCTACGGATTCGGCGGGAACGGGTGCTGCGTGAGACTGCCGGCGCCCTCGCCGCGTCCGGCTATCCCGAGTGGCAGACGCCGGAGCAGGTCTCGGCATGGGTGCGCCGCGGCCGCGAACGCGACGACGCGGGCTTCCGCGCGGCGTGGGATGCGCGCGACGAGGCATGACCCGCTTCCTCATCGACGCCGACGGCGTGATCGGCTATCTCAAGGGCTTCCAGCCTACCGTCGCGTTTATTCAGCGGCTCAGCTCGCGCGCCATATCTGCTTCCCTCCCTCGCCCGCACAATAATAGAACTCATTTCATTACTATATACATGATGTCCTCCGCCGTGCCGCCTCGCAACGCTTCGGGGACGAGGTTAGGTGCGGTACCGGTGAGCGTCGTGATGATGAGTGGCGAGGTTTTGGCCGTGCCAGGTCGGGCGACGAATATCAAGACCTGACGCACCAGCACCCCGCCCGTGTCCGGCCGCGACATCGAGCTAAAGACGAACGAGAGGGTATCAGGGCCGGCAGCCCGTGTGGCCGGGTGGTAGCCGATGGTGAACAATCGTGGCCCGCCCGGGCCGAGTTGGTCACTCGCGGTAGCATCGGCGCTGCTCAGTCACCGCTGCAGGAGCTGGCGGTACTGGACCTCCGACAGTACCCCTCCCTCAGAGCCCAGCCTCCCCAGTTCGTATCCCCGGCGTGAAGTCCCAGCCTGACTGCCGTCACAGAGCGGATACGGACCGCCTAAACCGAGCGGGCTAGGCTCAGGGCACTGGAACGTCTTAGCTTCTAGTGTGCCGATTATCTCATCAAGGTTTCCACCTACGAGCCATTGGCCGAGCTGGCGAGCGAACTCACAGATCCGCGGATCGCCAGGGCAGTCGGCCGCGGCCGGCATCGGGGAACCGGCCAGTTCGGTGGCTGACGGCACAGCAGCGGTGGGCAGAGACTGCCCACCACGCCCGACCGGCGTCTCCCCCACCGGCGTAGGTATCGCCGAGTGCATAGCAGCCGAGGGTGTGGACGTGGAAGCCTCATCGCAAGCACCCCACAGCAGGGCCGCGACGACCGCTATCATGATGAAGCGGGCCTTGCCCTTACGGTCGGACATTGTGCAGCCTTCTTGTCCGAGTTTTGCAACAGTTAGTCTCAGGGTTTGCATACCACGAGCACGACAGCGATCTGGGAAAGCCACTGAACCCGCCATATGGTAAGGGCGCCGTTTGAATCTTGCCAAGATTTGGAGCACGGCCGGCCGGCTTAGATCATGGGCCGCGTCAGGCTGCCGGGGGCGTCCATGCAGAGGAAGGCGGCATCGAGCCGGCTGACCGCCGTCAGGTCGCTGGCCGCGGGGAACCGCGGCGTGTACCCCGCGAACACCCCGGTGGCGTTGGTCAGGCGCCAGATGGCGATGAGCGCTGATGGCGGGGTGACCGCCGCCGCGATGCGCTCGGTCGGTGTGCCGGCGGGCCAGGTGAGCGTCACGTTGGTGCAGCCGGCGACGAGTTGGACTGCCTGCCCTTGTGACGCTGTTGCAGTGGGCGTCGGAGTCGATGTGGCGGCGCTGATTGTGAACGACGCGCGCGCGGTGTCGGCCGCACCGACGATACGCGCGGTTACCGTGTAGCGACCAGGAGGGACCGCCGGCCGGCCAGTGTCGGGAAAGGGTTGTTGGGACCATAGGAGCGATTCCATGAATACCTGACGGGGGCCGAATGTGCATACCCCGCCGATCGCGACCGCTGCCGTGGGCCACTCCCACACGACGCGGCCACTTTCATCGGTCACCGTGAGGGTGTAGAGCCATCTCGCCCGTTGGAGGGTGACGCTGACCGCGTCATCTGCCGAATTGGCAACGGTAACAGTGAACGTCACCGGCATGCCTATTGGATAGGTCGCCCTGTCCGTCGCGATCAGCGTCGTCAGTGGCGCCGAGCCTGGCGGGGAGTCGTTGGTCACGGTGAAATCGCCGCGGCAGATGTCGCGCTCGGGCGGCAGTGAGTTCGGGGCAGCCGGAATCGGTGCCGGCGGGGACGGCTGCGCTGATAACTCTGCGTGCCCTCGCGCGCCGCGGGCGGCGATCGCCGCGGTGATGGCAAAGATGACGACGAAGACGATAGTGCCCCGCTGCAAGCGATTCATCCAGTATCGTCCTGACACCATGAGATACACGAAACCCGGTCATTGGCTATAACGGCACGGCTTGAGGGGCGTTTCATACCGAGCGCGGCTCGCGCCTATCAGTTAGGGCTCCTCCCGATTAATCCCAGTGACGCGGTCGAAGTACCGGTCGAAGGTGATGATACTCGTGAGCCGGAGGTGATCAACCATGACGGCGTGGAAGCAGTCGGCGAAGGAGAGCCGTGGGTGGGTGGTATAGAGCCGAAAGACCTGAGCGTAAGCGCGCTTGCCCGGTAGGACGATGCCGGGGAGTTTGAGCAGGGTGAAGAGCGCGTGAGCAACTTCGGGCCGGGGAACCTGATAGAACTTCTCCAGCGTGAACGCCGCTTCAAAGATGACGGTATCGGTCGTGCGGACCGTGCGCTCGCGACGCTCGATGCGCTCCATCAAAGCATGAGCGCGGGATGAATGGTCAGGGTGGTCGTTGAGGACGTGGCGCAGGATGGGATTGGTGTCCAACAGCGAGAGGCCGGCCATCTACCCTCCGAGGCTTTCGGCGACCTGCGCGGCGACGGCCCGCGCAAAGGCGTCCTTTTCCTCCTGGGGTGTCGGTGGCGGTACTTTCCGGTAGTGCTGCAACATGCCGGCCGTCTGCTGGGCAATACTCAGCGCCTTGGCCCGGCCGGTGGCTGGTGGCCGTGATCCGCGCGTGCGGCGGGGGGCGCGTTGGGCGGGCGGCATCAGTACCGCCACATCTTCGCCGCCGTGGCGCAGTCGCCGCGGTTTGCCGGTGGCGCGGACATCATCGACCAACTGTTGCAGCCCTGGGATGGTGGTGATATCAACTGGGGCCAGTTCGCGGGCCATAGCTGCTTGCCTCCCTCACTCGCATCCTAAGCGCGGCGGCGACGGTATTCAAGTGCGAGGTGCACCCGGCGCTGGCGCGAGGATGGTGATGGCCAGCTCCCGCAACTGTCGGCCGCCCGCGCCAGGAACAGGGCCAGTCGCGTCAGATCACGGGCCGCGTGAGGCTGCCGGGGGCGTCCATGCAGACGAAGGCGGCATCGAGCCGGTTGACGGTCGCCAGGTCGCTCGCCTGGGGGAAGCGCGGTGTGTACCCCGCGAACGTCCCGGTGGCGTTGGTCAGCCGCCAGATGGCAATGAGTGCCGACGACGGGGTGACTGCCCCGGCAATGCGCTCGGCCGGCGTGCCCGCGGGCCAGGTGAGCGTCACGTTGGTGCAGCCGCTGACCAATGCGACCGACTCGCTCGCCCCCCCAGCCGTCGTAGTGGTCGTGAAGGAGAAGCTGGCCCGTTGCGACAGCGTTACGCCCGAATTGCCGGGACATTGCAGCACGTTCGGTTGTCCCTCCACCACCGTGCAATCCACGCCGAACGGCCGGAGGGCACGCACGGCTGAGCCGGCCGGTGTGGTGACGGTCACCGTCCGTCCGTCGAACGCGACCGTGGCCGGCGCATCTGATTCATTCGTGATCGCCACCATGCGCTGCCCACCGCTTAACGGCGGTGTGGCCCCCGGAGGCACGGTCGGCACCGGGTCGGAGAAGTTAAGGTAGCCGCCGGGTGGGAGTTGGGCGGTGCCGGGGATCGGGCACCCGGGCGGGCAGGGAACCGGGGTGGGTGTGGTGGGTACCTGTGCGGCCAGGTGCGTCACCTCACCGCCGCCGTGGAGCACGATGCCCACGATCGCAACACCGATGGCAAGGAGCATCCCCGTCTTTAGCCAACGGTTCAATATCGGCCCTCCCACGCGAACATCGTATCAGTGCTGCCGTGGCCGGTGTAATCGAGCGAGCCCCACCCCTACTACCGCTCCAGACTGACGTCCACGAGTCGCAGATTCGGTGGCGGGGGTTGGTTGTTCGGGTCAGCGCGGTAGAACGTATCATCGCCCGGCAGGCCCAGCGCATCGTAGAACAGCACCACCTCCCCGGCGTCGTCCGGCCACCATCCACCGGGTGGGAGACGCACGGAGTACGTGCGCCATTCGCACACACCTGGCGGGCTGTTACGCTGCGGCCCCGTGTAGAGCGTGCAGCGCTCGCCCGGTCGCAGCACCGTATCCGATGGGAACGGGAAGACGCCGTTGAACTGAGACCGGGCGGGCGATCGAAGCGACCACCCCGTCATATCCTGTGGCCCCCCGCCCAGGTTCGTCACCTCCACGAATTCGTCCTCGACGAATCGCACGCGCGTCACCTTCAGGTAGGGTGTCCCGAGCAACCGGGCAATGTTGCTGATCGCGGCCGGATCTCCTGACCGCACTCGCAGCACGACCGTCTCGTCGAAGCGGCCATCTGGGTCACTGATCCCTTGTGCGGCCCAGGCCTCGGCATCACCCTGCCACAATCTAGTGCGGACCGGGTCGCATATCTGTTGACCCGATTCGGGAATGCACCGCCGAGGCTCACCCAAGTTCAGAGCGGCTTGCCCATGCGGCGGGGGCGGCGCTAATGGCTGGGCTACCGTGAGCGGTATCGCGGGTGTGAAGGCGAACACGGCGGCGGCGAAAGCGATGGCGCGTGCGGTGGTAACGAACGACGCGGGCGAGTGGGTCATGCTGTACCTCGATGCGGATAGATGGGGGCCACCGGCAACCAAGATAACGATCCAGCGCAGCTCGTGTTTCGTTGGAAAGCCCGTGCGAGTGAAGTCACCCGGTTCAATCACGACCATAGTGAAGGGGTAAGGTATTGCCATTACTGTGGTGCTGTCGTGTGCGCCTGCTCCCGGTGGCCCCATAGCGTGGATGATGCCGGGGAACTCTTGAACGTGCTCGCGAACCAATCCACGCGCACGGGGATGGCACGTACAGTGAGCAGCGCCCGAACCCGCGACATTGGGGCATGGCGTCAGTGGCGCGGCGGCGGCGTGGACGTAAGACGCCCCCGGCGGCCCGGTTGCCTGCGACAGTAGGTTTCGCTTTCCGTCCGTCTGGGCAACAATAAGTTTGGCGGCCTGAACGATCGCCAAGGAGCAGCCCTTGCGCCGGTGGGGCGCTGCTGACAGTTGAATCTGCATACGCTACCGCCGGGAGGCTTGTGGACCGAGCCTTCGTGCGGCCCTCGGGGGGGCCGCGTGGCGTGCCGGCCTCCCGGAGACCTTCGGAATCGTTGGGGAACAGTACAATTCCCGCGTGGTCACGCGAGTTGCTCAAGACCTATGGTTACCTCCGACAAGGAACACTCACTCCCCCTTCCCTTGCAGGGAAGGGGGTCGGGGGGTTAGGTGGGTCGGGGGCGAGGTATTCTCGAAGGAGGGTGTCCCATGATCCTCACATCGCTGCGCATCGAGCCGGCCGAGCTTGCACGGCGCACCGGCTGGGCGCTCAAGCCCGAGGGCGCCTGCAAGGGTGATATCTGTGTGCCGCTGCCCGAGGGCGCGGTCGCCGGCGGCCGGGTGGACACGCGGGTGCTGGCCGAGCGGCTGGGGATGCCGCTGATCCACGACGAGGCCGCCGGCCTCTGGAGCCTGGGGCCGGAGGCAGGCGGACGCGTCCTCACCACGGCGCGGGCACCCGAGTTGACGTTGCCCGACCTCGACGGCAACGAGTTCCACCTGAGTTCGCTGCGCGGGAAGAAGGTGCTGCTCGTCGCCTGGGCCTCATGGTGAGGCTGCCGGATGGACCTGCCCGTGTGGCAGGCCCTGCGCAGCGAGCTGTACCCGCGCGGCCTGGAGATCGTCACCGTCGCCCTCGATACCGGCGGCGCCGAGGCCGCCCGCTCCTGGATCGAGCGGGCACGGCCCGAACATCCCTCGCTGATCGATGAGGCGCATGTGGTGGACGAACTGTTCGGCATCATCAATGTGCCCAACGGCGTGTGGATCGATGAAGAGGGGATGATCGTCCGCCCGGCCGAGCCTGCTCACGCCCCGCGCCCGTCCCCCCGCGCCGGCGGGCCGCTGCCCGCGGATCTGTCGCTGCACATGCGCGAAGTGTTCACGGAGGCCCGCAAGATCCGCACCGAGCCGGAGAAGTACGTCGCTGCCCTGCGTGACTGGGTCGAACATGGCCGCGACAGCCGCTACGCGCTGACACCTGATGAGGTGCTGGAGCAGAGCGGCCCGCGCGGGATCGACGAGGCAACCGCCGCCGCCCACTTCGAGTTGGGTCAGCATCTGTACCGGACAGGGCGCGCGGATCTCGCCGCGGCGCACTGGCGCGAGGCCCACCGCCTCCAGCCGGAGAACTGGACGTACAAGCGTCAGGCCTGGAAGCTAGCCGACCCCGACCAGGGACCGACCGACCTCTACGACTCCGACTGGCTGACTGATGTGCGGAAGACCGGCGCCGAGAACTATTACCCGCCGCTTCGTATGTAGGATCGCGAGTGCACCCTCATGTGGGAGACGACCTAACCCCCCGGCCCCCTTCCCTGCAAGGGAAGGGGGTGAGTGATTTCTCCATAGCGTGGGGTGCGCGGGCTTCATTGCACCACGGTCCCCTTCCCTGCAAGGGAAGGGGGTGAATGGGAGGGCATCCCCGTGGCCCTTCCCACGGGTTCGGGAACCGCGCGAGTTCCCCAGGTTCAGGGGAGGTGCACATGACTGGCAGCCCCCACCAGCAGCCACAGAGCTATTCCCCCTTCCCCGCGGGGAAGGGGCGAGGGAATGAGGTGTTCCCCCTTCCCTCGCGGGGACGGGGGCGAGGGGGTTAGGTGGGCCGGAGGGTAGTTAGGCCCAAGGAGAGGAGCATACCCATGGAGTGGACACTCGCGGACATCGTGCGCGGGCACGCGCGGGAGCGCGGCGACAGCCCGATGATCACGTACGGCGAGCGCCGCATCACCTACGCGGAGATGGACGCGCGCTCGAATCAAGTCGCGCGGGGGCTGCTCGCGGAGGGCGTGCAGCCGCAAGAGCATGTCGCCTTCCTCGACAAGAATGGCCCCGAGTACTTCGAGGCGTTGTTCGGCGGCGGCAAGGTCAACGCGATCAACGTCGCCGTCAACTGGCGGCTGGCGCCGCGCGAGATGGCCTACATCATCAATGACGCCCAGGCGAAAGTCCTGTTCGTCGGCCCTGATTTCCTCACACACCTCGACGAGATCGAGGGCGACCTGCGTGGCGTGTCCAAGATCATCGTGATCGGCGCGCACCCGCGTCACGAGAGCTATGACGCCTGGGTCGCACGCCACCCGGCCGATGATCCCGCGGTACCCACCACGCCCAGCGATGTCGCCATGCAGCTCTACACCTCCGGCACGACCGGGATGCCCAAGGGAGCGATGCTGACCAACCGCAATCTCGGCGCGCTGGTGCCGTACGTCTCGCCGATGTGGAGCCTGGACGCGACCTCGGTCAACGTCGTGGCGATGCCGCTGTTCCATATCGGTGGGTCGGGCTGGGCGCTGTGCGGCATGTGGAACGGCTGCCACTCGCTGCTGTTTCGCGACTTCATCCCACAAGAGGTGCTGGCCGCCATCCAGCAGCATCGCGTTACCAACGCGCTGTTCGTCCCGGCAATGCTCCAATTCCTCTTCGCGATGCCCGGCGCGGCGGACGGCGATTACTCCAGCATCCGTTCGATTGTCTACGGCGCGTCACCGATCACCAATGAGGTGCTGCTGCGGTCGATGCAGACATTCCGTTGCGATTTCATCCAGGTGTATGGGCTGACCGAGACAACCGGGGCGATCACTCAACTTGACGCGGCCGACCATGACCCCGAGGGGCCGCGTGCCCGGCTGCTGCGTTCGGCGGGCCGGCCCTACCCGTGGGTCGAGATGCGGGTCGTGGAGTCCGTCACCGGGCAGGAGCGCCCGCGCGGCGATGTCGGTGAACTGTGGACGCGCTCGGTACAGAACATGACAGGCTACTGGAACCGGCCCGAGGACACGGCGAACGCCTTCACCCCCGATGGTTGGTTCAAGACCGGCGACGCGGGGTACATCGACGAGGAGGGGTTCGTCTTTCTCACCGACCGCGTGAAGGACATGATCGTCTCGGGCGGTGAGAACGTGTACCCGATCGAGGTAGAGAACGCCCTCTCCGAACACCCGGATATCGCCGACGTCGCCGTGATCGGTGTGCCGGACGAACGATGGGGCGAGACGGTGAAGGCGATCGTCGTGCGCCGGCCGGACACCGACCCGACCGCGGAGTCGATCATGGCCTGTGCCCGCGAGCGGCTGGCGCGCTTCAAGTGCCCCACCTCGGTGGACTTCATCGATGTGCTACCGCGCAATCCGTCCGGCAAGATCCTCAAGCGCGAGTTGCGCGAGCCGTACTGGCAGGGCCGCGAGCGGCGCATTAACTGACCGAGCGGGGCCTCCGCGCCGCTGGACGAGCCGTCGCGTCGCTGAGATGATCGTGGGAGCGGTCGCGCCTCGTCCGCGACTCGTGCGTTGCGCACACCGGTATTGTTGCGAGCGTTGACTACCTGAAGGCGCGGAGATTCCCAGACAGCCGCGCCCGTCCGTCGCGTGGCCGGGGACCTGGTAGGGAGGGATAGCTCAGGCGAAGAACTGCTCCACACGCACGGGAAAGGCGGGGAGGACACGCGAGGGCAGCGTCGCCGCGCCCGTGAACACCCCCAGCGAGCGGTAGGCGCCCGCCTCCAGCGCCAGCACCTCGACCGTCTGATCGGACGGCTCGGCCAGCCAGTACTCCGGCACCCCCGCGCGGGCATAGGCGAGCAGCTTGGCGCCCCGGTCGTGGGTGCGCGTACCGGGCGAGGCGATCTCGACCACCAGGTCGGGCGGTCCCTCGATGCCGCGCTCGGTGATCAGGTGCAGCTTGGGGGCGAGCACGACCATGATATCGGGCTGGGCCGGGCGCGCGTCCGGCAAGAGCAGGTCCAGCGGCGCCGCGAACACCCGTCCGAGGCCGCGTACCTGCACATGCGTCATCAAGTAATACACGAACCAGGAGAGCACGGACTGATGGACGCTGCTCGGACCTGGCATGAGGTACAGTACTCCGTCGATCACCTCGTAGCGGTTGCCGTCGTCGGGCAGGGCGGCGTAGTCCTCGTAGGTCCAGCCGCCCTGGGCCGGTCCCGACACCTGGTCGGCCCGTGTCACCATCGGCAACGAGCCGGCAATCGTCGTCATCGTGGTCTCCAACTCGTCGCCGGCACGCCCCGCACCGCGGCTTCATTCTACCGCGTCGAGTCGAGCCGTGTCGGTTCGGTGTACCGCCTCCATCTCCATCATCTCGCGACCGTGATCGCGGTGCTTCGCCACTTGAACGGCCGCGACTATTCGCTGCTGTCCGCCGCCCGCGCCCGTGATCGCGGCCTCTCTCGCGTGAGATAGGCGACGCTCAATCCGCGACCGGCGGCGCGGCATCGCGCGGCCACCAGCCGAGGTCGGCGCGGGCGTTGTCCAGACTCCAGAAGCGGTAGGGGTTGTCGGAGACGCCGTAGTAGATGCCGAAGCGAATGTGGCCGGCGCGCAGACAGGCGTCGACCAGGCCGGCGAGGTCGGCGTGGCTCATCCACGTCGCGGCGAACCGGCGTAACCGTTGCTCGTCGTTCATCGGCGGCAATCCCGGCCGGTCGGGGCCGGTGCGGATGCGCTCGGAGCGGGGGTCGTCGTCGCGCAGCACCGAGCCGATCCGCAGGCAGTAGACACGCAACCCGTACTGCTCGCTGACGTACCGCCCAAGCGCCTCACCGTACGCCTTGCTCACACCGTAGAGGCTGTCCGGGCGGACAGGAACGCGGTGATCGACCATCACGCCCGCGCCACGACGGTACAGCTCGGGGCTGGCCTCGGCCTCGAACATGCCGACCGCGTGATTGGAGCTGGCGAACACGACTTGAGAGACGCCCGCGCGGCGCGCCGCCTCGAACACGTTGTATGTCCCGATCAGGTTGTCGTGGAGCACATCCTCCCACGCGGAGTCAACCGACACCGACGCCGCCAGATGCACCACGGCATCGGCGCCACTGAAGGCCGGCGTGATCGCATCGAGATCGGCGATGTCCGCGACCGTGGACTCTAGCCCGTCCACCGGCTCTCGTGTCAGCGCGCGAAACGTATACTGGCCGGCGAGGTTGGCCCGCAGCCGCGTGCCGATGTTGCCCTCGGCGCCCGTGATCAGGACCGTTTTCACGTTGTCCTCCCTGAAAATAGGTGGTAGGTGTTGGGCCGTCGGGCACGGCTTCGTTCTCCTTGCCCGGTGGCGTGCCGCGGGGCACGCACGACCCCATACAACTATCGCACCTACCTACCCCTCCTCCCAGCACGGTCGGCCATCGATTCAGGCTGATCGCCGGCCGCTTGATCGTTTCGATGCGTTTGATAATCCGTATGCGGAAGGTGTATAGTTCCGGTAGTGATGCATGGGACGGTGCGGTATGGCAGGGGGCACGGCGATCAACACGGTGACGGCAGAGATCGGGGAACATGACAGCGGGTCCGTGGGCAAGCGCCGGCTGGGTACGTTCGCCGCGCTGGGCGTACGCGATTACCGCGTCATGTGGTTGGGCATGCTGGCCGCGTTCTCGGCGATGCAGATGCAGATGATCGCCCAGGGCTACCTCGCCTATGAACTGACCGGCAGCGCCACCGTGCTGGGCTTGGTCGGGATGGCGATGGGGCTGCCGCAACTCGCGCTCGGGCTGTTCGGCGGGGTGGTCGCGGATCGTGTGCCCAAGCGCCGCCTGCTGACCATCACGCAGACCTGCACCGGCCTCATCGCCCTGGCGACCGCGGTGTTGGTGCACAGCGGCGCGATCCAAGTCTGGCACCTGTACCTGCTTGGCGCCGCGCAAGGCAGCGTTTTCGCCTTCAACATGCCGGCCCGGCAGGCGTTCATCCCGCAGATCGTCGGCCCCCAACATCTGATGAACGCCGTCGCCCTCAACAACGCCGGCATGAACTTCACGCGCATCTTCGGGCCGGCGCTGGCGGGTATGCTGATCGCTACCCCCGCGCTCGGGCTGTCGGGGGTGTTCTATCTGATTGCCGCCTGCTATGTACTGGTCGTCCTCTCGATCGTGCGGCTGTCCGTGCCGGGACTTCCGATGAAGCGGGACCGACCGAGTTCCCCCCTCGCCGATCTGCGCGATGGGGTGCGCTACGCGCTCAGCGACGGCTCCCTCCGCATGTTGTTGGTGCTGGCGTTCGTCGTCACCTGCCTGGGCATGCCGTATCAAACCTTCTTGCCCGTATTCGCCGGGCCGAAGGTGCTGGATATCGGCGCGACCGGCCTGGGTATGCTCTCGGCGGCGGTTGGGATCGGCGCGCTGGCCGGGTCGCTGGTCGTGGCCTCGCTGCCCAGCATGCGCCGTCAGGCGTTGGTGCAGTTGCTGATGGGTGGCGGGTTCGGCGTCAGCCTGGTGCTGTTTGCCTTGGCGCGCCTGCCGGCGGTGGCGCTGCTGGCATTGATGGCGGTCGGCCTGACCGCCAACTTCTTCATGTCGCTCAACAACACGATGCTGATGGCCCGGACAGAGCCGCGCTATTACGGCCGCGTGATGAGCGTGTACATGCTCTCGTGGTCGTGCATGCCAATCGCCTCGGTGCCGCTCGGCCGCTCGGCCGACGCGATCGGCGCGCCGGTGACGGTTGCACTCGCCGGCACGGTGATCGCGGTCGTGATTACCGCCGTCTTCCTCCTCGCTCCCCGGTACCGTCGCGGCGAGGCGCCCGCGGCAGCCACGGCCGGCCAACCCGCGCCGGCGTAGACGTTTCGTCACGAACCGGCCCTCCGGTCCCCTGGCGCCGGCGACCAGCGAGCACGGCTCAACTCACCAACGTCCGCACACCCGCCCCTCATTCCGGCGCGGCGACCGAACAATCGCTCCTCTTCGTCCCGAATGTCTCGACAATTGTCGCGAACGGTTCTACGATCAGTGCGAAGAGGAGCGCCCGTGATGGTTACACACCCGACATCAATCGCGCCTCCCGATGTTCGCGAGTTGCGAAAAGCCCTGCACATCTCTCGTGAACGCATGGCACGCCTGTTGGACGTGAGCGCAAAGACGATCGAACGGTGGGAAGCGCGCGAGGAGCTTCCTGCCAGCCGGACGGCGCGTGCTCGGCTGGCGCAGCTGCACGAGATCGTCGTTCTTGGTCAGATCGTGTGGATGCCCGAGGGGTTTCAGCGCTTCGTGACACTCCCGATGCCGGTGTTTGGTGGCCGGAGCGCCCTGCAATTGATCGAAGCCGGCGAGGCAGAACGTGTGATAGGTCAGCTTGCCGCGGAGTATGAGGGCCTCGGTTACTGATGACGCTGGACGACCATGTCGTCCCCTGGTCCGGTGTTACCTATCGTCACGTCCCGGTGGGTTCGCCGTATGGTGTGCTTGATTTCCGGTTCGCCGGCCGCGCGTCCAACAATCGCTGGAACCTCGCGGGAGAAGCGACTCTCTACCTGGCGAGCGATATTGCGGTGGCGTTGGGAGAGTTCGCTCGACACCTGCGCACCGATCTCCCGCCTGAAGCCCGCCGTGATTTGGTGGCGAGACAGGTGTACGCCATGCATGTGGAGATCGATGGTGTGATCGATCTACGTGATAAGCGCGTGTGGGAAGGGCTCTCGCTGGCGAACGCGCCCTATTGCTTCCTTGACATTGGCATCGCTCGTGCGACCGCGGGCTTCCTCCGGCACACCACTTCGGCAGCGGGTGTTCTCGTTCCCTCGATGGCCTTCCTCGACCACCCGGACCGGCGGGTGCTGGCGCTCTTCTTGGAGAAGCTACCAGAGGACCCCGGCCGATTCCTAACGTCGATTGAGTCCGCCGGCGTGTTTCAGATCGACACGTTGCCGTGACCTCCGGTGGTGATCTCCGCGTCCGCCGCGTCGCGTTGTGCCGGCTCGCCACGCTGATCCGTGTGGGTGTTGGAGTGTGCCCGCGCCCGTCTCATCCCCCCGTGCGGCGGCGGTAGACCGTCACCGAGAGCGGCATGAACACGGCGATCATGCCGGCGCACCAGGCGAGCGCCAGCCAGCCGTCTGCACCGGCCGACCCGTCGAGGAAGAAGCCGCGGATCGCATCGACCATGATCGTGATCGGTTAGTTATTGGCGTACGCCCGCGGCCATCCAGGCATGGACGCCGTCTGATCGGAGGGTGCACATCCGGCGAGCACCGTCGAGCGGGCGATCGCTCGCGACCGAAATTGATCAAACGTATAGAATCGGTAGTGCCGAAGGATGGAGGCCCAACCATGCGAGACTTTCAGAGTAGCGTTAGCTCGAAGGGCCAGATCACCATCCCTCTGGAGGTGCGCCGGCGCTGGGGGCTAAA
>JBBQJF010000031.1:0-24360 GCA_038325665.1 Dehalococcoidia bacterium | reverse complement strand
GGCGCCAGCTATGCCTACTTTGAGTCCGTGCATGGCTCCGCCCCCGACATCGCCGGCCGGCATGTGATCAACCCGACCGCGACCATCCTCTCCGCCGTGCTGATGCTCGACTACCTCGCCTACCACGACGAGGCCCGCCGCCTGGACAATGCCGTGACGCGCACGTATGCCGAGGGGCGAGCGCTAACACCCGATCAGGGCGGTGCGGCGACGACGGAGCAGTTCTGCGCCGCCGTGGCGAAACACCTCCACTGATGACTCGGCGAGACGCCGGCCCGGCCCGCGACTGACCTCTCCCCCAGCCCCTCCCCTGCAAGGGGAGGGGAACCACCGTCTCGCTCTTCGCTCGTACACCTTCCGCCTTGTCTCCCCCTTCCCATGCAGGGGAGGGGGTCGGGGGTTAGGTATTTCTACAACCCATGAAGCCGCCCCGCCTCATCCAGCAGTCGCGCCACGTCGGGGCGCAGCGGCAGGTTCGCCGGCGGCGTCTCCCGCGGCGACTCGCCCAGCAGCACGCGCAGGCAGCCCTCGGCCGCGCGGGCGACCGCCTCCAGGCGATAGCCGCCCTCGAGCACGAACAGCAGGCGGCCGTCGCACAACTCCGCCGCTGCCGCCGCGAGACGCAGCGCCATGCCCTCGTACCCTGCCTGGCTGACCGTCATACTCGCGAGAGGGTCGGCGAGATGCGCATCGAATCCAGCGGAGACGATCAGGAACTCCGGTGCGAACCGGCGCACGGCGGGCAGCACCACCTGATCGAAGGCGGCGAGATATTCGGTGTCACCGCTGCCGGCCGGGAGCGAGAGATTGACGGTGGAACCCCATCCATCGCCCTCGCCGGTATCGCGCCAGTGGCCGGTGCCGGGATAGAACGGGTACTCGTGCAGCGAGCTGTACAACACGTCGCCATCGGCATAGAAGGCGTCCTGTGTACCGTTACCGTGATGCACATCGAAGTCGACGATCGCCACCCGTGCCAGCCCGTGGCGGCGAAGCGCATGCCGGGCGGCGATCGCGGCCTGATTGAACAGGCAGAAGCCCATCGCCCGCGTCGGCGTGGCATGGTGACCGGGCGGGCGGTCGACGCAGAACGCCGCATCGAGCGCACCGTCGAGAATCATGTCCACCGACTCGAGAGCGCCGCCGGTTGCGCGGACCGCCGCGTCGTAGGAACCGGGCAGCACGGCGGTATCGGCATCGAGCCACGCCCCGCCGCTCGTATCCGCGCGCCGCACCGCCTCCACCAACGCCGGGGTGTGCACCAGCAACAGATCGACCTCGGTCGCCGCGCGGGTGGCGACCGGCCTCGTCACCTGATCGAGTCCACTCTCGGCGATCCGGGCGAGGATCGCCTCGACGCGGGCCGGCGTCTCGGGATGGCCCGGCACATCGTGGGCGGTGTGATGAGAGTCATGGTGCAGTCCGACGCGCGGCACGGCATCCTCCGAACCTGAAATAATCGCCGGGGGACGGGGTGGGGTAGCACGCGGTCCCTGACCCCGCGTCCGGCCCCCGTATGATACAGATGGACGCGCCGAACGCGGGTCCGTGCAGCGACATAAACATGTCCTCACCGATAAGACATACGTGCTAAAATCCGCACGAGTTGTGCTGACACCGCGCGTTCGCTCCCGGCGGTCATCATTCACGACCCGGACGCGGCGCGGTAGGCCGGGCCGTTTCCCCGGACAAGTCGAAAGGCAGCCCCGTGCATGTCATCGGCACCGCTGGCCACGTCGATCACGGTAAGTCGACGCTGGTACAGGCCCTCACCGGCATCGATCCCGACCGCCTTCAGGAGGAGAAGGCGCGCGGGATGACGATCGACCTCGGCTTCGCCTGGCTCACGCTGCCGGGGGGAGAGGAGGTGTCGATTGTCGATGTGCCCGGTCACGAGCGGTTCATCAAGAACATGCTCGCCGGCGTCGGCGGCATCGACCTCGCGCTGCTGGTGGTGGCCGCCGACGAGGGCGTCATGCCGCAGACGCGGGAGCACCTCGCGATCATCGATCTGCTCGGCATCCGGGCCGGCGTCGTCGCCGTCACCAAGATGGACCTCGTCGATCCGGAGTGGCTGGAGTTGGTCGTCGCGGATGTGGAGGAGGTGCTCGCGCCAACCACGCTGGCCGGCGCGCCGGTCGTTCCCTGTTCGGCGTATACGCGCGCCGGCTTGGACGAGTTGCTCCGTACCGTCGAGGCAAAACTGGCGGAGACGCCCGCGAAGCGCGACATCGGCCGCCCCCGGCTGGCGATCGACCGAACCTTTACGATCGCCGGGTTCGGCACGGTGGTCACGGGCACGCTGATCGACGGCTCACTGCGCGCCGGCCAAGAGGTCGAGATCGTACCCGGCGGCCTGCGCTCACGCGTGCGCGGCTTGCAGACCCACCAACAGAAGGTCGAGACCGCCCGCCCCGGCAGCCGTACCGCCGTCAATCTCACCGGCCTGGCAGTAGACGACCTGCATCGCGGCCAGGTGCTGACAACCGCCGGCTGGCTGCGCCCCGCGATCGCGGTCGATGTGACGCTCACGGCCGTGGCTGATCTGTCGCACCCCGTCCGCCACAACGCGACCGTGACCTTTCACAGCGGCGCGGCCGAGGTCGAGGCAAAGATCCGGCTGCTCGACCGCGACGAATTGAAAGCGGGCGAGAGCGGTTGGGCGCAGATGCGGTTCGTCGAGCCGCTGGCCGTGGTCAAGGGCGACGGCTACGTGATCCGCTCACCGAACGAGACACTGGCCGGCGGTGTGGTGGTCGATACGCGCGCCAAGCGTCATCGCCGGTTCGATCAGGGCACGATCGGTTCGCTGACCACGCTGGCGCAGGGATCGCCCGAGGAGGCGGTCTTCGCGCTGCTCGGCCGCTTGGAGCCGGCGGATATCGCCACGCTGGGCAAGCAGACCGAGACGGGCGAGGCCGATACCGGCGCGGTGGTGCAGACATTGGTCGATGCCGGGCGGGTGGTGGCCTTGGGCAACATTGCTCCACCCCAACGCACGACACTGCTGTACACCACTCCCGGCTTCGAACGGCTGTGGGAGCGGGCGACGGCCGCCTTCATCGTGTTCTTCCGCGACCACCCGCTGCGCTCCGGCATGCCGAAGGAGGAACTCAAAAGCCGGCTGGGTCTGGCGACACGTCCCTATAATGAGGTGCTCGCCCGCTGGATCGCGACCGGTGGCCTGATCGAGGCGGGAGCGCTGGTGGCGCCTCCCGGCCGCGTGGTCACGCTCAGCGCCGAGCAGACGCGCGAGGTGGAGACATTCCTGCGCGCCCTCACGGCCAACCGCTTCGCCCCGACGCCGGAGCGCGTGCCGCCGCCGGAACTGCTGGCCTACCTGATCGAACAGGGCACGGTCGCGGCCGTGGCCGACGGGGTGGTGTTCGAGGCGGGAGCATACACCGAAATGGTGGACCGGATCGTGGACCATCTCGGACGTGAGGGCACGGTCACACTGGCCCAGGTACGCGACATGTTCGGCGCCAGCCGCAAATACGCCCAAGCGCTCCTCGAACACCTCGACCAGCGCGGCCTCACCCGCCGCACCGGCGATGAGCGCGTACTGCGGGGTGGGTGATGGGTAGGGGGTGTTGGGTATTGGGAGACGCGGAGGGCGAGTCTGGGGAGGCGTACTGAACTCCACCGGGCGCGGATAGCATAGACGACGGATAGTCCGCCGGCCGCCGCGCCCCGGCCCCAACACCCCCTACCCATCACCCATCACCGCCACACGAAGGGTGGCCCGCCATGACTCTTGATCTCGTACGGGTCGCGGAGCAGATGCCGGCGCTGCTGGGGCGGTTGGGGGCGGAGCGGTCGCGAGGACGTGAGCGGCTTCAGGCAGCGCGAGCGGTGCTCGCCAGGCAGGCCGGGGACCCGGCCGCGTGGACGGCGCGGGTGCAGGCGGCGCAGACGCGCTGGCCGCTGGCATTACCGCTGAACGAGCGCGTCGATACCGGCTACACCGCGCCGCCGCCGCCCGCGTCCTACACGGCGCTGGCCGTGGATGGCTCCCACATCGATGTCGACCGGCACGCCGCCGCCGGCTGTTACGTGCTCAATCTCGGGTGGTCCGGCATCTTCTACGGCGTGCCGCTGGCGCCGGTGCTCGACAGCCGCGCCGAGCTTCAGCCCTCGACGATGACGCTTATCCAGCGCGACGAGGAGGATGCCAGCCGCGAGGATGTCATCCGGGGCGAGGTCCTGAGCCTGCTGCGCGGCGTGCGTGAGCTGGCGCTGCTGGCCGAGCTGACGGCGGACCTGCCGCGCGATCTGCCGCAAGTGGCGCTGCTCGACGGCAACCTCGGCCTGTGGAACGTGACGCAGGCGCCGATCTCGCGGCGCCTGCGCGAGCGGCTGATTCGGGGCGAGGGCGGGCTGTTGCCGGCGCTGAACGCGCTCCGTGCGCTGGCCACGGGCCGGTCGCTGGCCTTCGGCGCGTATACGAGCGCGGCGGGCACGGCTGATGTCGTCCATGCACTACGCGCGGCGGCGTGTCCGATGGACGATGTCGCCTGCACGCGCTGTCCAGGGCTGAGCCGGCCGGAGCGTCCGTGTGACGCGGTCGGGTTGGGCACGGATGCGGAGCTGTTCCGCGCGGTGCTGGCGCCGGGCGAGCGCAGCGCCCTCTTTCAAGCGCGGTCGAAGGCGTTCTTACGGCCGGGCGAGACGACGACCATGCCGTGGTACGAGGCCGAGGGACACACGGTCGCGTTCTTCTATCTGCGGCTCGACGACGAGGTGGCGCGGGTCGAGCTGCCGCTGTGGGCCGCCAACGACCCGGAACAAGTGGAGCTGTTGCATGCCGTGTTACTCGACCAGTGCCGCAAGGGTCCGGGATATCCGGTCGTCCTGCAAGAGGCGCATGAGCAGGCCGTGATCACCACGGTCGACCGACAGTCCTTCGCCGCCCTGCTCGAACGCGAGTTGGAGCAGGGCGGCACCACCGGCGGCTCGGCCAAGGCGCGCAGCAAACGGCTGCGGGGGATTTAGGCGGGAGCGGGCAGAAGGCGCCGAACGGGAGATAACGAGCGAGCGCGCACGGGGGAGTGACGCATACGTGCAACACACGGGGTCGATAG
Organism: Dehalococcoidia bacterium; assembly: GCA_038325665.1. GTDB lineage: Bacteria > Chloroflexota > Dehalococcoidia > CAUJGQ01 > CAUJGQ01 > CAUJGQ01. Next base: position 19,276 of record JBBQJF010000031.1, on the reverse strand, counting down.
CCATGGGTGAGGATCCGGGCGTATCTCCGGCATGGATCCACACGGCATGCGTCTGGCGCGGTTTGTCCTATAAGGAGCATTCATGAACCTGGCAACGACGCCCCAGCCGCTCTCGTCTAGCCTCGCGACTGTCGGGCGTGTGCTCGAATCAACCATCTCCCGCTTCATGTGCTCGTGCCACGAGTTGGATTGTGCCCCGCCGCTGGGGGCGTTGGTCACCGTGATCGACGGCGGACCGCCGATCTACGGCGTGGTGGCTGATGTCCGTACACAAGGCATTGATCCCGGCCGGCCGCTCACTCCTCGCGGACAGCCCGGCGACGACCGGGCGGCGGTTCTGGCGCAGAACCCACAGATTCCGGCGCTGTTGCACACGACCTTCGAGGCAGTCGTCGCCGGCCATGCCGATGCGCGGGGCGTGCGTCACCACCTGCCGGACGCGCCGGCGCGGATGTACGCGCGGGTGCGGGAGTGCGACAGCGACGAGTCGGCGCGATTCTTCGAGCGGTTCGACTTCTTCGGGCTGCTGCTCGCCACCGGGCCGCTGGCGGACGAAGTGATGTCGGCCTGTCTGCGCCGGGCCGCCGCGCTCCAGCCGGACCCGCGCGCCTTCCTCGTCCGCGCCGGTCGCGGCCTCGCGGGCGAGCTGGCGACCGAACCGGAGCGACTGATCGCCATCCTCGGCCGGGTGCGGCCGTGAGGCGTGTCGTGCGCCCCGGCCGCGTGGGGGCCAGCAATGCGCGGATATGAGAGCCATGACACGGCTGCCTGCTTCCTCTGCCAGAGAGCGCGTGCGGCAGGCGGAAGCCGGTTCATTGGCGAGTTCCAGCCCGCGCGACCGCACACGCCGCCGTCGCATTGAACGCCATGGAGCAGACGCATGAACCACACCAACGGCGCTCAACCCGCTCCGCTGTCCCCAACGTCGCTGATCCATCCCGGCCGGCTCGGCTCGGTGGTCGGCGGTTCACTGACGAAGGGGCTGGACGTGCGGTTGACGGCCGATCGCTCGGTCGAGGACCTGGCGGCGGGGCGATACGTCACCATCGAAACCGTCGGGCACAAGTTCTTCGGCATGATCACCGATATCGAGCTGCGCGCCGCCTCGGACGCAGTGCTGCGGGCGCCGCCGCAACCGGACGACGACTTTCTGCGCGAGGTGTTCGCCGGCACGGCCGCCTTCGCGGTGCTGAAGGTCATGCCGATGCTGCGCGTGACCGACGCGGCCGGCGCGACACCGGAGCCGGTCAAGACGGTGCCATCACATTTCTCCGAGGTGCGCGACGCCACCGCCGAGGAGATGGCCCAGATTTTCGGCGATGAGGACGCCGATACCCACTTCGTGATCGGCTCGCCGCTCGACATGGAGATGAAGGTCTGTCTCGCCTACGACCGCTTCATCGAGCGCTCCAACGGCGTCTTCGGCAAGAGCGGCACCGGAAAGACCTTCCTGACGCGGCATGTGCTGGCGCACATCATCCAGAAATCCGGCGCCCAACGCGACCCGAAGAAGCGATCCGTCAACCTGATCTTCGATATGCACAACGAGTACGGCTGGAAGGGCACTTTCGAGGGTGGCGGAGGAGAAGTCAAAGGACTCAAGCAATTGATGGGCAGCGCCATCACAGTGCTGACGTTGGACGAGCAGAGTTCACGCCGGCGCGGGGTGCCGATCGACGCGACGGTCACGATCCGTTACGAGGACATCGAGCCGGAAGACATCGCCGTCCTTCAGGAGACACTCAATCTGACCGCGAACGCCGTCGAGGCGACGTATGGACTACAGAAGCGCTTCGGACAAAAGAACTGGCTGCGCGCCACTCTCGATCTGAACGAGAACGAGGAGGAGATGGAAGACGCGCTGCGCGGCCTTGGCATCCACCCCGCATCAATCGTCAACCTCCGCCGGGGCCTGATCCGGCTGACGCGCGACAAGTCGTTCATGGTCGAATCGGGCGGGACGGACAGCGTGCAGACCATCCTCAAGTACGTGCTGGGCGGCCGGAATGTCGTGCTGGAGTTTGGGAAGTATGGGAATGATCTACCCTCCTACATGCTGGTGGCGAACGTGCTCACCCGCCGTATCCACGAGGAGTACCGCCGCCGCACCGAGGCACGGATGGGCGGCCAGGGCGAGGATCCACCGCACCTCATCATCACGATCGAGGAGGCGCACAAGTTCCTCAGCCCGAACGTGGCGAAGCAAACGATCTTCGGGGAGATCGCCCGCGAGATGCGTAAGTACAACGTCACCCTGTTGGTGATCGACCAGCGCCCCTCGGCGATCGACGACGAAGTGTTGTCGCAGATCGCGACCAAGATCACCTGCCTCCTCGACAACGAGAAGGACATCGACGCCGTGCTCGGCGGCGTCTCCGGCGCCCGCGAGCTGCGGGCCGTGCTTGCCAAGCTGGAGACCAAGCAGCAGGCGTTGATCCTCGGCCACGCCGTGCCGATGCCGGTGGTCGTGCGCACCGAGGATTACGGCACCGCCGCATCCTACGCCCGCTTCGGCCCGCCGTCTGCCGCCTCCCCGAACGGCGCTCCGGGTGGCGACGCCGCCTTCCGCCGCCGCCTCGGCCTCGCCACCGCCACCATGAATGACCTGTACGACGAATGACTGACGGATGAGGAGCGCACGACCCAACTGGCTGATGGGCTGCTCGCCACATAAGGACTTGAGTCCATATTCGGGAGACATCTATGCAAACACCCAGCATATTCATTAGCTATAGCCACATGGATAAGGAGTGGTTAGATCGGTTGGTGAGGCACCTTGGTGTTATGCAGCATCAAGACCTACTCGATATTTGGACCGACCGACGAATCGATGCGGGTGGTCGCTGGTACCAAGAAATTCAAGACGCTATGGCCAGGGCCAAGGTAGCAGTACTCCTTGTCACATCCGCCTTCCTCAGTTCATCGTTCATCCGCACGGAGGAAGTGCCGCGGCTGTTACAGCGCCGCGAGAAGGAAGGATTAAACGTTGTACCGATTATCGTGGAGCCGTGTGCTTGGGATCTGGCCCCTTGGCTGAAGCAGATGCAGGTGCGGCCTGAAGGTGCACATGCTGTATCCACGGGACAGCAGTCGGAAATCGATCAAATATTGGCTGATATCACGCACGAGATCTATCAAATGTTGATCAAGGACCGAGGAACACCTGGTTCTGTAATCGAACCGGAACTACGTGAGTTGAAGGCCGATGAATGCCTGCCAAAGGAAAGCGTGATTAACCCGCCCGCTATAGGTATAACACTCATTGATGAAGCGTGGAATCTGGCACACATCTGGTTTACCAGCGTAAGATCTGGTGATTTTGAACATGTGTGGTCGCTCAGCGAGCATAACTGGAGACTGTGCCGAGCGCAAGCATGGATCTGGAACAATCGAACACTCCTTGGCCTGGACGACCTCCGTGCGGCGCAGCAGATGGCGTTGGCGCTGTCCGAGGTGGATAGCCTGCACCCGCTCTGGCCCGAGTTCGCCCGCAGTGAGCGGAACCAATTCCTTGAATGGTTCGCAGGAGCGCCTACCGAAGAGTGGGGAGTAGCTTCTCGGCGCCGACCTGTCGGTCCAGGTTATGAGCTTCTAATATTTATGCCGAGAGGGAATCGCCCGCAAGGTTATCTGTTTACTCAACCTACGGTAATTCCCGGATGGGCCGTACTGACACACCTGACAACTGACGGTTGGCGAGTAGCGGCGTTCGGCGCGGAAGCTGCACCTCAGCCGGGATGGCCCCCGACATGGTGGATACGTCATGATCCTGTCGCCGCTGCTGTGACTGACGAAATGCTTCTGCTGTCGCGCAACAGTTCTACACATGAGGGCAACGAACGTACCTCGGCGAGTGACACACTCTACCTGGCAGCCGGTTGCAATAATGTATCGCCGACCGTGAGCGAGTCCGCAGCAGCGTTCGCAGCGAGGATTGTCCCTGCGGCAGCGCTAGTGTCCATACAGGAGCATCAGGCGACCGCCGACACATATCGAATATTCAGCCCTATGCCTGGAGCTACCAACGACTTGGCTCATATCACTCGTCTACGACCTGTTTTCATCTGCGTCTCCGCTCCAGCAGTCCTCTACCAACCCCCGGGGTGACCATGTGACAACACCTGGACCCACTTTGAGAAACGATGTCACTTAATGTAAGCGAGTGCTCGCGCAAGTTGACTCACCAATTGCAGATTGCGCTGCGGGCGGGTTGATCCACGCTGCCTTCGGCCGCGACGGCTGCCGCGGCCGGCACACGAAGCGCGGCGCTAGCGAAGCGGCGAATAGCCTAACGCGCGGAAGCGGTCGGCGATCACGCGGTGCCCGAGGTCGTTCGGGTGGAGGCCATCGAAGGCGAGGTAGCCCTTATCGCTGGGGTCATGATCACCGGCGGGACCGTTGAAGGCGAGAAAGACTTTCGCGACGGGGATGCCCCTGGCCGTGGCCGTGGCGGTGATGTGGGCATTCGCCTCGTCGAGGTAGGGCTTGAACACCTGGAAGTCGGTACGGCCGCCATCGTTCGCCCAGGAGTCACGAGCCCGGTCCTCGTTCACGTAGGGGTTGTAGATATCCATCGTGCGGAAGATGGTGGGCCTACCGGCGCGCAGCGATGTAAGTTGCCCGAGGATCGCCGTCCAATTCACTTTAAACGTGGCGATGCCGGAGCGGAGACAGTCCTGATTATCGGCGCCGCCACAGCCGCCGGAGCGGTACTGCCCGCGCGCATCAAGGAAATCGTTGCCGCCGATGTCCCATGTGACCACCCGCGAGGTGGCGACGGCGGCGCGCATTGCCAGATTAGTCCTGACGGCTCCAAGCAGGTCGGTGCTGGTCCAGCCAGGGACTCCCAGGTTGAGTGGGTTGACCGCCGCACCGGTATCGGTCTCAACCAACCGCTCATAGCGGGGTACGTACCCTTGAAATGCCCATAGCCCGAAGGCGAGCGAGTCGCCCAGCGCGGTGTACTGCCAGGTCGTCACCGCCTCGGCGTGCCGTGGCTTACCGCCTCCCCAGCCGGCCATGGCCGCGACCACCACTACCACAACCACCAGTGCCCGCCGCTTCATGCCCACGCCTCCTGAGGGTCGCTAGTAAGGGAGCGCAAAGTGGCGCAAGTTTAAGACCGGCGCGTCGCCCTCGTCAAGCGCGTGACGTGCCTCACCGAGCGCCCCCTCAAAGTCGTGTACCGAGGACGTTGGGCGCTGGGCCGCGCGTGACCTCGCGTGGCACGAGCGGTCACCAGCTTCGGCGGCTTCGACCGTGCTGCTACCCAGCCGGCCACCGCCCATTGTCGCGGCGACGACAAGAAGCACCCGCGCCGTCACCTCACCCTCGCCTCCGTGAGTGGCCCCCACGACGTGCGACACAATCGCGCGAGATCGCTCGCGACGCGGGCGCCAGCCGCCTCCCGCGTCGCGCTGTTCCACGACTGCAGCCCGCCGGTCCATCCTCATCGCCGGCATGAGCAGCATTCTGAGCGCGGTGCTCCCATTTTTTGGTGTGCAGCCGTTGACTGATGTGAGCTCAACCCGCGAATCGGAGTCCATGCGACGGGCGCACGGACTTGTCCGGAGCGAGGGTGTGTTGCCGTCGAGAACGAGGTGGCCGCCGTGCGCACACCGAGGCATACCCTTGTCCTTATGCTCACGTTGACGGCCGCGGTTATCGCCGGTCTGTTCTTACAGTTTCCGGTGATGCGCGTCGCGCCGCTCGATGCGTCTCAAACGGCGCAGCCAGTCCGCTTTTTCGGCACTGTCACATTGAATCGCCAACCGGCTCCCTCTGGGACCATCGTGCAGGCGCTGGTGGCGTCCACCGTTTGCGGGACGACCGCGGTGAACGGCGGGAACTTTATTCTCGACGTTGAGTCCGCCGCAACACGGACCGACTGCGCCCGTGACGGCGACATCGTGTCCTTCACGATCAGCGGCGTCCGTGCCCGCGAGACGGGTATCTTTCGGGCTGGTACAACCGTGGCACTCAACCTCACCGCGACGTCTTTTGCGGTCATCCCCGGCCCGCCGCTCCCGAGCAAGACCGCCACACCCATACCACTCCCAACGGCCACGCCGGCGCCGACTCTAATCGCAAGCGCCACACCCGCTCCACCCATCCCAACCGTGACGGTGAACGCGACCGCCACGCCGGCGCCGGTCCCGACCGTGGTCACAACCGTCACGCCGCAGCCGGCGACTGGCACACCCATGGCGACGGGTACACGTCCCGCGACCCCACGCCCGATCGCGTCGGTCGCGTCCACGCCTGCTTCGCCGCCCGTTTCCACGAGCACGCCGCCGCCGGTTCTGACAACGGCGGTGATCACGGCGCCGACATCAGTCCCTTCTCCCAACCCAACGCCCGGTGCGGTGACTCGGCCACCGACCACGCCGCGGCCGGCGACAGCGACGGTCAGGGCGGGGGCGACGGCGACGGACACCACGACTCCATCGCCAACCGCATCCCCGCCACGCGACACCACCGTCACGCCGGCGACATCGCAGACGGTTCAACCGAGCAGGGTACAGGCACGTCTCGACCGGCTGTCCGAGGGTGATTTGCTGACCACCATACCCCCGACGATGAAGGTCGGTGTCAAGAAGGTGGTCGAGGTGCGCATCGCCGACCGGCCCGGCCCGGGGTTCAACCAGGGCGTACAGGGCGAGGGATCAGTTGTGGTGGAAACCATCAGCGTATCGTCGTTCATGACCGTGAAACTCACGGGAGAGGACTTCGACGTCGATCCAATACACAGCGTGTCCGAGCAAACGTTGGAGCACGGACACGCCCGCTGGGTCTGGGATGTGACACCGCGCAAATCTGGTCCGCGCGAGCTCCATCTGGAAGTCACCGCACGGGTGAAGACGAGTGACGGCGATCAAGGATTCAAGGTGATCTTGGTCGAGCGGAAGCATATCGTGGTCAGCGTGAACCACCGGTACACGGTCGAACAGTTCTTCGGCAGCCACTGGAAGGAGATCATTCCCATTTCGAGCGCGTTGCCGTTGATGGGCGGTACGCTCACATGGATGTGGCGGCGACGGAAGAAATGAACCGCTCACGATTATGTCGAGAGTCAGGCCGGCGCCCGTGTCACACGGTGATCACGACCTTGCCTTGGGCGTGCCCCCCTCCCACATGACTGATCGCCCGGTGGGTTTCGGTCAGCGGATACGCGTGGTCCAAGACCGGTGTGAGCTTGCCGGCTTCGATCAACTCCTTGAGGACGACCAGATCCGCGAGCTTTGGCGACACGAGGAACGGCCGCAGCCGGTGGCGCACGAACCGTGACAGCACGAGCGCACTGAGCACGCGCCCCCCACCGGCGAACCATCGATTCGCGAACGATCCGCCGTTGGGCACGAGTGTGCCTGTTGGGGTGAGCGCGCGTCGGAGGTGGGACAACGTATGATTCCCCACGTTGTCGAGGATCACGTCGTACTGTTGCCCGCCACGGGTGAAATCCTCAAGGGTGTAGTCGACGACGTGGTCCGCGCCGATCGATCGGACCATGTCCACGTTTCGCGTGCTGCACACGCCGGTCACGTTCGCGCCCAGGGCCTTCGCAATCTGCACCGCGACGGTACCGATGCCTCCCGAGGCGCCATTGATTAAGACCTTCTGCCCGGCTCGGACGTTGCCGTGGTCGCGCAGCGCCTGGAGAGCGACGAGGCCAGCCATGGGCACGGCCGCGGCTTGCTCGAAGGTGAGGTTGGCCGGCTTCAGCGCCAGCGCATCTTCAGAGGCGACCGCATAGCCGGCAAACGAGCCGGCACACCAGCCGAAGACCGCGTCACCGGGCCGGAACCGCGTCACTTTGGCGCCGACCGCCTCGACCTCCCCCGCCACGTCCGTCCCTCGCACAGGGTTCTTCGGCCGGCGCAGCCCATACACCGGTCGGGCGATGTACGGCAGACCGTTCATGATCGCCCAGTCGGCCGGGTTAACGCCGGCGGCCCGAACGCGAACCAACACGTCGCTGTCGCCAATATTGGGCTTGGTGACCTCCTGGAGCTTTAACACGTCCGGTGAGCCGTACTGGTCGTGTATGATCGCCCGCATCGTTGCCGCCTGACCCTTGAGTTCATTGGCCGTGGTGCGCCGCGCGATCGTGATTTCCTCTCTACTCTCGCGGGCATGATTTGGTTGTGGCTCCCGTGTCGTGGCTGGCATGTCGTTCTCTCCTTGGCTGGAAGGCGGGGCGGCCCCCGAAGCGGGCCGGTCCGCCCCTCGATAACCCAATGTACGTGGTGTAGACTTACGACGTAAGCTTACGACGTAAGCTTGAAGCTGTCAAGAGGGAGGGATGGGTTAGGTTCAGGCTTACGTTGTAAGCTGTCCTGAGAGGGAGAGGTGGATAAAGATGGCCGCGCGAACCGACCCACACGCCGAACCCCGCCCGCCCTTGAGCCGCGAGCGGGTGCTTCTCGCCGCCCTCGACCTGGTCGATTCGGGCGGCATCGACTCGCTCAGCATGCGCAGGCTCGCCCAGGAGCTTGGGGTCGAGGCGATGTCGCTGTACCGCCATGTGCGGAACAAGGACGACATCCTGGACGGCATTGTCGATCTCGTGTTCGGCGAGATCGGTCTGCCCGCGAGGGGAGTGGACTGGACGGCAGCCATGCGCGGGCGGGCGATCGCCGCCCGTGAGGTGCTCGCGCGCCACCCCTGGGCGATCGGGCTGATGGAATCGCGGAGCCGGCCTGGTCCCGCGACGCTGCGGCACCACGACGCCGTGCTCGGATGTCTACGGGAGGCGGGTTTCTCGCTCGCGATGGCTGCGCACGCGTACTCCGTCCTGGACAGCTACATCTACGGATTCGCGCTCCAGCAGGCGAGCCTGCCGTTCAAGACATCGGAGGAAGCCGTCGAGGTGGCGGAGAGCATCTTCCGGCAATTCCCGGTCGACGCCTACCCCCACCTCGCCGAACTGACTATGCAGCACGTTCTCCAGCCAGACTACGACTACGCCGACGAATTCGCGTTCGGGCTCGATCTGATCCTTGAGGGACTCGCGCGGCCGCGGGACACGACCTGATGGCAGTTGGTGGCGGTGCGGCGGCGGCATCGAACGGCCGCGTTAGTCGCCCGCGGCGCCGCCCGCCACCGGCGCCCGACCCGAGCCGCGGGAGAACCGGCGGAAGGGGCGGGAGAACGTGCCGTGCTCCCACTCCACCAGGATTTGGCTGGCGACGGCGATCGAGCTGAACGTGCCCGAGGCGATGCCGACCACCAGCACCAGCACGAACGGTCGGATCGTGCTGCCGCCCAGCAGCAACAGCGCCAGTAGGGTGAATAACACGGTTAAGGAGGTCGTCAGCGAGCGGCCGAGTGTCTGAAGCAGGCTCTCGTTGACGGTTACATCAAAGCTCGGGCTGATGCGGCGGCGTGAATTCTCACGGATGCGGTCAAATACCACGATCGTGTCGTGTACCGAGAAGCCGATCACGGTCAGCAGCGCCGTAATAAACATCGTGTTCACTTCAAAGTCCCACACCTTGCCGGCGATTGAGAAGACTCCGAGCACGATCACGACATCATGCAACAACGCGATGATCGCCGAAATACCGTAGCGGAATGGCTTGTTGACCCCCCGAAACGCCCACCAGATGTACAACAGAATCGCGATGGACGAGACGACCACCGCCAGCGTCGCCTTCTGCACGATTTCCCGTGAGACGGTCGCCGATACGGTGTCCGATTCGATGATATCGACACGGCTATTGAAGCGCTGGCCGAGGTTGGCGGCGATTACGTCCAGTTCTCCCGGCTCGGCGGGGCCGACATCCGGGGTCGTGACTACACCCTCGAGTTCACGCGTCCGCACCACGAAGTCTTCTTCGGTCGTCTTCTGCACGCGCGCATCGGAGAAGCCGAGATCGGCGAGCGCCTCACGGACGTCCTGCTGTGCCGGCTTCGTGCCCTCAAACCGGTAGGTCGCGGTCGTGCCCGAGGTGAACTCGATACCGGGTGTGAGCGAGGGAGGAATTGCCAGCGAAACCAACCCCGGCACCATGATGGCCACGGACAGCAGATAGTAGAACTTGCGATTTCCGACCAGGTTGAGCAGCGCCGGCAGCCGCCGCGGCGCGGGACGCACTGGCACACCATCGCGCATCTCCGGCCGCGTCGCGCCGAACAGCTCCCAGTGCCGCGCCAGCGGCGTGCCGATCAGCAGGCGGAGGAACGTCCGCGTCACCCAAATCGCGGAGAACATCGACACCAACACGCCGATTCCCAGCGTCAGGGCGAAGCCCTTCACCAGTGCAGCGCCAAACTGATTGCCAAACCACCACAGGATAAAGCAGGTGATCAGCGTGGCGACGTTTGAATCGCGGATCGACGACCACGCCCGGGTGAAGCCGTATTCGATCGCGGTATACAGACTACGTCCGGCGCGGATCTCCTCTTTCATCCGTTCAAAGATGAGGATATTGGCGTCCACGGCCATGCCAACGGACAGCACGAAGGCGGCAATACCCGAGAGTGTCAGCGTCACCGGCACCAGCTTGAAGATCAGCAGCGTCGTGATGGCGTACACCAGCAACGCCAGCGCCGCCAGCGCGCCCATCAGCCGGTACGATAGGATCATGAAGATCGCGACGACGAAGAAGCCGACCTCGCCGGCGACCACACTCTTCTGCACGGCGTCGCCGCCGAGGGTGGCGTCCACCTCTGTCTGCTGCACGATGCGGAAGGGGATGGGCAGCGCGCCGGAGTTCAGTTGCGCCACCAACCGTCGCGCCTCCTCGACGCCGACACCGGTGATCTGGCCGCGATTGGTGATCTGCGACTGCACCGTCGGCGCCGAGACCAGTTCCTCATCGAGGAAGATCGCGATCGGCTTGCCGATGTTGCGGGCCGTGATCTCGCCGAACATCTTCGCGCCCTCGCCGTTCAGCTCGAAGCCGACCGCCGGCCGGCCGATCTGATCTTGGTCAACGAATGCGTTCGGCTTGAGGAAGCGGCCGGTGAGGGCTTTTACCTCGCCCTCGTCGCCGCGCGCCAGCGCCGGTGTCCATTCCGGCGCGCCCGTGGCGGAGTCGATCCGTGGCTGATTGGTGGCTGGGTCGATTGCCTGCTCTTTGAACTGCAACTGGGCGGTGCGGCCGATCAGCTCACTCGCCTGCTCGCGGGTAAGCCCGGGTGTCTCGGCCACGATCCGGTTGGCGCCTTGGCGGGTGATCTCGGCCTCGGCCACACCGAGGGCGTTCACACGCCTCTCGATTGTCTCGACCGACCGGTCGAGGCGCTCGTCCAACCGCCCGACTTCGTCCTCGGAGAGCGTGGAGATATCGGCCTGCATGACCGTGCGCGTGCCGCCGCGCAGATCGAGACCGAGACGCATTGCCTCGCGCTTAAAGTCGCCAATCACCAGCCCGCCGCCGGAGGGCCATGGGATCGCCTTACCAAAGTAGCGGTGCGGCTCGTCCGGCCAGACGACGAACAGACCAAATGCCGTCAATAGCAGGATAAAGAACAGTGCATAGCGGTTGAATGCACTTCGCATGACCTATCCCCCCGCCCCTCGTCCCTGCAAGGAAGAGGGAATACCCGTCTCAGTGATGGTCTGAGCATCCTTTGGCACGCCGGCCTCGATCTCATCCGGACGGGGCAGCCGCTCCGCCACGGCGCTGGTGCGGGCGCGAATCAGTCGCCCGTCGCCCAGGTCGAGCATCAACTCCACCGGACCATCATCCGGCTCGCGGATGTCGGCGATGCGAGCGATGAACCCTGCCGTGGTGACGATCTCATCGCCCTGGCGCAGCCCGGCGATTACGCGCCGCTGCCGCTGCTGCGCGTTAACCGTCGGCCGGTAGAACACGAAGTACACCGCCCCCAACGCGCAGCACGTCAACACGATCAACTGGATCATTTGCGCCAGCGGCGCATTCGAGGCCATGATGCACCTCACACGGGAAGAGGCGACCCCCTGGGTCGTCGGTGGGTTATCTTATCCGGCCACGCGGCCTGCCGGCCGCCACTGTCGCTGAACCTGATCAGCCCGGACCGCCCGACAGTTTAGCTGCCCGAACACGTCTCGCGGCCGTGCAGGACGCCGGCGCCGGTTGTCCTCGGACACCGCTCTTATCCTACCGCGTCCGAACCGTTCCCCGATACCCGTTAGCCCTCGGGCGCCGTCCGCCGCCGTGCAAAGTCCAACGCCTGCTCGCGGGTGCGCACCTGGCCGACCGCTCCCGCTTCGGATATTTCATCCAACAGCCGGCCGATCAGCGGCCCCGGCGGAAGCCCCAGCTCACGCATCAGGTCATGGCCCGTGATCAGTCGTCGCGGCTGGACCAAGTCCTCATCCCGCGAGCGCCGCGACAGTATCCAGCGGATATAGCCAACGTGCCCGGCCCACGCCTCATCGGACATCTCCGGTCCGCGCGCCGCGGCATGGTCAGCCAAGTTGAGCAGCAGCAGGTCGGGCACGGCCTCGCCCAGATCGCGGAAGAAGCGGTAGAGGGCGCGACGGCTCGGCTCGTGGCCCGGACTCGCGATCTGACCCGGACGCAGGTGATCCGCGATCAACAGCGCCACCAGCTTGGTCTCGCGCGCCGTGTAGCGCAGCCGCTCCATGATAGCGGTTGCCACCCCCGCGCCGATCTCGTCGTGGCCGAAGAACCGGACCCGGCCGTCGTGCATCCGCCGCGTTTGCGGCTTGGCGACATCATGCAGCAGGCCGGTGAGCTTGAGCAGTGACCGATGGGTGCGGCCCTCACCCGCCTGACGTGCAAGACGTGCACGTATCTCATCCGCCTCGGGCAGGCCGTCCCAGAGGCGATGGTGACGAACGGCGAAGGCGCTCGCGGGCGCCGGGGCGTGCAGGATGCTATCGAGCACACCGACCGTCTCGACGTTGTGGTCGAACACCTCGTAGTAGTGTTCTTTCGGCTGCACGCAACCTTTGCCCGGTATCAGTTCGGGCAGCAACACGTCGAGCAACCCCAGTTGGTCGGCAAGGCGCAGCATCGGCATCGCGACGGGAGTATCGAGCACGCGCGCAAGTTCGTCACGTTGACGCTCACCGGCGGAGCGGGCAAGCAGCGCGGCATCCCGCCGGATCACTGCCGCCGTGTCGCTCTCCACCCGGCAGCCAAGCTCGGCCGCCAAGCGCACCGCGCGCAGCGCGCGCAGGGGGTCGTCCTGCACCGCCCGGTCGCTGACCAGCCGTAGCGTCCGCTCACGGCAGGCGGCGCTGCCGTCGTGGGGATCGACCAGCGCACCGGCGCCCGGCTGCCACGCGATCGCGTTGATTGTGAAGTCGCGCAACGAGAGATCATGCTCAATACTCCCCCGCGGTGCGCTGACGTCGATATGGTCGATGCCGTCCACCGGCGCGCGCAGGGTGACGCGATGCACGCCGTGGTCGGCGCCGAGCGCGAATGGCGAGCCGCCCAGTGCGTTTCCGATGCGGCGCGCGATGACAGCCGCGTCAGCGGCAACCACGATATCCAGGTCGGCAGGGGCGCGGCCAAGGAGACCGTCACGCACGTAGCCGCCGACGACGTACCAGGGCGCGTCGGTGGCGGCCCGGTCGATGGCGACGCGTAGCGCCGGTGGCAGTGGTGGAATCACGGGCATGGGGGATATCAACCGCGGGCGACGGAGGCCATGGCGGGGTCGGGGTCGGCGTCCGTCTCGCGTTCGTCCTCGGGGAGCTTGATCAGATCTTCGTGGGCCTTGAGATGGTCGAGGTAGAGGATACCGTTGATATGGTCAATCTCGTGTTCGAGCGCCTGACCGAGCAGCAGATCGGCCTTGCGCTTCCACCCCTTGCCGTTGCGGTCCAGTCCCTTGGCCCACACGCGCTCGCAGCGATCGACGAGACCCTTATACCCCGGAACCGAGAGACAGCCCTCCTCAATTCGCCGTTCGCCATGGCACTTGACGATTTCAGGATTGAACAGGACGATCGGGTCGTCGCCTTCCTCGCCCTCCTCGGTGAAGCCATACTCGATCACGATCAATCGCAGTGACTGCCCAATCTGGGGCGCTGCCAGACCGACGCCGCGCGCATCGCGCATCGTTTCGAGCATGTCGTCCACCAGCTTCTGGATACCGCGGCTTTTGATTTGGTCCGGCGCGACGCGCACGCCCTTCTTACGCAGGACCGGGTCGGGGACGATGCGGATCGGCAGGATGGCCACGGCGAAACCTCCAGATCGGGCATAGTATGACGTCAATTGTAGCGTACCCGTGGGAATCGAGGGATGAGGGTTTGCCCGTGGGCCGCCTAACGCGAAAACGATGAGGAGTCGCTGTTGCCGTCAGTCGAACGGGTAATCGCCGAGAAAGTGAACCCAGGGCGCGCCCGAGCCAAGGGCAAGAAGCAATCGCCGGTCGGCTGTCCACAACTCGACTTCCATCAATTGTGCCGCCACGACGTACAGGCTGTCACAAATGCTGGGCAGTTTGTCGTCACAGGCGAACGCGAACGCCCGAGGGTACAGGTCGGGCGGGGTCACGACCCGGATCGGCTACAGAAAAAACCGACTAACAGAGTCCTTCGCGTCAGGCATATCCAGGTGATTGGTGGGGTCTGTCGTTCGATATCGCTGGTAAATCGCGTTCGTGGCCTCGCCGGCGAAGTGGGGCGGGACGTCACGGTCTGGTTCGTGGCAAGACTGTCGGCCCACGGGCCGAGAGCGCGGTCGGTGTGGTCTTCATCAATCACCCACTTCACCGCGAGGCTCGCATCCACGGAGATCGCATGGTTCATAGCTGCTGCTCGGAGCGCTCCTCGCGGACCTGTCGAATCATGGGCCAGGATTCCGCGAAGGGCACGCCGTCGCGGCGGGCGCTCATTCGCGCCATGAGCGCCCGCGACGCCTTCAGCGCCGCGAGACCCTGGTGTTTCTCTTCCTGGGTCAGCGGGCGAATCATTGCCTGACCAGATGTAGCCCACGTCTCGTTCCCCATGGTCTGTGCGGTCACCGCAACGGTGGCGGACGGCCGTGGACCCCAAGCAGGCCTCCACGCCCCTGCCCCGTGACGATTTCCTCACTCGGCTTGCCCCGTGTGGGACTGATTCCTGGAACTCGACCAGGACATCGAGGTCGCTGGTTGCCGGGCGAACTGGCCGGTCACTGCCAAGGCGAATACCTCTGCTCGTCGGTCCACGAGTAGTCACGCTGATAGGGCGGCACCCGGTACACCCGGCCGTTGCCGACTAGTTCCAGGAAGTTCGTGGTGCGCGTGTTGAGTAGGTTCGATCTTGGCACCGGCCGCTCCCAAGCTCACACATGATAGGCCAGTGCGGCTCCTCCGCGCGTACCAGAACGCAGTCGAGAGCGGCGATCTGCAACCATCACCACTATCAGTCGTGTCAGGCTCCTGTGGATATGCGACACTGGCGTGAGCGCCAGGCGTCGTCACACGGGTGGAGACTCACATCAGGTTAACCGGATCGACATCCACCACCCAGCCGCGCGGCAGGGCGACGGCGGAGAGCATTTCGGCCGGGTCGGCGGCGCGCAGGGTGATATGCCAGCGCCAGCGGCCCTTGAGACGGGCGAACAAGGCCGGGGCGGGGCCAATCACCTCGGCGCCGGGGATACCCCGCTCCCGGATCGCGGTACGCAGCTCGGCGGCCAGCCGGCGCGCCTCTTCCTCGGCATGTCCCGCGTTGGTGTGCGCGTACACGAGACGCGCGAGCCGGCCGAAGGGAGGGTATCCGGCCTTTTGGCGGGCGCTGATCTCTTCTTTGTACATGGCGGTGTAGTCGTGCTGGGCGGCGGCGCGGACGGCGTAGTGACCGGGCGAATACGTCTGCACGATGACGCGGCCGGGGCGGTCGCCGCGCCCTGCCCGGCCGGCGACCTGCGTCAAGATTTGGAAAGCCCGTTCGCCGGCGCGAAAGTCCGGTAAGTTGAGCGCGACATCGGCGCTGACCACTCCCACGAGTGTGACACCGGGGAGATCCAGCCCCTTGGTCACCATCTGCGTGCCGACCAGCACATCCGCCTCGCGCCCCGCGAAGGCCGCGAGAATCGAGGCGTGGTCAGCGCCGGCGCGAATCGTGTCGCGGTCCCAGCGCAGCACCCGCGCCGCCGGCCACCGCGCACTCACCTCCTCCTCGACCTTCTGGGTGCCGAGGCCGAACTGACGGATGCGGGCGCCGCCGCACTCTGCACAGCGTTCGGGCGCCCGTCGCGTGCGATTGCAGTGGTGACAGCACAATCGAGGTGGGTCGGCGTGGTAGGTGAACGGCACCAGGCAGCCAGTGCAGCGGGGCGTATGTCCGCAGTCGCGACACAGCACGAAACTGGCGCTGCCGCGCCGGTTAAGGAACAGAATCGCCTGCTCACCGTTTCGAAGTGTCTCGGTGAGCGCCGCCTCCAGCGCCCGTGAAAAGATCCCCCGATTGCCGGCCCGCAGCTCCGCCGCCAGATCGACAACCATCACCGGCGGCATCTCCGGCGGCGCCTTCCGTCCCACCTCCGCCACCGAAGCGGGATACGCCGGCTTCGCCTCGGCGACCCGCGCCGGCTCCCGCGCGAACACGCGCTCCCCGACTCGCGAGCCGCTGATCCGATCCCGCGCGGTATCACCGCCCTTTCCTTCGCCATCAATCGACTCATTCCCGCCGTCCCGCGCTCGCGTCGCGGCGCCCTCCCGCTCCCCACTCCCCACTCCCCGCTCCCCGCTCCCCCCCGTCACCCGATCCGGCAGCGCCAGCAACGTATAGCGCCCCCGCGCCGCGCGGTAGAAGCTGACCACATCGGGCGTGGCGCTGCCGAGCACGACCGTCGCATCGGTCAGCGCGGCCAGCTTAAGCGCGGCGTCACGCGCGTGGTATCGGGGGGCGGGATCGGTCTGCTTATAGCTGGCGTCGTGCTCCTCGTCGAGCACGATTAGGCCGAGGTCGGGTTGAGGCAGGAACAGCGCGCCGCGCGCCCCCACCACCACGATGCAGCGGCCGGCGCGGACCTCGTGCCACTGGCGGTAGCGCTGGGCCGCCGTCATACCCGAGTGCGACACCGCCACCCGTCCGGGGAAGCGCGCCTCCACCCGTTGCACCGTTTGCGGCGTCAACGAGATTTCGGGCACGAGCAGAATTGCCCGCCTGCCCCGCGCGTGCGCCGCGTCAATCGCTCCGAGATACACCTCGGTCTTTCCCGATCCCGTCACACCGTGGAGCAAGAATGCATCCGGGGCGCGGCGCGCGATCGCGGCGGTAATCTGTTCGACGGCGTCACGCTGTGCGTCGGAGAGCGGAGGGGGCGCCGATGGCCGGGACAGCGCGATCGGGGCGGCAGCCGGCGGGGGCGGCAGCGCGACCGTGCGCCGCGCGACGCCGAGCGCCACGAACCGGTCCACCGCCGCATCGGCAGGGCCGCTGAAGGTACGGCGCAGGGTGGCGGGTGTCGCCCGGCCACTGCTCCGCAACCGCGCCAGCAGACGCGCGTCGGCGGGCGTGAGGTCAGGCGGATCAGGAGCACCGGTCCAAACGACTGTTTCGGCGAGCCGCCGCGCCGTTTCGGGCGGCAGTGCGAGCGCCGTGCAGGCGTACATCGATGCGAAGTAGCGCGCGGCCAGCCACCGCACCATCTCCACCTGATGTGGCAGCATCAGCGACTCACCCGCCAGCGTCACGTCGCGCGTGTCGCCGGCATAGGCGCTGTGCTCGGCGATACCGAGCACGACACCGGAGAGGATGTGCTTACCGAACGGCACACGCACGGCATCACCGGGCGCGACGGCCATGCCGTCCGGCACGCGGTACGTGAAGGCCTGCTGGAACGGTTGATCGGTTACGACGGCGACTTCGGCGTACGACACGGGACGCTCCCTACGAACAAGTGTACGAGAGCGGGAGCGATGGTGAGCAGTGGGATGTGTCGCGCCAGCGGTTGACAAGCGATCGCGGTGCTGAAATCCTGCGACGGTCTGGGCAACCGGACGGAGGCTCGCATCGTGGAGATTCGGGGCAAGGTGGCACTGGTGACGGGCGCGGGCGCTGGCATCGGCCGGGAGTCGGCGCGACGGCTGGCGCGTGAAGGAGCGCGGGTCGTCGCCGTTGATAGAGACGCGACCGCCGCCGCGGCCACCTGTCGCCTGATTGAGGGCGAGGGCGGCGACGCGACGGCCGTGACGGCGGACGTGACGCGCGAGCACGACCTGCACGCGATGTTCAACGCGGCGGTGCGTGCCTTCGGCGGGTTGGACATCCTACACGGTAACGCCGGTAGCACCACCGGCCTGCCGCCCTGGCCCGAGACGCCGGTCTCGGGCTGGGAGCGGACGCTGGCCGTCGATTTGTGGGCCGTGATCCGTGGTGCCCAACTCGCGATCCCGCTGCTGCGCGAGCATGGCGGCGGGGTGATCGTGAACACGGCCTCGTCGGCGGGACTGAACGGGCTGGCAAGCGACCCCGTGTACGCCGCGGCAAAAGGCGGCGTCGTACTGTTCACCCGTTCGCTTGCCTCCCTCAAAGAGGAGGCGGGCGTCACCGTCTGCTGCATCTGCCCCGGCGCGGTAGACACCGATCTGGTGCGTCAAGCGGCGGACCCGGAGATCCGCGCCCTGGCGGGGCGCTTCCCAATGCTGTCGCCCGAGGAGGTCGCCGCCACCGTTGTCACGCTGATCCGTGACGACAACGCGGCGGGCAAGGCCCTTCGGGTCGGCGCCGGTATCGAACCCTACTTTGTGTGAATGCGGCGAGCGACCCATCCACGAGGCTGCTCATGACCGCGACCGGTCTGCCGTGCGAGGCGCTATCCGTGCGGGTGCGGCGAACCCTGTCACGGCAGTGGCAACCCGGCCTGTTCCTTACTTAACGGTTAGCCACGCATGTGGTGGAGTCGCTGCCCGTTCAAGCCGGAGGAAGGCAGCCGGCAAACGGCGCCAGGTTCGCCTGCCCTGCCCCGGTGAGCGACGCCGCCACGAGTGTCCCGTCGATCACCCCATTATTGAATGCGACCGCCGCATATGGCGCGAGTACGCTGCCCTCCACACCCACGCCATCGATCGTCAGCGCCGTGGCATCAGGAAAGTTGTAAAGCACCCGGCTGCCGTCCGTGCCGGCGAGGGCGATACCCATCGACCGCATCCACGCGCCGGCGCCACGCACGTTGACGAGCGCGGTCGCGCCCGGCGGGGTACGCACGGTCACACTGTTGGCGACTGCCAGGTCAGCAGCGGCGACCGTGAACACGTTCAGCGTTGGATCAGCGCCCGTCAGCGTGATCTGGCCGTACTCCGTCGCGGTCGCGCCGGTGGCCGGCAACGCGCCATACGCGGCCGAGACAGTGCGAAGAGCAGCGCTCGCCGC
>JBBQJF010000030.1:0-24742 GCA_038325665.1 Dehalococcoidia bacterium | reverse complement strand
AAAGGCGACCGCGAGGGGTCACCCCATCGTGGGGCGCGGCGCATTGACGCCGCCGTCATCGCGCGCGGGTGCAGAGGGGAAGGGGCCGGCAGTCCATCATGACGTTCACACCGCTCGATTCCGGCGCAGTATACCAGGCTCACTCCCGCGACGGTAGCACAAGGGGGACGCTGGCATCGACGCTAGAGCCGGCGTTTGCTCAGCCGCCGCGCGCCTCCGGCACACGAAATGCGCTCGGACAGATGTCTGCCAGTGGGCAACTGCCGCACTCGGGCCGCCGCGCCGTGCAGACGTAGCGTCCATGCTTGATCAGGGCGATATGGAAAGCGTACGTATCCTCGGGCGGAACGATCGCCTCAAGCAACGCGTGCGCCTTGGCTTCCGTGACGTTTCCATCAATGAAGCCCAGCCGCCGCGCGACTCGGTAGACATGCGTGTCCACCGGAAGCGCGGGCCGTCCAAGCGCGAACATCAGCACGCACGCCGCCGTCTTTGGCCCCACCCCCGGCAGCGACCGCAGCCACGCTTTCGCGTCCTCCAGCGGCAGATCGTGAAGGAATGTGAGATCATACGCTGGGCATTCGTCGCGGATACGCTCCAACACGGCCTTGATCCGGGGCGCCTTTTGCCGCGCGAGGCCGCCATCGCGGATCGCGTCGATCAGCGCCTCCACGGGCGCCGCCGCGATGGCATCCCACGCGGGAAAGGCGGCCAATAGCTTCGCGAAGGCTTTCCCAGAGAGGGTGTCGTTGGTGTGCTGCGAGAGGATGGTCAGCACCAACTCGCTCATCGGGTCGCGGTGCGGACGCCAGTGCATCGCGCCATAACGCGGGCGCAGCCGGGCAAGTACGATCGCCGGGCTGCATGTCGCGCGCTCGGGCGGCGTGGACGCCGGTTCGGGCGGAGGGGATTGGATGTGTGCACGACCATCGTCAGTCACGTCCTCAGTATAGGCCAGTGGCCCGATGCGTGCGGGTGCGATCCGCTCCCCGTGAGGCTCACTCAACTTGCGCGGGGTGTAAGTGGGGGCTAGCCTGGGTAGAGGGGGTGCGCGAGCGTGTGCCCCTGGTTCGCGGCGTTTGTGTCGCCTGGTTCGAGGAATGTGCTTGGAATCTCTTCGCATCGATGATGTGCCGCGCCTGCGTGATCCCGTGCTGCTGCTGGCGTTTGCTGGTTGGAGCGACGCCGGTCAGGCGGCCACGGGCGCTGCGCGGTTCTTGGTCAATACCTGGTCCGCCGTCCGGCTGGGCGATGTCGATCCGGAGGAGTTTTACAACTTCGCCGAGCAACGTCCGCAGATCAAGCTGCTCGATGGGATGCTGCGCTCGGTCGAGTGGCCGGCCAACGAATGTTATTACCACATGACCGGCGGCGCGCGTGACTTCGTGCTGCTGATTGGCATCGAGCCGCACCTCCGCTGGCGGGCGTTCAGCGATGCGGTCGCCGAGCTGATCGCGCGGTGCGGGGTGAAGATGGTCGTGACCCTCGGCGGGCTGCTGGCGGACGTGCCGCACTCGCGTCCGGTGCGCGTCACCGGTAGCAGCACCGATGAGCTGATGCTCGCGCGGCTTCAGAACACGGTCGTCACCGGCTCGCGCTACGAAGGGCCGACCGGTATCACCGGTGTGCTGGGCGACCGGTTCCGCCAGTTGAATCTTCCGACCGCATCGATATGGGCGAATGTCCCGCACTACATCAACGCCTCGGCGAACCCGAAGGCGACGGCGGCGCTGCTCGAACGATTGGACGCGCTGTTCGATCTCAACCTCGATCTGCACGAACTGCGCGACACCGCCGTGCAGTTCGACCGGGAGGTCACCGAGGCAGTGTCCGGCGACCTGGATGCGTCGGCGTACGTCCGCCAGCTTGAAGAGCAAGCGGACGCCGAGGACGTGCAGGAGCAACGACCGCAGCTTCCCAGCGGTGATACCATCGTGCGCGAACTCGAGGAGTTCCTGCGGCGGCGCACCCGCGACGACGGCGAGGATACCAGTGAGCGTCCCTAATCGGACGCCAGACAGCTCGTTCGGTTGCCGAGGACCCTGACGGCGGTCCCGGACGTTGGACCAGGGCGATCCCTTGGGACGCTCCCGCGGACAAACACGGCCGTCCCCGTGTCGGGGCGACCCGGTGGCTCGCCCTCGATCACGGAATCACCGATGGACCACTATGGAGGATAGGCCGATGGATATCTTCGGGGCGTTGGTGTTGATCATCGTCATGTACATTGTCATCCCGGTCGGGATATGTCTGGCGGCGGTGGTCGCCCTCGGCGGCGCCGAGCGCCTGCTGCCCGGCTCGATGCGTGATCGGGCGCTCGCCCGCCGCGACGACGGCGACCACCGCTAGGTCGGTGATCACCATCGGCCGTCGCTAGCGACGATCGCTAGCGATCAAGGAACGGCGACAGCTCCGTGAGGAAGTCATCGAGCTGGTCATGATGGACCCAATGACCGGCGCCCTGGACTAGGACTGACCGGTACTGGTGAAACGCGCTGGCCGTGCCGTCCTGCTCCGGGTCACGGGCGTTGCTCTCGTCACCGCGAATCAGGAGCACCGGGATGCGGATCTGGTTCCAGATCACACGCGCATCCTCGCTGTTGAATTCATAGGGCGAATGCAGGCGGACGTAGTTGTCAAACTTCCATGAGTAGCTGCCATCCTCGTGACGGCGGACGCCATGCTCGGTGAGATGGCGCGCCATTTCCGGTGTCAGGTGGGGGTTCGCCTCGCGCATGCGCGCGACCGCGTCGTCGAGGCTCCGGTAGTGACGTGGTGTGCGCCCCTCGAAGTCGCGGATTTGCCCCACCCAGTCACGCATCCGCAGATGTGCCGCCCGCCGCCTACCCACACCCGGTCCCAATCCCTCGATCGCGCACACGCGTGACACCCGCTCCGGGAACACACCGGCGTACTGAAGCGCGATGCCGCCGCCCAGTGAATGGCCCACCACCGCCAGCGGGTCGCGCCCGAGGTGATCGGCGAACGCCGCGATATCACCGACGAACTCGGGCACGCTGTACTGGCTGCCCATCGCCCAATCGCTGTCCCCGTGGCCGCGCAAATCGACCGCGTACAGCGCGAAACGATCGACGAGCGCCTCCGCGACCCGGTCCCAATTGCGCGCGTGGTCGCGCCCGCCGTGGATCAGCAGTACCGGCGGAGCCGACGGGTCGCCCCAGCGGACGTAGTGCAAGCGCAGCCCCTGCGACGTGTAGAAGCCCGACCGTGGTTCCATCGTGCCATCCTTTGTCGTCCCGGCCGGCAGCGCTGCCCCGGCCCGGCGGTCACAGCCTACCCACCACTGTCTGGTTCCGTGTGCATCTCGGGCAGCCGCGCGAGCGCGCGACAGAGATCCTCACCATACTCCGCGGTCTTCCACGGACCCAGCTGGGCGACGCGCCCCACGTCGGCGGCGTCGCGCGGAGTTGCCCGCGCGAGCGCCCGCAGCGCCGCGTTCGAGATGATGATTTCTGGCTCAACCCCACGCGCGGCGGCGCGCTCCCGTCGCCATACCCGCAGGCCGTCATAGCGGGCGGTGATGCGTGGGTCGGGCGGAGGACCGTTGCCGCGCGGCGGCTCGGGCGGTGGCGCGCCGGCGGCGTCCGCGATCGCCGCCAGGACAGCCGCCCCGTGGCGCTCGATCTGGAGCGCTGACAGGCCGGCGCGGCGTAATCCCGGCGCATCGACCGGACGCTGTTGGCTGAGAGCGATCAGCACATCGTCGCCCATCACCCGCACGGGTGCGCGGTCGAGCGCGCGGGCGCGGCTATCCCGAAAGACGTACAACTCGCGCAGCGGCGCCCGCGCCGGCGGCGGCAGATCGCGGGCGCCGCGCACCCGCCAGAAGGTGTCGGGGTCGAAGGGCCGTTCCTCGGGGAGCACCCGCGTGATGCGCGCGAACTCTTCCTCTGCCTCGTCCAGCCGGCCGGCCTCGACCAGTTGCCGACGCAATAAGTCATGAAGGTCGAGCAGGTGACGCACATCGGAGGCGGCATAACGCAACGCCGCCTCCGACATGGGGCGCTCAGCCCAATCGTACCGCTGATAGCGCTTGTCGAGCTTGACCTGGAAGAATTGCTCCAGAAGGTCAGCCAGCCCAAACCGGCGAAGGCCGATGATGCGCGCCGCCAGCATGGTGTCAAACACCGGGGCAATGCCAAAGTGCAGGTCGCGCCGCAACGCGAGGATGTCCCCGTCCGCGGCATGGATGACCTTGGTCGGGGAGGCGCCCTGGAGCAACGAGGCGAGCGGCGAGAGGTCGTTGATGGCCAGCGGATCGACGGCCCACTCGTGGTCGCGGTCGGCCACCTGGATCAGGCAGACCCGTGGTCGGTACGCGTGGAACGCGTTCGACTCGGTGTCAACGGCGATGAGGGGGGCATCGCGTAGCGCCGTGACCATCGCCCCGAGTTCGGCCGGCGACGTGACCATCCGCGGCAGACGGTCCATGCAAGCTCCTCGATCGGAGCGTAGCGGCAACGGCGCACAGGGGCAAACATGGCGCCGCGCCTCATATGCCAACATAACGCTACCAGGGAGCAAGGAATATCACAAATGAGTTGTGAGCATACCGCGACAGGGATTGCATCACTATCGCAGGTGTGCCAAGATACGCGGGAGTCAGGTACTACTCCCAGACTGAGTACCCGAGATGTTCTTGGACGCGGAGTAGCGGACCTCGTAGGTTCTCGGCGGGGAACGCCGAATCACAATATATCCGGTAGGAGGATAAGTTGAGCATGCGAAAATGGAGATGGGGTGTCCTTCTGGCGCCCACCGCACTCGCTGCCGCGGCATTGACGTTCGGCGGGGGCGGCGCGGTATTTGCCCAGATGCCGACGGCGACGGCCACCGCGACCGCGACCGCAACAACCGTGCCGGCCACCGCCACGGCCGCCCCAACGGCCGCCCCCCAGAGCGGCGCACCAACACCGCCTAACCGCTTCTACGGCAACGTGACCCTCGGTGGCTCAACCGCTGCTCAGGGCACGACGGTCGTGGCGATGGTCGGCGCGGCCCGCTGCGGCAGCGGTACCGTGACCGCCGGCACCTACGTCGTTGACGTGGCGTCATCATTCACGCAGGCGGGCTGCGGCACCGAGGGCGCGACCGTGACGTTCATGGTCGGCACGGCGGCGGCGCGCGAGACCGGCCGCTTCCAGACCGGCGCCTTCACCGCCCTCAACCTGACGGCGGTTCAGGCGACTCCGACGCCGCCCCCGACGGTGACTCCCGCGACCGCGACCGCGACCCGGCCACCGACGACCGCGACGGTGACTCCCGCGACCGCGACCGCGACCCGGCCGCCAGTCACTCAGACACCCGTCGTTCGCACTCCTGTCGCGCAGCAGGCAGCCGGCAAGCCGGCAGCTCAGGCCCCGCGTGGCGCGGCTGCTCCGGCGGCACAGGCTCCGCGTCCGGCCACCGGTGGCGGCGCGGTCGCTCCGGCACCCGTGGCCGGCACGGGCGGCGGCGCACAGCTTCCGCGCACCGGCGCGGGCGTGACTGATACCAGCGCCTCGATGTGGCTCGCCCTCGCGGCGGTGGCCATGCTGGGTGTCGGCAGCGGGCTGGCCCGGCGCCGCCGGTAACCCGCTCAACGCCATCACTCGCGAAGGCCCCTGGCAATCTGCCAGGGGCCTTATTTCGTGTCGCGACGCTCGGGACCAGGTATGGCTGGGCCTGACGGTTATGCTCGGCGATACACGGGAACAGAGTCACCTCTCCCCCGACCTCACTCCCGCGGGGGAGGGGAGTCACAGTCTCCTCCATTCCGCGTACATTCGCTCCGACATGCGTCAGGGGATCGGAGCCGAAGGGTGAGATGTGCGCCCGGCTCGCCGCCGAATTGACCGCGTTGGGCATGCGAAAAGCCCCCGGCAGTTGCCGGGGGCTTTGTACCTATAGGGACTCGTGCTGGTCCGGGCGACGGGCCAGGCACGCGAGCGGCGCGGCGCCATCGCTCCGGCTCCGGCAGACCTGCCGGCCCGCCCGCGGCTCGCGCTATGCCGTCACCGGTGCGACCTCGGCGAGCGTATCACGACCGAGGTGATCCATCGCACCCTTGTAAACCTGGCCGAGCAACCCGGTCAGGTCTTCGAGCTGTGCCGGGGACAGGCGGGCGAACATGCTCTCCGTGGTGTCAAAGCCCGGGCCAGACGTCTCGCTCAGCTTCTTCTCGCCCTCGGCCGTCAGTTCAAGGCGAATGGCGCGCCGGTCGGGAAGATCGCGCACGCGGCGCACCCAGCCCTGTCGCTCCATCCGATCAATCAACCCGGTGACCGATTGGGTCTCCTGGGTGAGATAGTGGGCGAGGCGGGATGGCGTCATCGGCCCTTCACCGTTGCGGATGGTGCTCAAGGCGAGCGCCTGCGGCAACGTGACGTGGGTCGGCGCGATGCTGCGCTCAATCGCCTTGAAGATTGCGGAGTACGTCAGGTACAACTGCCGCCACGCCAGAACCGACGGGGATCCATCTACCTGTTGCATCGTTCACCTTCCTTGACATCGACCCGAATTCCACGGGCGACCCTTGCAGTGCAATATACGTGTTACACCGGTCAATAGCAAGCGTTAATAGCGCGGCTCATGGAAATTCGCGCTCAACTTGGGCGGGGAGCGGCTGCCCGCACGCGCACCAGCGCCACGACTGGCACGCGCAACACTGTTTCCCCCAGACGCGCTACACGGGGACAGTACTTTATGTCTGGTAGCGCGGCCAGTGCCGCGCGGCGGGCGTCGCTTTTGCCTCGCCGGCGCCGCGCGGCGGGTGCATCGCTCGTGCCGCGTGGGCGGTGACAGTCAACCGCGGCGGAGGGCGTCGCTGATCGCGAGGCGGCGGCCAACCCGCTATCATCGAACCATGGGCCAAGAAATTCGTCGCACCGCTGTCATGCTCATGCTCGGATTCTTTGCCCTCACCGGTGGCGTGGTGTGGTGGCAGGTCGTGCGCGCGGAGCAACTCAACAGCCGGGGCGGGAACCCCCGCGTGGCCGAGCTGAGCGTGCGGACAGCACGCGGGACGATCTTCGCGGCGGATGGATCCGTGCTAGCGCGCACCGAGCCGGGACCGGATGGCGACAATCGCCGCGTCTACCCCGTGCCATCGCTCGCCCACGCGCTTGGCTATATTAGCCCGCGCTTCGGTGTGAGCGGGTTGGAACAGTCGATGAACGGGTATCTGTCAGGCGAGCGCGGCTCGGAACCGCTCGCGCGGATGTGGGCCGACATCTCGCGCGAGCCGGTGCGAGGAAACGATATCGTACTCACCATCGATCCACGCGTCCAAGACGCGGCATCGACGGCGCTCGGTGTTCGCCGCGGCGCCGTCGTGGCCCTCGACCCGCGCAGCGGCGCGGTGCTGGCGATGGTCTCCACGCCGGGGTTTGATCCCGCGGCGATCGAGGAGCAGGGCGAGACGCTGCTGAAGGATCCCAATCGTTCGCTCCTGAACCGGGCAACCCAGGGCCAGTATCCGCCCGGCTCCACCTTCAAGACGATCACCGCGGCGGCCGCGATCGATTCCGGAGCCTACCAGCCCAACGCGCGGTTTCGCTGCCTGAACGGCTATGTGGTGCAGGGGTTCGTGATCGCCTGCAAAGGGGTTCCGGCCGGCATGCGTGAGTACGACCTCGCCCATGCGTTCGCGTGGTCGATCAACGCGAACTTCGCCGAGATGGCGGTGACGATGGGGGCGCCGGCGCTGGTGGAGTACAGCCGCCGGTTCGGCTTCGAACGCGAGATGCCGTTTGATATCCCGCTCACTGCCAGCCGGATCCTGCGCCAGGGCGAGTCGTTCAACGATGTGCTGCTCGCCACCACCGGGTTCGGACAGGGCCAGCTCGCCGTCACCCCGATGCAGATCGCTCTCGCCGCCGCCGTGGTCGCCAACAACGGCGCCCTCGTCCAGCCGTATTTGGTCGAGCGGGTGCAAACGCCGGCGGGCGAGGTGCTCACCCGTCACGAACCGAAGGTGATTCGCCAAGTGATCCGGCCCGAAACCGCGGCGGCTGTGCGTGGCTTCATGGTCACCGCGGTGCGTGAAGGGTTCAGCGGGGCCGCCGCCGTGCCAGGTGTAGAAGTCGGGGGCAAGACCGGTACCGCCGAGGTTGCCGACGGCCAGCAAACACATGCCTGGTTCATGAGCATCGCCCCGGCGAATGACCCGCGGATCGCGGTGGCGGTGATCGTGGAGAATGCCGGACAGGGCGCCGCCGTGGCTGCCCCGATCGCCCAAGCGGTGATGCGGGCCGCGCTGGTTCGTTGAGCGCTGTCCGCGTGCCACAACGTGGCGCGCGCAGTGCGCGGACGCCCACGGCGTTGCGCGCGGCGAGTTCTCGGCCTCTGGTCGTGAGAGCCGGCAGACGTACCCACAAGACCCCTCGTTCCTCACCCGGTTGTCTGCCGTTTCATGCCCGCGGGAGCGGTATAATGAGCGCCATGAAGGCGTTATCGTGGCTTGAGTCGGTGCTACAGGATCTCGCGGAGCGTCCCCAGTGGTTGTTGATGCCCAAGCGCACCCACCCGCTCGCGCTGGCGGCCGCGATCACCCGCTCGCTCGAGGCGCAGGTGCTTCCCCTCGGCGATCGCGTCGTGGCGCCGAACGAGTTCTCCGTGCATCTGCACCCCGGCGATATTGCCCAGTTCGCGCCGGTGCACCGCACGCTCGAGCGGGAGCTGGCGATGTATGTTGGTCGGGCGGCGCAGGAGCGAGGGCTGAGCCTGACCGGTCTGCCGGTCGTGTGTATCGTGGGCGACGACACTGTGAAACAGGGCACGGTCGATGTCGAGGCGGCATTCGTCGACGCATCGCCGCCCGCGACCACGGACGATGGGCCGTGGCCGGTCGCGGGATTCACCGAGCGTATCGAACCCTCGCGGCCACGGGCGGCGCCGGTCGCCGGCAACCTGCCCTCGCTTGAACTGTTGAGCGCCAGCGGCCAACCGGTGCGTACCTTCGTACTCGAGTCGCCGATCGTCACGCTGGGCCGCCGGTCGGGTAACGACATCCCGCTGCTCGATCTCGAGGTTTCCCGCCAGCACGCGCGCATTGATTACGTGCCGCCGCGCTATTACGTCAGTGACCTCGGCAGCACTAACGGCACACTCCTCAACGGTCAGCCCGTGCGCGGTCGTGTCGCGCTGAACGACGGCGATGTGATTGAACTGGGCCACCAGCGCCTGCGATTTCGCCGGAAGGCCTCGCGGCTGCCGTGATCGCGGGTCGCCGCGTTGCCCCGTCTCCCGGTGACCCGCGCGACAGGGGCGACGTGGACGGCGCGCCAGGCGCGGGGCGGCGCGGCGGAGGGTAGTTTCTGGACACCAACGCGTTGCTCATCCTGCGGCTGGCCTTCTTGGCGGTGCTGTATCTCTTCCTGATCATGGTCGCCCGCGCGGCGTGGCGGGATTTACGGGCAGCGCCCGCGCCGGATGATGCGGCTCGCCGGGAACTGACCGTGCTCGATCCGGCGCGGTCACGCCGGCTCAAAGGCGAGCGCATCGCCGTCGCCCCCGGCGTCAGTCTTGGCCGCGAAGCCGGGAACACGGTCGTGGTCGATGAGGACACGATTTCGGCCCGCCACGCGGTCTTTCGCCAGGAGGACAATCGCTGGTGGTTGGAAGACTTGGGCAGCACGAACGGCACGTTCGTTAATCGCAAGCGGATCAGCGGGCGGGCGCCACTCAGGGACGGGGATGAGGTGGGATTCGGCCGGGTTTCCATGCGGTTCAATATGCCCGGGGCGTGAGACAGGTCACGCGGTTCGGATCACGCCGCCGGCGCGCCGCGCCGACAGACGCAGCAGGATCGCGAGAATCAGGTAGTTGATCAGGATGGAGGAGCCGCCGTAGCTCACGAACGGCAGTGTGATGCCCGTGATCGGGATCAGCGCGAGATTGCCGGCGATGATCACCAGCGCCTGCAACGCGAGGATTGCCGTGCATCCGAACGCCAGAAGCGTGGCGAAATCGGTGGGCTGGTTCAGCGCCACGCGCAGCCCCCGCAATACAAGCAGCATATAGAGGGCGATCACGCCAAAGGCGCCGACCATGCCCAGCTCCTCGGCGATGGCGGCAAAGACGAAGTCGGTGTGAACCGCCGGGATGTAGTTCGGGAACCCACGCCCCAGCCCCGCCCCCAGCACACTGCCGTGGGCCAGCGCGTACAGCGCCTGGGCCATCTGGTAGCCGTCGCCGTTGGCGGAGGCGAACGGGTGGAGCCACACGTCGACCCGGCTTCGTACGTACCCGAACAGGTGGTACGCCGCGTAGACATCCACCACCACCAGCGCCACGCCGGCGATGATGAATGACAGCCGCCCGCTGGCGACGTACAGCAGCAGCAGCGTGACGCCGGCCAGTAGCAGCGTCGCCCCCAGGTCGCGCTGCCATATCAGGACGAGAAAGGTGAGCAGCCAGATCACACCAAGCGGCAGCAGATAGGGCAGGGTCGGCATCCGCACGCCGCCCCACCGACGACCCGAGGCGCGAAGCAGCAGTCGCCTGTCGGCGAGATAGCCGGCCAGAAACACCACAAGCAACACCTTCATCGCCTCCGTTACCTGGAAGGCGAAGCCGCCCACGCCGAGCCACAACCGTGAGCCGTTCAACTCCTGCCCGACTGCCGCCGTGACCAGCATCAGGCCCAGGCCTAGCGCGGCGGCGATGTACTTATAGTTACGCAGCCGGTGGATGTCGCCCAGCAATGGCAGCGCGAGCGCGAGCAGCGCCAGACCAAGCCCGTGCCACACCAATTGCCTGGCGGCCTGATCCGGTGCGAGCCGCAGCACGAACACGACACCGAAGGCCGACAGCATTGCCGCCATCGGCAACAGCGTTTGGTCGGATTGCGGCAGCATCACGACGAGCACGGCATGGGCGATCACGAGCAGGACCAGGAACACGAGGGTGATCATCCACGCGTTGGCGGGCAGCGACGGGCGGGCGCGCGTCAGCGCCGCGATGGCCGTGAGCATCGCCAGCCCCACCAACAGTAACAGTCCGCGCTCCGTCCAGCGGCCGGTGAGCGGAGCGGCGAGTCGCGCCATGAGTTTCCACCCTTGCACCGTAACATCGATCGTGTCCCACCCGTTGGAGGGGAGGGGGAACCATCGAGGGGCCGTTTCGCGGGCCGAGCGGCATCTGCGATACTAGGATAGCATCCGGGGAGCGGACGATTGGGACGTTCCCCGTGCGCGGGAGCCGATATGAACGACGGCGTGACCAGGCGCGTCCCCCGCTCGCCGGACGATTCCGCGCTCGTGGTGCTGGGGGGACGGTATGCGGCCGAGCGTGAACTGGCGCGCGGCGGTATGGCAACCGTGTATCTCGGCCGCGACACACTGCTCGACCGGCCGGTCGCGATCAAGGTTTTGGACCCCGGCCCGGAGCAAGAGCCGCGTGATGCCTTCTTGCGCGAGGCGCGCGCCGTCGCGGCGCTCAAGCATCCGCACATTGTTGGTGTGTATGACGCCGGTATCGAGGGCGACCTGCGTTACATCGTCATGGAGTATGTTCCCGGTGAGACGCTGCGCGATCTGGTCGCGCGTGAGGCGCCGCTCGATCCGGTGCGCGCCGCCCGGCTGGCCGCGACCCTCGCCGAGGCACTGGAGGGCGCCCATCAGCGTGGCGTGGTGCATTGCGACATCAAGCCCGGTAACGTGCTGCTACCATCGGAGACCACGCCCAAGGTGGTCGATTTCGGCATTGCCCACGCCTCGGACATGACCACAACGCTCGGCGATACCGTCACGGGCACGGCCGGTTACATATCGCCGGAACAGGTCGAAGGGCACACGCCGGACGGACGCGCCGACGTATACAGCTTGGCGGCGGTACTGTATGAGATGCTGACCGGGTCGCCGCCATTCGAGGGCCACAATCTGGCGGCGGTGGCGGCGCAACGGCTCACACATCTCCCGGCAGATCCCCGCGAACGGAATCCGCGTGTGCCAGATGAACTGGCCACCATCGTGATGCGCGGTCTGGCGCGCGACCGTCGTGACCGTTTTCCCAGCGCGGCCGAGTTCGAGTCCGCGCTGCGCGGCTTTACCGAGGGTCAGACGCAACACCTCACGCGTCGGATCGTCGTGGGGCAGCCCGCGGCTTCCACGGAATCGCTCACCCGCCGGGTTCCCGCCGGGGCAGCCCCGCGCGTCCGGACACCGGCGGGCGTGGCTCCCCCGGTCGCCGTGAAGAGGGGCGGTGTGCCCTGGCTGTTGTTGGCGCCGTTGGTCGCGGTGGTGGCCGGTGGATTGATGGCGGCCGTACTGCTCGCCACCGGTGTGATCGGCAGCGGCACAACGACGGCCACCGTGCCTGATGTCACCAATCAGCGGCTCGATGCGGCCGCCGATGGAATCCATGACGCGCGCCTGAACGTCGCCTCGCCCGTCGAGTTCCGCCAGGCCGCCCAACCGTTCGGCACCGTGATCGAACAGAACCCGCGGCCGGGTGATGTGCTGAAGCGGAAATCTGATGTGCGCCTAACCGTCAGTCTGGGGCCATAAGTGCGTGTGAACCGTCGCGATCAACCGATCCGGCCATTGCTGCTCGCGCTCGCGTGCGCGCTGGCGCTGTCCGCGTGCAGCAGTGGCGATGCGGACAGCGCACCGGTGATGGCTCCCGAGATGCGCGAACTGGCGCCTCGTCAGATCAGCAATGAACGCGAGACGCTCTTGGTGCTGCTCGGATCGGGGTTTCGTCCCGGCATTCGTGTGGCGCTGGGACCGCATCTGATCGGCAGCAACGCCGCCGGGCGCGTGACGTGGGTGAACGAGAGCACCGTGACCGCCGAGGTCGGCCCGGGACTGCCGGCGGGTGACTACACCGTTGGCGTGACCAACCTCGACGGCCAGTTTGCCAAGCTTGATCTCGCCCTGGCGGTGCGCGGTGCGGCGTTGCCCACCCCGCCTCCGGCACGGTCCGCCACGCCCACCGCGTCACCCGCGCCGACCGCAGCGCCGACCGCCCCGCCCACACCGGCCCCGACGCCCTCCCCAACTCCGGCGCCAACACCTGCCCCGACTCCGCCGCCGACCGCGCCGCCGACACCCGCCCCGACGCGCGTGCCGGCCACGGCGCCCCCGCGCACCGCGACCCCGGCCCCGACCGCGCCGCCGGCGCCCGCCGTTCCGACACCAACCACGCCGTTGCCCGCGCCGGCGCGCACCGCGGTACCGGGCGCGGCCGTCCCGCTCACACCCGGACCGGTGTCCGAGGCAACCGCGACCCCGCCGCCGTGAGAGGGCACGGGTGCATGCAGGCGGAACGGGACCGTGGCGACCCACCGGGTCGCCCCTACAGAACCACCGTGCCCGGCGCGGGGCGGGGCGACCTGGTGGGTCGTCCGCGTGTCCGGGGTAGTCACGGGCTTGTCTGAGGCCCCCCTCTTCCGCGGGTCCAGGTCCAAAACGCTCACCCGAGGATACGCGATCTGGACCTGAATTCGCGGATCAGGGGGATCACGGTGCGGTTGTGTGCGGCGCGAACGCGGCGCTGACTCGCGCTCGATTGCACGCGTCCGCCCGCACTGCCGCGCTTAGCCCTTGGTCCGGCCGATCATCGAGCGCAGCATACGCATCTGGCCGAGGAGCACCACGGGAAGCACGGCGCCGCCCATCAGACCGATGGCGATGCACTCGAACGTGTCTTTGCCGCTCAGCAACGCCGCCGCGAGCGCCAGCGCGAACCCCGTGACGCCCCCGGTCAGCGCGCCAATGCGGCCAGCCGGCGACGGCTCCTGCCGGTACCAGTACGCGGCCAGCGCCAGCCCGAGCAGCGCCAGCCCGAGCACAATCACACCGGTCGTCACTCAGTACCCCCGATAGCGGTTCGCGATCGGCAGTCGCCGGTCGCGGCCGAATGCGCGTGTCGAGATCTTGATGCCGGGCGGCGCCTGGCGGCGCTTGTACTCGCTGCGGTTGACCAGGCCGATAATCCGGCCGACCACCGCGGCGTCGAACCCCATCGCCACGATCTCTTCGAGCGAGCGATCCTCCTCGACGTAGGCTTGGAGGATCGGGTCTAGCACCGCGTAGGACGGCAGGCTGTCCTCGTCCTTCTGGTCCGGGCGCAATTCCGCCGAGGGCGGCTTGGTCAGCACGTCGGGCGGGATTACCGGCTTCCCGTCTCGCTGGTTGCGGTATTCGCACAGGCGATAGACCAGCAGCTTTGGCACGTCCTTGATCACGGCGAAACCGCCGGCCATATCGCCGTATAGCGTGCTGTATCCCGTCGCCATCTCGCTCTTGTTGCCGGCGGTCAGCACCAGCCAGCCGTACTTGTTGGATAGTGCCATCCAGTACATGCCGCGTATCCGTGCCTGGACGTTCTCCTCGGTCAGGTCCGGCTTCGTGCCCTCGAACGCATCGGCAAGGGCGGCCAGGGTCGCCGCGAACGGCTCTTCGATTGGGATCGTGATGAAACGAATGCCGAGGTTGTGCGCCAAGTCCCCGGCGTCGGTGCGGCTGCCCTCGGATGAGTAGCGCGACGGCATCGATACGCCGACCACGTTCTCAGGACCCAGCGCATCCGTCGCCACAGCCGCCACCAGGCTGGAATCGATGCCGCCGGACAGCCCGATCACCGCCGCCGAGAACCCGCATTTCCGCAGATAGTCGCGTGTGCCCAGCACCAGCGCGGCATACACCTCGGCGGCATCGTCCTCCGGGTCCGTGGCATCGCCGGGTTCAAACGCCGTGGGCGCGGAGAGATGGGCCGCGTCGATGGGGGGCTTCGCCGTCTGCATCGGCGCGGTCGAGACGCGCACCGGCTGTTCATGGTCGTGACCGCGGAAGTCGAGTGTCTCTTTGCGCCGGCGTGAGTCATGCAGCCGGGATTGGACGACACGGTCCACGTCGAGATCGCACACCAGCAGATGCTCCGCGAACCGCGGACCCTCGGCGATAAGATTGCCGCGCTCGTCGAAGACCATGCTGCCGCCGTCAAACACCAATTCGTCCTGTCCACCGACGAGGTTGGTGTAGC
This sequence comes from Dehalococcoidia bacterium, assembly GCA_038325665.1. Lineage (GTDB taxonomy): Bacteria > Chloroflexota > Dehalococcoidia > CAUJGQ01 > CAUJGQ01 > CAUJGQ01. The sequence goes on along the minus strand of JBBQJF010000030.1, from coordinate 9,754 downwards.
ACACGATCACCGCGTTGTCGTTGGCGCGAGTGGCGAGCATCTTACCCCGCCAGGCGCGCTTGCCGCGATTGTACGGCGAGGCGTTGATGTTGACGATCACTTCGGCGCCGCGATGGGCCTGTTCCCAGGTCGGCCCGCCAGGATACCAGATGTCCTCGCAGATGTTGACGCCCAGCCGCACGCCCGCGATCTCGTACACCGGGGCGCGCCGGCCTGCTTGGAAGTAGCGGTCCTCATCGAACACGCCGTAGTTGGGCAGATAGCGCTTGTGGTAGACATCGACGAGTGTTCCGTCGTGGATGATCGCGGCGGCGTTGAAGATGTCGTCGTTCTGATCAACGAACCCCACGACCGCGGTGATGCCTCGCGCGGCCGTGGTGACCTCGCGGAGCGCGGCGAGGTTGTCCGCGACAAAGGAGCGTCGGAGCACCAGATCTTCGGGAGGGTAGCCCGTGATTGCCAGCTCGGGAAAGGTGATCACATCAACACCCAGGTCGCGCGCCCGCTCGATGTCGGCGATGATCCGGGCGGCGTTGCCCTTCAGATCTCCGACCGTGGTGTTGATTTGCGCCAGACCGACGCGCAGACGGCGCATGGTTCCACCTCCCGACGTGAACGCTCGCTGGTCGGTCGATGATAGCGCACCGCGCGCCGTGGGGAAAGTGTCACTATGACACTTCCAACGGCCGCCACTCCGCGCGCACTCTCCCGGTGCAACGACCGGCGAGCCGCTCGGTTCTGAATGCTTGTCGTCGCGGGCACACGGTCGCGCCTACGAGCGAACACGGACAGCCCCCGTGGGGGCGACCCACGGAGTCGCCCATGCCCGCGAGATAACCGAACACAAGAACGGCCGCTCCCCGTTCCCTCGCTGGCAAGGGGACCGGGGGGTTAGGGGTTCTCCCGCGCGGGCGGTGCGCGGTCCGCGCCGGTCTCGTCCACCCAACGCGCGTGGTGGCGACGCGCCCAGGCGGCGTCGACGCGACCCGTGACGATGCCGCGCAGCGATGGCCGGGTACCGGGATGGATCAGGGCGAGATAGAGGTGCGCCGCCAGCGGCAGCAGTGAGACATACATCAGCACGACGTGCCAGGTGAACGTCTGCTCGACCAGCGCCGCGTCGAGCACCCGCTTCGTGAAGTAGTTCACGGCCAGCGCCGCGCCGGTGAGCATCAGACCCAGTGTGGCGGCGACCCAAAACGCGCTGCTCAGCTTCTGGCCCGCGTTGTACTTGCCCGATGGCGGCTCCGACAGCCGTGCCCCGAGAGCCGTCAACACCACGTATCTGCCCCACGCCACGTCACCGGCTTCCGGTGTCAGGGCAAGCGTCATATCCTCGTGTAGTGCACGTCGATCGCGCATCAGAAGATACATCAGCGGCACACTGGCGATGAATCCGATGCCGACCACGACATGGATCAGGGCGACCAGCCGGTGGCCGCCGACATTGACGGCCTTGATCTCGGGAACCATGATCAGCAGGCCGGTCAGGAGCAGCGCCAGGAATGGGATCGCATGGAGCCAGTGAAGGACGCGAGACGCTGCTGAAAAGCGAAGGATCGTGCCCGAACCGCCGGACGGCCGCGCCGCAGGCTTCGCCGGTCTGGCCGGCCGCTTAGCGTCCCCCGCCGAGCCAGGCGTCGATCTTCCAGCCACGCTCTTCCCAGTACCCCGTCTCGCGGACCTTGACGAACTCGATCCGCTCCAACCACTTCGGGCCTTTGTAGCCGTACATGCGCGGCATCACCAGCCGGAGGGGATACCCGTGGTCGCGGCTGAGCGGCTGCTCGAACATATGGTACGCGAGCAGCACGTCGGACAGCATCGCCTGCTGGAGCGTGAGGCTGTCGCGATAGACGCCGCCGGCCGAGTGGAAGGTGATGAACCCGGCGTTGGACGCCGGCTTGACCATCTCGATCAGGGTTTGCAGTCGCATCCCCTCCCACCGAACATCATCCACGCCCCATCCCTCGACGCAGTGGAAATCCGAGACCTGGCGCACCGATGGGCCGGACTTCAATTCGTCGAGGGTAAAGGTCAGCGGCTGTTCGACGGCGCCGTCAACCGTGAGCCGGAATGCGGCCGGGTCGACGGCCGGCGCCGGACGCTCGATGGTATTGATGCGGAAGCCGCCCGAGGCTCGGAGCAGACGGAAGGCGCCCACCCCCAGCGCCGTGCCGGCCACGCCCGCGATCAGCAGCCGTCGCCGGCTGATCCGGGGGTTCTCGGCACCGTCCATGCGCGACGGTGTTGCTGGTTCGACCATCATCTGCGTGTCAACTCGCTCACGTCCTTGGCATCGCTGCCCGGCGTGTACCTGGATCGAAGTCGGGGCGGCGGCGCCCGGCCCTCCTCATCATACCGCGTCGCCACATCATCCGGCCGTCACGCCGCCGCCTCGTCACTCGTCATACGGTCGAGCGCCCCGCGCGGACCTACGCCGCCGCGGAGCGCGCCTCGGCGAGCCGCCGTTTGAGCGCGCGTACCGGGTCGGTTTGATCGAACGGGCGCGCGTCCTCCAGATAGACCGGACCAGCGCAGCGCTCGCAACGTAAACCGGCGCCCGCGATCCGTGCCGCGCCCGTGTGCGGTTCGAACGACCATTCTCGGATCGACGTGGTTCGTGATCCGATCAACTCACCGGAAATATATCCACAGTGATAGCACTTGACGTCCGCGACCATTTTCATCTTGTTCCTCCGGGGCGGCGTGCGCCGCCCGAAACTCCGACAGAACAAGACTACCGCCGCGTGACCTACCGAACGTTAAACAAGTGCTAACCAGACTTCAAAGATCGGTACAGAATTAACCGGACGCGCCTCCGCTTCCGTGTCCGCCAGGTGAAATCACCAAGCGCAGGCGACGATACCCTCATTCGAAACGCGCCCGTTATCCCACTCCCCTCTCTCCCCCCCGGCCCCGCCGGGATAGGCGCGCGATCGAGCACGCCCCGTTTCTTCCCTGGCGCTCGCGGGGCAGGGGGTCGGGGGGAGCGAGGGGAGTAGGATAACGGCCCCGCGTTAGGCTTCGATAGATTCGATCCGAAAGCGGAAGGTCTTTGAGGGCGCTGAAACCTCGACCTCATCCCCGACCGTGTGGTCGAGCAACGCACGGCCGACCGGCGACGCCACGGAGATCTTGCCCTCGGCAGCGTTGACCTCGCCCGGACCGACGAGAATATAGAAGACGTCGCGGTCGGTCTGCATGTCGTGGAGGCGCACATGGCTGCCGAGCCGGACGTTGAGGTTGCCGCCATCATTGGCGACAACGTGGGCGCGCTTGAGCATGGTTTCCAGCTCGCGGATCCGCGCCTCGACATGCGCCTGTTGCTCGCGCGCCGCATCGAGCGGAGCGTTCTCGCGAAAGTCCTTGTCGGCCATCGCCGCGCGCAGCGTTTCCGCGATCTCCGGCCGTTGTCCGCGCAGCGCGTCGAGTTCTCCCTGAAGCACCGCCAAGCCTTCGGCGGTAACGTCCAGCCGCTCCTCGGCGATCATCTCGGCAGAGCTTCCCCCGCCGCTCGCGCGCCGCAGTCGGACATGAACGCTCAGATTTTCGGAGGTGATGCCGACCTTCTTGGCGAACGCGAGGAACGAACGAAGGACGCGCAGCCGCGCCTCTGCATCGGTGGCGGTGGCCTGTTCGGTCACGAAGCGCTCGATATCGACGCCGCGCAACTCGGCCATGCGCCGGCTCGGTCCAAACCAACGGAGGAACCGGTTGACTTCGGGGGTTTGCACGCGGCGCGTATCGGGCGATAGTGAGGCAAGATACAGGGGACCGGCGTCGGCGAGGGTTGTCGATTGGATGGTGGCTTCAGGCACGCGAAGCTCCTATAGGCGGGACAGGATGCTGTACGATCTAGTGTAGGAAGGAAGCGAACAGTAGGTCAACGCGGGCCGAACCCCACGGTATGCTAGATCGGGCGCAAATGACGGGGACCGAGGTGTGCGCTGCCATGATGTGCGTCACGGAACGATATGCCCATATCCTGGGCCGGAGCCTTGATCGGCGCGCGTACGACCGTCTCGCGACCTTCGCCGCTCTCCTAACCGAGGCGTCCTCGCGTCTTAACCTCACCGCCGTGCGCGACCCGGATAGCGTGCAGCGACGGCATCTGCTCGAATCGTTGGCGCTCGCGCGGCTGCTGACCGAGTCGGGCGTGATTGGGGAGGACACGCGCATCGTCGATATTGGCAGCGGCGGCGGTGTGCCCGGCATCCCGCTGGCGGTCGCCTGTCCTCTTCTGTCCGTCACCTTGCTTGAGGCGACCGGCAAGAAGGCCACCTTTCTTCAGGAAACCGTGAGCGCGTTGGGATTATCGCGGGTTGACGTGCTCGCTGCCCGCGCCGAGGACGCTGGGCACGATCCGGCGCGTCGGGAGCGCTACGATGTGGCGGTCGCACGGGCCGTGGCGTCGCTGGACGTGCTGGCCGAATTGGCATTGCCCTTCGTGCGCGTCGGCGGCTGGCTCGCTGCCGTCAAAGGCTCGCGGGCGCGGGAGGAGATCGCCACGGCAGGCGCGGCGCTGGCCCGCTGCGGTGGCAGCCAGGAGCGCCTGCTGCCTTTGCCATCGGGCGATGACTCGCCGCTGTCGGTGGTGCTCGTCAGGAAAGTCCGTCCCACCCCCACTGAACTACCCCGTCGCGCCGGTATGCCGGCTAAGCGCCCCATTCGGTGATCCGCGCCCTTCCCGCATGCGGCCTCTCCCCGTATCCTCGGCAGTGGGCGATCTCGTATCGTGGGTTTGGCACGTCGGAGCGCGGCGCGTGGACCTGGTGCGTGCCGGCTTCAGATGAAGCTGACCGGCGAGGCATTGTGACCGGAATGTGCCTGGGGGCACAGGTGTTAGGTCGATTCACGGGAGGGAAGATGGACCAGGGAGGACGACCTATTCGCCTGATGGGCGTATTGGCGCTGAATCCGGCGACGTTCGAGGAGATTGCCGGCGATACGGGTGCAATTCGGGGGGCGCTGCTCACGGTGATCGTTGCCACTCTGCTCGCGGGTCTGGGCGGTCTGCTGTGGACACAGTGGGGCGGCAAGCCGCCGACCCGCGCGATCTACCAGACCGACGTACAACGATTCATCGCCCGGTCGGTGCTCGCGGGCGGGGCGCTGCAAATCGTTGCCTGGGCGGCGCTGGTCGGGGTGACATTTTGGTATCTACGCTCGTTCGGCGTCGAGACATCCCTCGGCCGGCTCGCGCGTGTGATGGGCTACGCGTTCGCGCCGATGGCGATCCAGGTTCTCATCTGCCCCCCGGGCCTCGAGTTTGCCATGGGCGCCGTCGCGCTCGGATACACCTTCGCCGCACTGGTCGCGGGGGTGCAGGCCGCGAGCGGGACGACCGCGGGGCGATCCGCTGTCTCCGTGCTTGCCGGTTTCGCGATGATGGTGGTGCTGCTCGGGCTGCTGGGCAACGGCACCTCGGATCTGGCGCCGGGTATTTTCGCGCTCGATCCATTGCCCACCTCCGTTGGTATCAAGACATTGCGATGACCCGCCGGCGCATACGCCATGTGACTAAACGGAGGGTAGATCCGGCAAGATCTACTTGGACATCGCGTGGCCTCGACATTCGGTGCCCGGTGGAGGCGTAAGGTACGGACCACCACGCCTGGAGCGCATCAATGAACCCGCCTGAGATTGATGCGGCCACTCACCGGGCACTGACGGCCAACATTCGTCGGTTCTACCTGTACAGCTTCTTGTCCCATTTCCAGTTGTGGTTTTCGATCTGGGTGTTATATCTCCAACGTGAGCGCGGGCTGTCGCTCACGCAGATCACACTGCTCGATGGGCCATTCTGGATGGTGATTGTTCTATCGGAGGTTCCGACCGGCGCGCTTGCCGACCGTTGGGGGCGCAAGCAGTCGCTGCTACTCGGCGCGGTCTGTTACGCGGCGGGTATTTTCCTCTTCGGAGTCAGTACCAACTACGCGATCCTCTTGCTGTCCTATCTGGTGTGGGGCGTGTCGATGACGCTCGCCTCCGGCGCTGATTCAGCGTTCGTGTACGACACCCTCGTCACGCTCGGCCGGGCGGGGGAGTTTCAGCGGGTGCTGGGCCGGGCGCAGGGATTGGTACAGGTCGGCGGGCTGCTGGGTTCGCTCGCTGGACCGCCGTTGGCCGCGGCGACGAATCTGGCGACCCCGATCGTCGCCAGTTCCGCTATCCTCGTCGCCGCGGCGCTGGTCGTGCTGACGTTTCACGAACCGCCGCATCATCTGCATGTGCGGCCGCTGTCGTACGGGCGTATCATCCGCGAGGCCGCCACGTTCAGCCTTCGGCATCGTACGCTGCGGGCGATGATCGTGCTGCGTGCCATCCTGGTGGCAGGGGCGATGGCGGGCGTGATATTCGTCCAGCCATTCCTCGCGTCGTACGATGTCCCCGTGGGGCAGTTTGGTCTGTTCGGCGCGCCCAACCGATTGCTCGCGATCGTGGGCGCCGTGGTGGCGTACCGTCTCGCGCGGCGGCTGGGCGAGCGCACGCTGTTCTACACCCTGTCGGCCATGACGATCGCGGCGTTGCTCGTCTTGGGCACGGTCGATTCGGTGCTCGCGGTGCTGATGTTTGGCGTGCTGAGCTTTGCCAACGCCGCCACGATTCCGCTGGCGAGCGACTACATCAACCGGCATTCGCCGCAACAGCTACGCGCCACGGTCGCCAGTTTTGGGCAGATGGTCGTCAGCATGACGGTGGCCGTGTCCGAGCCGGTGCTTGGGGTCCTCGCCGATCGCTCATCGCTGCGGACGGCGTTTCTCGCCGCCGGGGCCGGCGTAGCGGTACTGTGCTGCGGCGCGTTGATCGTGTGGACGGCGGCGTTGCGACACGAGCGCCTCGGCTCTGGCACGAGCGAGACGCCCGCGGCGGGGGCGGATCCGACCGTGGGTTAGGCGACGGCGCCGTGTTCGCGCAGCGCCCCGATCTGCTCGGAAGAATAGCCCAGGCCGGTCAGCACCTCGTTGGTGTGCTGCCCGGGCGAGGGCGCCGTCGAGCGCACGCGTCCGGGTGTGTCCGACAGCTTGGGCGCGATTCCAACCTGCTCGATCCGGCCCAGCGTCGGATGGTCGACGCCGACCACCATCCCGCGTGCGCGGTTGTGCGGGTCGTTGAGCGCCTCATCGAGCCGTAGCACGGGCGCGGCGCAGATGTCCCATTGCGACAGGTACTCGAACCACTCGGCGCGTGTCTTTTTCTTGAACTCCGCGCGGAAGTGCTCGGCAATCTCCGGGTGCTTGGTGGTGTCGAACTCGTGCGCGGCGAAGTCGTCGCGGCCCATGGCCTTACACAGATTCTCGTAGAACCATGGTTCGAGGCTGCCGAGGCTGAACCACTCGCCGTCCGCGCACTCGTAGACGTTGTAGTGCGGCGCGGCGCCGTTGAGCATACTCTGGCCGGGTAGCGGTGGTTTGCCGCCGGCCAGCACGGACGAGGCCGCCGCCGTGAGCAGCGACAGCACTCCGTCGCTCATCGCCATGTCGATGTACTGACCGCGCCCCGACTTCTCCCTGCCCATCAGGGCGGTGACGATCGCGAACGCGGCAAACAGCCCTCCGCCGGCGAAGTCGGCGACGAGGTTCATCGGGATTGCCGGCCGGCCGTCCGGCGTTCCGGTGACGCCGAGCGCGCCGCCGATCGCGATGTAGTTGATGTCGTGGCCGACCAGCGGCGCATACGGACCAGTCTGACCAAACCCCGATAGCGATAGGTAGACGACCCGCGGGTTCTCCGCCGACACGGCATCATAATCGACGCCGAGGCGCGTGACGACGCCCGGCCGAAAGCCCTCAACAACGACATCGGCGTCTTTCGCCAGTGTCATAAACACCTTGCGCGCGTCGTCCGACTTGAGATTGAGGTCGATGCTGCGCTTGTTGCGCGAGAGTGCGTTATAGGCGAGCTGACGCTGCGCCGCTTCCGCCGATGCGCCGCTCCCCACGGGGTTGCGCCGTCGCTCGGAACCCTCGCCCGCCTGCTCGATCAGCAGCACGTCGGCGCCCATATCCCCGAGCAGCATGGTGCAGTACGGTCCCGGCGCGAGACGCGACAGGTCGAGCACGCGGATTCCTTCAAGTGGCAGCATCGGCACTCCTCCGGTGGTGGGATAGGGCACAGGTCACAGGTCAGAGGTCACGGGGCGCGGGGCACGGGAGTAGCGGCGGCGCTCGGCCCGTGGGCGGTGGCGTCGCGGGGATCGTCGGAGATGCGGCGGTGTGGGTCAAGAGCGACCGCGTGGTGGGCAGAGTTCAACGGCGCTGTCCCCTCACCACCCGCCATCGCACGGCGCCACCGCGTGCCGCTATTGCGACTTCCGACCAGACACGTCGTTTCTCGCGGCCACGGGCGACGCACCGGGTCACCCCGCCGGAGGAACCCGGGTCATGCCCCGGTCGCGTCCCGCGGTCATGTGGACCCACCCACGCGGAACCGAACAGGTTGCCTGATTCTGCACTATCGACCGGCGGCTTGCCGGCCGTCTCCTGCCGCACGCGGTACGCCGGCGGCATAACACGGCCCTGCACATACGCCGTGGGGATGACGCCCAGGAGTCGCCCCCGGCCGGACGCCCCGCCGCCTCGCGACCAATATCTTCAAGTCCCGAGCGGTTCAGTCAACTGCCCCGTGATCAGGGTCAGGCCGTGGACGCGGCAAGAGCAGGCATCTCATGTTCACGCGTAAACGACCGGTGGTCGGCGGCGGCGCACTGGCGGTGCTGGCGATTGTCGGGATGCTGGAATTGCAGCTCGTCTTTGCGCCGGCGGATTCGCAGAGCTAAGCGCAGCGCCTATGACCAACGTGGGCGCCCACTTGGCCCTTGCGCGATTGCAGCAGCGATTGCCGAGGGCAACCACCGTCATGCAGCGACGTTACTCGATGGCGAATGAGGAGCTAACGAGATGATCGGGCAGGCCATTGTGAGTCGGGGAGACAGCACGGTTCCGCGAGGCCGCCTGCACCGGCCACTCATGAGGCTCGCGCCGGTCGTGAGCGCCTCCATCGCGGCGATGCCGTCCATCTGGTCGCGACCGCGAGTCCTATGAACGCAAGCCCGGTCATAATCGAGATGGGAGAGCTGGTGATGGCGGCGCCGGGACGCGGGGACGGCCCGTGGCGTTGGGAATAACAGTGCCGGCCCAGGGCACGCGTGTGCGTTGCCTTGTCAGATTGCGCCGGTAGGGTCATTCGCCAGCTTTAATGACGCCTTAACGAGTTGACCTCATCTACCGCCGTAGCCTTGAGAGAGTAGGGCCGTGGTCGAGCCACGAGAGTGTGTTCGACCTTCCATTTAGGAAAGGAACCATCGCGATGTACCTATCAAGTCAGAAGCGCATCAACCGCGGCATCCTGGCCGCGGGCCTGACGCTCGCCATGCTTGCCGGTGCGGCCTGCGACGACGGCTCGAACACACCGACAGCGTCGACGGCGGCTGAGCCGGCCGCCGTGGTCACCGCCACCGTGGGAACAGTGGCAGGGCAGGCCAGCGCGGCGGCCCAGGCGACAAGCGCGCCGGCGACGGCCACCACCGCTGCGCCGGCGGCGCCTAAGCTCAACCTCAATACGGCCACCCCCGCGCAATTCCTCGCGGTTCCCGGCGTTGGCGACCGGATGGTGCGCGAATTCCAGGAGTACCGACCCTACGCGAGCGTCGCGCAGTTTCGCCGCGAGATTGGCAAGTACGTCCCGGCTGACCAGGTGTGGACCTACCTGGAGTACGTGTTTATCCCGGTCGATCCGAATCAAGCCGACG
>JBBQJF010000029.1:0-24793 GCA_038325665.1 Dehalococcoidia bacterium | reverse complement strand
AACGCCTCGGGACCGGCGTAGATCGCGGTGTCCCCCAACTCCTCCGCGATCCTCAGGAGGCGATTATACTTGGCGACGCGCTCGCTTCGGGCGGGAGCGCCGGTTTTGATCTGACCGGCGTTGGTGGCGACAGCGAGGTCGGCGATAGTGGTGTCCTCGGTTTCGCCGGAGCGGTGGCTGACGACAGCGGTCCAGCCGGCGCGTTTCGCCATCTCGATCGCGCGCAGCGTCTCGGTGAGCGTGCCGATCTGATTGAGTTTAATCAGGATCGAGTTGCTGGCGCGCTCGCGGATGCCACGGGCCAGACGCTCGGTGTTGGTGACATACAGATCGTCGCCGACGAGTTGCACCCGCTCACCGACTGCTCCCGTCAACGCTCCCCAACCCTCCCAGTCGTCCTCGGCCATGCCGTCCTCGATGCTGATGATCGGGTAGCGCTCGGCCCATTCCTGCCACAGGGCGGCCATCTCACGACTGGTCAGAGTGCGCGATTCCTTCGCGAGCACGTAGCGACCGTCCTCGTACAGCTCGGTCGAGGCCGGGTCGAGCGCGATCATGATCTGCTCCCCGGGGGTGTAGCCCGCCGCCTGCACCGCTTCGACCACGACCTCGATCGCATCGCGATTGCCCGGTAGGCTGGGCGCGAAGCCGCCCTCATCACCGACACCGGTTGCCAGACCGCGGCCGTGCAACAACGTCTTGAGCGCCTGGTACACTTCCGCGCCCATCTGGAGCGCGTGAGAGAACGACCGCGCACCGACGGGCATGACCATGAACTCCTGGAAGTCGGTCGAGTCCTCGGCGTGCTTGCCGCCGTTGAGGATGTTGTACATCGGCACCGGCAGCGTGACCGCCCCTGGCCCGCCCAGGTAACGGTATAGCGGCAGCCCGCACGATGCGGCGGCGGCGTGCGCGGCCGCGAGCGACACGCCGAGAATCGCGTTCGCCCCCAGCCGGCCCTTGTTGGGCGTACCATCGAGCGCGATCAGGCGCGCGTCGAGCGCGGCCTGGTCCGTCGCGCGCATCCCCGCGACCGCCGCGGCGATCTCGCCGTTCACGTTGGCGACCGCGGTCATCACGCCCTTGCCTCCGTAGCGACCGGCCTCGCCATCGCGCAACTCGACCGCTTCGTGGGCGCCCGTGCTCGCGCCGGATGGCACGGCGGCCCGACCGACGCTGCCGTCTTCGAGCCTCACGTCCACCTCGACCGTCGGATTGCCGCGTGAATCGAGGATCTCGCGCGCGTGGGTTGCCGTGATTCTGTCGAACATCGTTCACCTACATCGATCAGGACATATGACATTGCCGGTCGCACCGGCGCCACGGACCGGGTTGCACCGCGCGGTTCGGCCGGAGCGCCAGCCGGTCGCCGGACATGCCACGATCACGTCGGGGCGTGAGTCGTCGTGCGGCCGGTATTGCCCGAACCGGCGATCGGCCCGCGAACCAGGACGCGAAGTGGGGCGGCGCGTGTGACGGCGCCGCCCCGCTGCATGATGCTCTGGGGAGGAAGGCATGGATGGTACACGACGCACCGACCCCGTCGACCCGGCGCGCCGCGGCCGATCAATGGGCCCGCGGATGAGCCCGTTCGTAGACCTCGCGTACATGGTCCGTCGTGATCTGCGTGTAGACCTGCGTGGTGGAAATGTTCGCATGTCCCAGCAGTTCCTGGACGTTGCGGAGCGGCGCCCCGCCCTTGAGCATATGCGTGGCAAAGCTGTGCCGCAAGGTATGCGGCGTGACATGTACATCAAGTTTGGCCGATTTGGCATAGGACTTCAGGATCAGCCAAAATCCCTGCCGCGTCAGCCGCTCGCCGCGCCGGTTGACGAAGAGCGCCCGCTCGTCGCTTTTTCGAACGAGCAGCGGTCGTGCCTCGTCGATATACGCCTTGACTGCCTCCGCGCCATGCTCATGGATCGGGATCGAGCGCTCCTTGCTGCCCTTGCCGAGACAGCGCACGTAGGCGCGATCGGCGGAAAGGACAATCGATTCGACGTCGAGCGAGACAAGCTCACTGACCCGCATACCCGTCGCATAGAGCAGTTCGAGCATTGCCTTGTCGCGCTTCGCCTCAGGGGTGTTGCGGCGAAGCGGCTGCTCAAGGAGTTCGTCGATCTGCTCCGGGCTGATGGGCCGCGGAAGCGGCTTGCCCACTCGTGGGGAGGAGAGGGTTTCCGTCGGGTCGCCGGGGATCATCCCCTCGGCCGTGAGAAACCCAAAGAATGACTTGACCGCCGCGACCTTGCGCGCCACGGTCGCCTGAGCGTATTTCTTCCGTTGGAGATCCACCACGTACTCGAGAATCTCACCCCGGTCGATGACGGACCAGCCCTTGCCGTTCCGCCGGCCGGAGGTGAACCCCGTGAACTGCTGGATATCGTTCCGGTACGCGGCAATGGTGTTGATTGACGCTCCTTTTTCCACCGCTAAAAAACTGAGAAACTGGCCGACGCTGTCATCCATATCCCGGACAAACCTCCCGGAGTAGACGGACTACCCCCGCCGCCAGAGCAAGGCCATCGTGCCTTACATGGAGGTTCCTTGTCCAGGTGGTATTTCGGAACTCGACTGTAAAATCTTGGTGACGTAATGCTACGCGAAGCCGAAAAACATTGACAGCGAACGCTTGTTCTAATACCATAACGGGGTCAAACCGATGCGACGTGTATGAGAAGGAGCGACGAGGAATGAGTGACGAGAAGCGGGGCGACGAAAAAAAGTTTGACGCGAGTAAGTACCTCACGAAGCTGAAGGGTAAAGATTACCTCGAGGTGAAGTGGCGGCTGCTGTGGTTGCGGACCGAGCATCCCGACGCGGTGATCGAGACCGATCTGGTCAGCCATGACCGTGAGACGCGGTGGTGTATGTTCCGGGCGAAGGTTGCGATCCCGGGTGGCGGCAGCTCCACCGGCTACGGCCAAGAAGATGCGGCCGGTTTTGCCGGCAACCCCGGCGATTACCCGGAAAAGGCCGAGACGAAGGCGCTCGGGCGTGCTCTCGCGGCGCTTGGTTACGGCACCCAGTTCACCGAGGAATTTGACTTTGCCGAGGGCAACGAGAATCGGGTCGTGGATTCGCCGGTCGATCGTGGCTCCACCCGCGGTGGTGGGCGCGGCGGCGCCACGGTCAGCGGCGGCGTCAACGCTGCGTACGCCTCAAACGGTGGCAACGGCGTTGCCCACGTCGCGGAGAGTGCGGCGACCGTGATGACGCTCAACGGCGGCGCCCACGCCACCGCGAAGCCCGAGAACCGCCCGGTGCTGCCCGCCACCGAGCCGCAGATCAAGGCAATCTACGCCATTGCCCGCGGCGCGCAGGCGATGGACGAGGCCGAGGTTGATGTGCGGTGCAAGGAACTGTACGGCGCCAGTCCCTCTGGTCTGTCCCGCCGGCAGGCGTCGGAGTTCATCGACGCGCTGAAGGCAGGGGCGGCGAGCAACTGACCGACCCGGCCATCGCACCGGCCGCGCCAGTACCGGGAAACCGGTCAACTGGTGATAGAAGCCCCAGCCAAGCGGCTGGGGCTTTCGCCGTGCTGGCAGACATAGCACGTCAGCTTCAACCATCCATCGTTGGTCGCGGGCGAGCGGGGACCCATGAACGCGAACCGCTCCCCCAAACCGGAGGGCCGCGTCAAGACCGCCGGCGGCTCCCGCACGTCCCGCTAGAAGATGGCGCGCAACAGGATTTGGAGGACGGCGTTGATCAGGAAGCCGACGGCGACGGTGCCGATCGCGCGGCCGGTGGTGAAGTCCATCGCCTGACGAACCGCGATCACCCCGGCAATCAGCACCCAGATCGCGACGGCCAGACCGATCAGCGCGCCCAGGATGGGGATAAAGGTGAGGACAAGCAGCACACCGGGTGACTGGCTGAACCCGAGCGCGCGCAGCATCTCGCCCGGTGTGACCCGTGTTTGCGCTGTGGCGAAGAACTTTGTGCCGACCCAGTAGGTGATGAACGACCACGCGACCCAACCCACCAGGGCGGCGATCACCGCGCCGAACGCACCGAGGATGTTGCCGGTGAGTAGCGCCGCGATCCCCGCCGCGACGCCGGCAATCAGGACGACGATGGCCGCCTGGCCGGTCGCGCTCGTGTCGCGCTCGACCTCCTCGTACAGGTTAGGATCGAGCCGCGCGGCGCGGATCATGCGTTGCTGAAGGGGCTGGTTGCGGCGCATCGTCATCGACTCATCTCCGTCACATGGTGGGGGTGCAGAGAAGCAGGCGGCTCACTCGCCGCGCGCTCAATGCTCGGGCGGTGCGGCCGTCACGGGTGCAGAGGGACGGCCGAGAGTTTGGGACGGGCGCGGCTCGTCAGCCGCTCACGAGATTCTGGCCCGCGAGAAACGTCTGAACGTCCTCGACCGATCTGAACACGCGCGAACCGAGGGCGTCGATGGTGTCAATCACATCATCATCGGCATTCTCCGCGTAGGCGAAATCGATCACGTCCGCGCGTTCGACGCGCCCCTGTTGATCGAAGGCACGCTGGACAAACGGCTGGATCGTGGACCAGGCAACGGCGGCCATTCGGCGCTCCTCGGGTGGTGGTGGCTCCGCGGTCGTGGTTGATTCGCGCGGGCGTGCGCCGGCCAACCAGCCGCGCGCATCTTTAGTGTGCGACGTACGCGACTAACGGTCGAGAGGGCGCGGCGCGACGCCCTGGCAGCGAGCGACAGTCGTAACGGGTCCGACAGTCCACGGGGTGGGAATCCCCATTCGTGTGCTGCTCCCCGGACCATTCTTGGGCGATATTCACGGGTGGATGGCGATGGACGCCGTGGGTTGGTCCCGCGATTCAGCTCGGCAACAACCGCGTCGTGGGACAACCGACAACCGAGCGGGACAGGTCGCGCGTTGCCCGTGGCGACGGCCCAGGGCGGCTATGCGGGACGGCCGGTCGCACCGAGCCGGTCCACCGCGACATCGCCGGCCACGCCGAGATCATCGCGATAGACCACGCCGCCGCGCATGACGAAGATAACCTTGTCGTGCAAAGCGGTGATGTCGTCGAGTGGGTTGCCGTCGATCACCACCAGGTCGGCAAGCATGCCCGGCTCGATCGCGCCGACCCGGTCGTTCAGGCGCAGCAGCCGCGCCGCACCGCTGGCCCCGGCGACGATCGCCTCTGCCGGCGGCATGCCCGCCTCCACCATGAAGCCGTACTCCTCGGCGTTGTCGCCGGCCTTGAACCGGCTGGGCGCGCCGTTGTCGCTGCCGAGGGCGATCAGAACGCCCATCTCGCGGGCGAGCTGAAAGCTCGCGACGTGATGCGCGTGCACGCCGAGCGACCGTTCCCACCGCCACGGCTCGGAGATGCGCTTGAACTCGTAGTACACGAACGGGCCGAAGCTCGGGACGAGGTAGATTCCACGCTCGCGCATGCCGGCGCATGCTTCCTCGTCGAGGAAGATGCCATGGTCGATCGAATTGACCCCGGCGGTGATCGCGTTCTTCGTACCCTTGAGGCTGATCGAGTGCGTCTGGTTGAGCTTCCCCAGCTTACGTGACTGGTCCACCGCCGCGGCGATCTCCTCGACGGTGTAATGCTCGGTATCGATGTCTTGATTAGCCGTCGCGATTCCACCAGAGATCGCGAGAATTTTGATGCTATCGACGCCCAACCGCAGGATCTGGCGGCGGACCTCGGCGCGGATCGCGTCGGGGCCGTCCACCTCGGTCGCCCAGAAGTGACCGTGACCGGCCGTGCAGGTGATTCCGGGTCCAGTGGCGACCAGCCGCGGTCCCCACACCAACCCCTCGTTGATCGCGTTGCGGACGTCAAGGTCAACGCCATACTTGGTGCCGGCGCTGCGAATCGTCGTGAACCCGGCGCGCAGCGTGCGCTGTACCGCCTCGACCGTGCGGAGCGCCTGCATACCTGGCGGCTCGTTCTCGCGCGCCGGGTCGAAGTCGCCGCCGCCGGGATGGCAGTGGGTGTCGATCATGCCTGGCATCAGTGTGCGGCCCGCCAGGTCGATCACGGTGGTCTCAGTGCGCCGCTGATTGTCGAGGCCCGCGCCGGTGGCGACGATGCGGTCGTCCTCGACGAGCACACCGGCGCGCTCCTGATAACCGCCGCGGCCGTCCAACACCAGGGCATTGAGGAACAGTGTCATGACGGGATAGTACCACGGCGCTCACATCCATGAGCAGCGCGCGGTGGCCGACCGGCCGTGTCGGCCCCCGCTGGGTCGCCCCCTCGGAAACACGTCGCCGCTGGTCGCGGGCGGGTGCGCGCTTCATGGCGGGCGGTCGTGTCACAATAGGCCACGGCGTCTGTCGAGGAGATGTTCTCATGCCGGATACCGCGCCCACGGTTGTGATTCTGGCGGGCGGCAGCAACAGCCGTTTCTGGCCGCTGCGGGCCAAGTCGCTGGTGAGCTTCGGCGGCCGAACGTTGTTGGAGCGCCAGATCACGGCGTTTGCCGCCACCGGGTGCCACCGGTTCGTGGTGGTCGCGAACGCCGAGACGGTGGACGGTGTGAACGGATTGCCCCCGCTGGGCGTCGCTGTCACCGTCGCGGTGCAGCAGGAGCCACGCGGCATGGGCGACGCCGTGCTAGCGGCGGCCGATGCCCGGCCGGAGCTTCAGCGGGAGCCGTTCATCGTCGCTCAGGCGCACGACGTGGTCGAGCCGTCGTTGTATGAGCGTTTCGTGACCGGACTGGACACCGCGGGCGCCGGCGGCCTGCTGACCGGGCAGCGCGTGACGGAGCACTTTCCGGGCGGCTATCTCGCGCTTGATGGTGATCGCGTCGTGGAGCTGGTGGAAAAGCCGGCGGCCGGCAGTGAGCCGAGCGACATCGTCAATCTGGTGCTGCACTTTCACGCCCGACCGGCCCAATTGCTCGAACAGATCCGCGCCGCGTACGCTGACGCATCCACGGCGGACGACCACTATGAACGGGCGATCGCCGCACTGCTGCCGCACTACGCCTACCGCGTGCTCCGCTACGATGGTCCCTGGCGGCCGGTCAAGTATCCGTGGCATGTGCTGGGTGTGATGGAGTTGCTGCTGCGCGACCTGCCCACTCTCGTTAATCCACCCGAGGGCGTGTCCGGCGCCGTCCTGCTGGAAGACGGCGTGCGCATCCTGCCCGGCGCGCGGGTGGTCGGGCCGGCATGGATCGGCGCCGGGACGCTGATCGGCAACAACTCGCTCGTGCGTGGTTCAATGATCGGGCGCGGGGTCGAGATCGGCTACGGCTGTGAGGTCGCGCGCAGCCATGTCGGTGATGGCTGCACCTTTCACCACAACTACGCCGGCGATTCGGTCATCGACCGCAACGTCGGCCTCGGCTTCGGCACCGTCACCGGCAACTGGCCGTTCTACCCGCCGCCGGTACGGAGCACCGTGAGCGGGGCGCGTGTGCGCACCGGTATGGATAAGTTCGGCGCGGTCATTGGAGCCCACAGCCGTACGGGTATCGGCGTGCTGCTCAATCCCGGCGTCAAAATCGGCGCCCGCACGTTCGTCGGACCCGGCGTCGTGGTCTCGCGGGACATCCCCGACGGACGGCTGGTCCTCGTGAAGCAGGAACTGCGCGATGAACCGAATCCGTTCCGCTGAGGGAGTGTAGCCCATGCCCGCGCTTGGCGGATTGACGATGCTTGATCTCACCGAAAACCTCGCCGGACCATTCTGCTCAATGCTGCTCGCCGATATGGGGGTGGACGCGATCAAGGTTGAGCGGCCGGGAGTGGGCGACAACCAGCGCGGCCAGGGACCGGCGGTCCACGGGGTCGGGCTGCCCTTCACGATGGTGAATCGGAACAAGCGGAGCCTCACGGTCAACCTCAAGCATCCGCGCGGACGTGACATCATCCTGCGGCTGGCGGAGCGCTGCGACATCTTTCTCGAGAACTACCGGCCCGGCACGATGGACGACCTGGGCATCGACTATGACGCGGTGCGCGTCCGTAACCCGCGCATCATTTACGCGTCGATCAGCGGCTTCGGTCAGACCGGACCGTACCGCTCGCGCGGCGGGTTTGACCTGATCGCGCAGGCGATGAGCGGATTGATGAGCGTGACCGGCGAGCCGGGCCGGCCCCCGGCGAAGGCCGGCTATCCTGTCACCGATCTCGGCTCCGGCATGTTTGCCGCGTACGGCATCCTCACCGCGCTGATGGCGCGCGAGCGCACGGGCGAGGGACAGCGGGTCGATACCTCGCTGTTCGAGACCGGTCTGTCGTGGTCGGTGTGGCAGGCGGCCAAGTACCTCGGCACGGGCGAGCCGCCCGGACCGATGGGTTCGGCGCACCCGCTCAGCGCCCCCTATCAGGCCTTCAGCACCCGCGATGGCCATGTGGTCATCGGCGCTGGCAGCCAGTCACTCTTCCGGCGGCTATGCAACGCGCTCGACCGTGCGGACATCGGCGATGACCCGCGCTTCGCCACTCAGACCGACCGCATGCACCGCACCGCCGAACTCGCCGCCTGTCTTGAAGAGACGCTGGTCGCGCACGACACCGCGCATTGGCTGGAGCTGTTGACCGACGCGGGCATCCCGTGCGGCCCGATCAATGATGTTGCCGGTGCGCTCGCCGATCCGCAGGCGCTCGCGCGTGACATGATTGTCGCGTACGATCACCCGGCCGCCGGTCGTCTCACGACCATCGGCAACCCGGTCAAACTGTCCGCGACCCCCTGGGAGTTCCGATCCGCCGCGCCGCTGCTCGGCCAGCACACGGACGAGATCCTAGGTTCGCTTGGCTACGACGCCGGCGCGATCGCGAGCTTGCGGGACGACGGGGCAATCTAAGAGGGGGCGCTCATGGCACGCATCCTGTTGCTCGGCACCTGGCTCACTGATCTGAAGTCAGCCCGCCAGCGGCTTGACCAGCGCAACGAGGGACGGCTGACCTTCGGCGGACTCGCGGGCCAGCTCGAGGTCAGCGGACCGCGGATCGAGATTGAGCGCGACATGATCGTCAACGACCGCACCTGGAAGAACGGCATGCCGCGCAGCGTCGTCGAGGGCCGCGTCGATCAGCTCACCGACCATCTCTTCGTCGTGGTCGATGAATCCTCCGGCGAGCAGGATCGCGGCGGCAGGCGGGGGTAGCGCGGGACCAGCCGCCAGTTCGACTCCGCGTGGTCGTGCCCGTATACACGAGATACGGCCGTTCCATGTGGGTGGAACGAGGCCGGCTCACCGGGCAGCCCCACCGAGGTGGTGGTCCGTTATCGCTGGTAGGGGCGACCCGGAGGGTCGCCCGTGGGCGCGGGACCTCCGAGCGGCTGGTCGGTGAATGCGTGAGATATTTTCCCAGCGAGGTAGCGCATGCGGCTGCTCTCGGCGCGCGATGCCATGGCGGCACTTCCACCTGCCGGTCGGGCGTTCATCGCGCCCGGTTGCGGCATGCCTAGTGCCTTGTGCGAGGCCCTAGGAGAAGAACGTGATCGCTTCCACGGCTTGGAGCTATTCTGCGGCCTGATGTTCGAACGGTTCGCCCTGCTTGATGCGGTGCCTGATCACTTCCGGCTGGTTTCGCTGCACCCGACCGCGCACGTTGAGCCGTTGATCACTGCCGGTCGTGCCGACTTTCTGCCGTTGCGCTACTCGCGCATCGCTGACGCCCTCGCCCCCGGTGGCCCCTTGCCGCTCGACGCCGCGCTGGTGCAGGTGTCGCCGCCCGATGCCCGCGGCTATTGTTCGCTGGGAACGGCAGTGGGCACGACGGTCACGGTCGCGCGTTCGGCGCCGCTGGTGATCGCCGAGATCAACCCACGCTCACCCCGCACGCACGGCGAGGGCATGCTGCATGTCTCCGAGATCGACATCGGTGTCGAGGTGGACCACGATCTCATCGAATTGAAGCCGGCCCGGGTCAGCGAGGTCGAGCGCGGCATCGCCCGCCACGTTGCCGCGCTTATCCCCGATGGCAGCACGATTCAGATCGGCATCGGCGGCGTGCCGCGGGCGATTTTAGAGGAGATGCGCGGCCATCGCGATCTCGGCGTTCACTCGGGCATGTTGTGCGACGGCATGTTGCCGCTGATCGAGTCCGGGGTGATCACCGGCGCCCACAAGAGCCTCGACCCCTACAAGCTCGCGGCAGGTGAGGCGTTGGGCACCGTGGAATTGTTCCGCTTCATCGACGATAACCCGGCGGTGCGGATGTTGCCGGCGTTGCTCTCGCATGGGTTGGAGTACCTCCAACATCAGGACCGGTTTGTCTCGATCAATTCCGCGCTGGAGGTCGATCTGACCGGTCAGGTCAACGCCGAGTGGCTCGCCGGCCGCCAGGTGTCGGGCTTGGGCGGCAGCTTCGACTTTGCCGAGGCGGCGATGTACTCGCGCGGCGGCGTCTCAATCGTCGCGCTCCCGGCCACCGCCGCCGGCGGCAAAGCGTCGCGCATCGTGCCGGGGTTCGCGGCGGGCACGGCCGTCACCACCCCACGTCACTGCGTGAACTACATCGTCACCGAGTTCGGCGTCGCCGACCTCCGCGCCAAAACCCTCCGTCAGCGCGCCGAGGCGCTGGCCGCCATCGCGCACCCGGATTTCCGCGCGGCGCTCGTGGGTGCATCGTGATTGCAGTCGTCCACTCGCAACGATGGTCGGTGGGTGTCACCTTTACCCGTCACTTCCGCAAAATCAGGCCATGCGGCCGGCTCTGATTGGCCGCCCCGTGCGCGCGATGAGGCTCCCGTCGAGCCACCGGGTCGCCCATACGATGGCGTGGGTGGCGTTCTCGGGTAGGGGCGACCCGGTGGGTCGCGCTTGACCAAGGCGTACTCTTGAACCGAGGACACACGACAGAGACAGAGCGGCCCCCTCCCGTGGTACCTAGGTTTTAGGGAGGGGGCCGCGAGAGGCAATCGGTTGGCAGGCTAGTAGTCGTCCATCGGCGGCATCGGCATTGCCGGTTCCTGCGACGGGATCTCGGTGATCAGCACGTCGGTGGTGAGCAGCATCATCGCGATCGACACGCCGTTCTCCACCGCCGAGCGGGTGACCTTCACCGGGTCGATCACGCCCGCCTCCACCAGGTCGGTGTACTCCTCCGACATCACCTCGAAGCCGATGTTCGGGTTGTTCTCGGCCTGCTGGCGCTTGCGCACCTGTGAGGCCACCACCGCCCCCTCGAAGCCGGCATTCTCGGCGATCTGCCGCGCCGGTTCCTCGAGCGCACGGCGAAGGATGTTCACCGCGATCGCCTGGTCACCCTCGAGCTTGAGGTCGTCGAGCGCCTTGGCCGCGTTGAGCAGCGCCACGCCGCCGCCCGGCACCACGCCCTCCTGGGCGGCGGCACGGGTCGCGTTGAGGGCGTCCTCGACCCGGAACTTGCGCTCACCCTGCTCTGATTCAGTCGCGCCGCCGACGCGGATCACGGCGACACCGCCCGAGATCTTCGCCAGTCGCTCGTTCAGCTTCTCCTTGTCGAAGTCGCTGGTGGCGTCTTCCATCTGGCGGCGAATCTGGCGGACGCGCGCCTCGATCGCGGACGGGTCGCCGCCGCCCTCAATCACGGTCGTCTCTTCCTTCTTGGCGATGATGCGGCGGGCGCGGCCGAGGTCCTCGATGCGCGTGTTCTCAAGCTTGCGGCCCATCTGCTCAGAGATCAGCGTCGCGCCTGTGAGCACGGCCAGGTCCTCGAGGATCTCCTTCTGGCGGTCGCCGTAGCCGGGCGCCTTGACCGCGAGCGCGTTGAGGTTGCCGCGCAGCTTATTGATCACGAGCACGGCCAGCGCGTCGTGGTCGAGGTCATCGGCGATGATCACCAGGTTGCGGATGCCGGACTGGGTGGTCTGTTCCAGGATCGGCACGATGTCGTTGAGCACCGAGATGCGCTTATCGGTGATCAGGATGTACGGGTCATCGAGCACCGCCTCCATTCGCTCGCTGTTGGTCACCAGGTATGGCGACACCCAGCCGCGGTCAAAGCTCATGCCCTCGACGTACTCGGTCTCGTAACCGACACCGCGTCCGTCCTCGATCGTCACCACACCCTCGGCGCCGACCTTGTCGATTGCATTGGCGATCAGCTCGCCCACCTCATCGTCACCCGAGGCGACGGTGGCGATGCGGGCAAGGTCGTCGCGGCCCTGCACCGGCTTGGCGCTGGCCTTGAGCGCCGCGATCACGCGGTCGCGCGCCTGCTCCAGCCCAGTGCGCAGGATCATGGGATTGGCGCCGGCCGCGATCACGCGCATGCCCTCATGGATGATCGCTTGGGCGAGCACGGTGGCGGTGGTGGTGCCGTCGCCCACGTCGTCGTTCGTCTTGCTCGCCGCCTGCTTGGTCAGTTGCGCGCCGACGTTCCACCAGCGGTCCTTCAGCTCGATCTCTTTAGCGACGGTCACACCGTCATGCGTGATCGTGGGCGCGCCGAACCGCTTCGCCAACGCGACGTTGCGGCCCTTGGGACCCATCGTCGACTTGACCGTGTTCGCGACGACATCCACGCCCACGCGCAGGGCGTCGCGCGCCTCCGTGTCGAAGAACAGTTGCTTGGCTGCCATCCAGCGTCTCTCCTCGTCTGTGCCGCACGCCGCCGGCGCGCGGGCTTGTAGAGTTCATGGAATTGCCACCACTTTAGCACTCTCGATGGTCAAGTGCTAGACGTGCTCGAATGTCCATGGCGATGGCTCGCCGTGCGGCCTGATCGCCTGCCCGCCGGTCCACCGGCGGCTGCTCCCGTGGCTCCACTACTCGACCGGCCTCCGCGACAATGGGCCGTGGAGCGCGCCGCTTGACCCTGCGCCCCCGTGGTTCCTAGCATGGCTGCAATGTGCGATCCGGAGGGACGATGTGACGATGGGATTCGCGATCGTGGGACCAGGCCGGTTCGCCTCTGGGCGGATTGTGCCGGCCCTGGTGCGCGCGTCCAACTGTGCCCCGGTGGCGGTGGTCAGCCGTGATCGCGCCCGCGCGGAGGCGTTCGCCGAGGAGCACGGCATCCCCGCCGCGTACGATGACCTGTCCGCCGCGCTGGCCGACCCGCGCGTCGAGGCGGTGTGGGTCGCCACACCGCACGACGCGCACCGCCGGGTGGTCGAGGCCGCCGCCAAGGCGCGTAAGCATGTGCTGTGCGAGAAGCCTCTCGCCACGACGGTGGAGGATGCCCGCGCGATCGTCCATGCCTGTGGGCAGGCCGGGGTCGCGCTCGGCTCCGGCTTTCACCTACGGTATCACCCGCTTCACCATGAGATGCGGCGACTGGTCGCGGCCGGAGAGTTGGGCATAATCGCGGCTGCCGCGGGCGAATGGTCGCTCGATTCCGAGATTACGGCCGGCGCTCCCTGGCGGCGCGACCCCGCGGCCTCCGGTGGCGGCATCGTCACCGGCACCGGAGTGCATGTGATCGACCTGCTGCGCTACGTGCTCGCCGACGAGGTGGTGGCAGTCTCGGCGATGACCAATGCCGCCACCTCGCCGGCAGCTCCGGTCGAGACCAGCGCGACGGCGCTGTTGCGCTTCGCGCGGGGGACGCTCGCTACCGTGCGCTGTGTGCGGCCAGTTCACAACCCGCCGAACGACCTGCTGCTTCAGGGCACACGGGCGTCACTCACGGGGCGGGGCACGGTCGATGAGGCGGCGCGCGGGCGACTCGAAGCCGGCGCGGTGGACACTGCCCTGTCCGGCATCCCGGCGGGAACGAATATGTACGCCGCACAGGCCCACGCGTTCACTGATGCGGCGCGGCGCGGAGACGAGCCTGATGCCTCCGGGTGGGACGGTCTGGCCGTAACGGTGATCACGGCGGCGCTGTATGAGTCGGCCGGCTCCGGCCGCGAGGTGCGCATCGAGTCGGTTCGCTGACGGGATGGAATGAACAGGTTCACCCCCACGCATCCCTCAACCGCCGCCGGCCAGCCGCCGGCAACCGCATCGTCGCTTCGGCCGCGCCGCCGCTTCTACACGGCGATCGCCGTGGTCCTACTGCTCGCGCTGTGCGCCCGTTTGCCCTACCTGCCCCGGTTGGGCAACGGGTATGACCTGGAAGAATACCGCCAGTGGACGGCCGCGATCCAGGATCACGGACTCGCCGATGTCTATGCGCACAGCGACGCCGATTACGTGGGCTATCAGTACCTGCTGTGGCTGATCGGCAAAGGATACGGCCACCGTGTCGCCGAGGAAAACGTGCGCGATAAGGCGCTGCGGCTGTGGCTGAAGTCGCCGGGAATCGCCGGCGATCTGCTGTCAACCATGGCGGTGGCCGGACTCGCGTACTGGGCGCTCGTCCGCCGAACCGCGCGCCTGTCCAACCGTCCCGCCCGGCGGCTGGCCGCGATTGTCCATCTCAACGAGCGAGAGGCGCTGGCGGCCGGCGCTGGTTTCCTATGGGCGCTCAATCCGGCCCTGATCTACGCGGGCGCCTACTGGGGGCAGAACGACTCACTGGTCACCGCGTTCGCCGTGGCGGCGGTCTGGGCGGCGCTGGGTCGCAATCCCGCGCTCGCCGCCGCGCTGCTCGCGGCCGGGGCGGTGATCAAGCCGCAGCCGCTGATCGTGGCGCCGGTGCTCGCCTGGCTCGTGCTGGCGCGGTCGGGATGGGGCGGCGTCTGGCGCGCGGCACTCGCGGGCGGCGCCGTGCTCGTGGCGGGACACGCCTATTTCGTGGTCGTCGGGCACGGAAGTGACATCGTCGATATCTACCGTACCGCCGTGCTGACACCTCAGCGGCTCACCTTCAATGCCTTTAACCTGTGGTGGCTGATGCGGCGCTCGCGCGACGCTGCATCCTCGGAGGTTGCGCTCGACGTCGGGCCGCTCTCCCCGACCTGGGGCCAGCTCGCGGCCATGTTAGTGCTGACCGTGCTCGCGATCACCATCGTGGCGCTGATCCGACGGCGGGATGATGGTAGTTCGATGCTCGCGGCCGTCTACCTGGTGTTCGGGTTCTTCGTCGTGGGGTCCGGCGTTCATGAGCGCTACGATTTACCCGCGCTCGCGCTGCTCGCGCCCGCGCTCCCGCTCGCGCCCCGCTGGACCCCGGTTTATCTGACGCTTTCAGTCACGATCACCCTCAACGCCGCGATGGGCATCCCGCTGGATCGCCTGTACCCGACAAACCAGCCGTTCTGGCTGGCCATCGGGGTGGCGGCGATCAATGTGGCGCTGCTCGTATGGTGCAGTGTGCTGGTACTGCGTGGGACCGGACCGCGGCCGGTGGGCGCCCGCGTATTCGACTAAAAGACGTCGCGTGTGGGCGGCAGAACAGCTCGGGACCAGCGCCGCCGTGTGATCACCGGTGGTGGCGCCCAACCGCTCAGCCCACCGGCGCGTTAGTGGTCCCGACCAGGTTGGGCGGCGGCGGCTGTGCCGACGGCTCGGCGGCGTACCGCGTCTTGTCGGCAAGCAGCGCCAGTGGGTCATACCACAGTTCGGCGCTCCCGGCGGTGTCGTCCCAGACCCCTTGGGTCGCGACGTTGAACGAGCCGGGGCAGGAGTCGGGCTGCGCGGCGCCGGTGTAGAACCGGCACCGGGCGCCGGGTTCGAGCACGGAACCATCGGAGAAGAAGAAATCGGTCGCGCTCTGCACGGAAAAGGCGCGCCAGCCGGTCATCTCCTGTGACGCTCCGCCGACGTTGGTGATCTCCACGTACTCATCGGCCTCTCCGGCGGCGGCGCCACGGAACTTGACCGCCGTGACGTAAACCTTCGGCCAGCCAAGCCCTTGCGCCAGTGACGTGATCGCCGCCGGATCAGCCGCGCCGATGCGAAACTCGTACGTCAGGATGAACACCTCATCCGGCGTTGGCGCGGGCCTGCCCAGGCGGGCCATCTCCGCCGTCCACGCCGTCTGATCGCCTATCCATAGCCGCTGACGAACCTCATCACAACGCGCGTCTGACCCCGGTGGCACGCACCGTGACGCGTCCGGCGACAAATTGAGCCACGCGGTCGTGAATCGCCCGGCCGAGGGCGGTGGCGCTGCCGTGGGCGCGGGCGTGGCGGCCGCCGGAGCCGCCGCGACGGTGGCGGTGGCCGCCGGCGCGCCCGCGCCCGTAATGGTCAGGTCGAGGCGTGTGAACTGGCCAGTCTGGAACGTCCCCAAGGGGACCGTGGCCCGGTCGTTGACACGGAAGCTGATCTGCGCGCCATCAGTTCCGCAGCCGGGAATCTGGTTCGCGTGTGCGACCTCGACCGCGTACTGTCCGACCGGCGCCTGAAACGGCTCGCGCTGCGGCGTGCAATCTTTGTCGGCGATGAAAGCGCGTACACGCGTACCGGCCGGCGCGGGCGACCCATCGAGTGTGAGCGAACCGTAGAAGCGGTTGGGTGGGTTGCCCTGGGCGAGCAGCGTCCGCGAGGCAACGCCTAAGCACACCAGGATTACCACGATACTGGCGGCCTTGATGCACCGCGTTCTGCTCATGTGCGGACCTCCGTGGTCAGGGTCGGCGTGGTGGCGTCCGACGACACCGAGGCGTACCACTGGCGCCCCATCCACCGGATCGCCGGCGCGGCGCACGATGGAGCATATCGCATGTCGTGAGGAAGCCCGCGTCCCCGCGTGACGTGTCGTCGCGCGGACACTACCCGAGCAACGGGATACGTCGCTTCTTCTTTCGGAACGGGATAGCAATACCCCCGGTGCGGCGGGCCGGCGTGGGCGTGCCTTCTCCCTCGGCTAGGGGTGTATTGCCGGGCAACCGCGCCGTGCGGTCACGTAGCGCGGCGATCTGGGCGTGGACCCGTTCGAGCGCGGGACGCGCCTTCTTCGGAATCACCGACTTGTTGAGCTTGCCGAGGTACTTGCGCGTGAACCACCAGAGTGCGCCGAACAGCGCGATCGCGATGATCGTCATCAGCCATGTGATAATGATCGCGATGATCATCACCCAGTCCCGCAGGCTGGCGATGAACGCCATTGACACCATCATGCTCTCCATGACACCCCCATGATCAGCAATTTTGGCGGCTCGGAGAAGTATATCACCGCTTGCCGGGCGCGTGACGCCTTCAGCGCGCGTGTTGATCGCGCCGATCACCACATGCTCAACAGAACGGGTGATATGCTTCCCTCGTGGATGAATTACACTCAATACTGCCCCCCGGCGGTGCGCGCATGCCGTCGTGCCGCACGCGGGTGGAATGGCGGCGTTAGGGGCGTGGGAAACATATGCAGCAGTCAATCCGTGCTCGCCACCGCCGCTTACGTCGGACCGCCGGCCGCCGTAACTCTCACCGGCTCATGGGTGGCAGCGTGTTACTGCTTGTCGCCGGCGTCGGCGTGATGATCCTCAGCGTCCTTGGTCTGCTGTCGGCCTACGCCGGCGTGGCGGAGAGGCTACCCGACGACCCGAGCGTGGCCTTCGCGCAGCAAAACCTCGGTCCGGCCAAGCTCTACGACCGCAACTTGACCCTCTTATACGAGTTCGAGGACGAGAGCGAGGGTTTACGCAATCCCGTGGCGCTGGGCGATATTTCGCCGTTCGTGCTGCGTGCGACCATCGATACCGAGGATAACTCGTTCTATTCCAACCCCGGGGTAAATGTCCGTGGTCTTGCCCGCGCCGGTGTCGAGAACTTTGCCGAAACCGATGTCGGTGTGCTTCAGGGGTCGGGTGGATCGTCGATCACGCAGCAACTCGCGAAGAACGTGTTTATCGAACCGGAGGAACGGTACGAACGCTCCGTCAGCCGCAAGCTGAGGGAGGCGGTGTACGCTCTCGAATTGACCCGGCGCTACTCGAAGGACCAGATCCTCGAGTGGTACTTGAATCAGATCCAATACGGCAACCGCGCCAACGGCATCGGCGCGGCGGCGCGGCGGTACTTCAACACATCGGCAAAGGATCTCACGCTAGCGCAGTCTGCCCTGCTGGCGGGTCTGCCTCAGTCGCCCACGCGCTACGACCCGTATCGCAATCTCGATGGCGCGGTCGCGCGACAGCATGAGGTTCTTGATCTGATGGTGCGCCGCGGCGATATCACCGAGGCCGAATCGGCGGCGGCTAAGTCCGAGACTTTGAACTTCCACACGCAGAACGTCAGTTTACTAGCGCCTCACTGGGTCTTCTGGGTGCGTGACCAATTGATCGCGCGCCACGGCCTTGAGACGTTTCGGAACGGTGGCTTACGCGCGGTGACAACGCTCGATCTCAACGTCCAAAACAAGGCCGAACAGATCATTGAGGACAAGATCGCTTTCTATGAGAGTCCGCGCGGGGGCAATTGTCAGTGCAAGAACGCGTCGCTGGTGGCTATCGATAACCGCAATGGTCAAATCCTGGCGATGGCGGGATCGCGCAACTACTGGCGGCCGGACATCGAGGGCGAAAATAACAATGCCATCGCGATCAAGCAGCCGGGTTCTGCCTTTAAGCCGATTGTCTACTTGGCCGCGTTCGAGAAGGGCTGGAATCCGGGCACGGTGATCGCGGATCAGCCGACACG
The DNA here is from genome assembly GCA_038325665.1 of Dehalococcoidia bacterium. Taxonomy (GTDB): domain Bacteria; phylum Chloroflexota; class Dehalococcoidia; order CAUJGQ01; family CAUJGQ01; genus CAUJGQ01. Next base: position 6,420 of record JBBQJF010000029.1, on the reverse strand, counting down.
CTTCATCTCCCGTATTGAGGCCGGACGGAAGGAATACTTCACCCCGGTGGGACCGACCACGAATTATCTCGGCAATATGAGCGCCCGCGACTCGCTCGCTAGCTCGATGAACACCGGCGCGGTCAAGGCCTCCGCCTTCACCGGAGTCGATGCGACCATCGATATGGCGCACCGGCTTGGTATCACCACGCTGGACGACCGCGACACGTACGGTGTGTCGATCGCGACCGGCGGCGCAAACCTCACGTTGCTCGACCTGACCTACGCGTACTCGACCATCGCGAACAACGGTGAGATGCGTGGCATGACGACGGTGGATAAGAATCCGAACCATCGCCGCCTCGACCCGGTCTCGCTGCTGAAGGTGACGAATGGCAAAGGCGATGTATTATGGGAGTACAAACAACCGGAGCGCAAGCAGGTAGTGCAGGCCGGGTACGCCTACCAAGTCACCGATATCCTCAAGGATAACAACGCCAAGCGCCACACCTATACCGCTCCCGAGATTCAATTCGGTCTGCCGGATCGTCGCCCGGTGGCGGCCAAGACCGGCACTCAGCAGGGTCCGAAAGATATCAAGACGGTGCTGTCTACCTGGAACTTCGGGTACGTGCCCGACCTCACCGTGGGCGTCTGGGTGGGTAACGCCGATAACGCGCTGGTCAACCCTAACCTGACCAGCGCGGCGTCGTCGCTGCTGATCTGGAAGGAGTTCATGGCCGCGGCGACAACGATGCTGAACATCCCCCCGCGTGACTTTCCCATCCCACCCGATATTCAGTTTGAAATGGTCAACGGGAAACGCGAACCGCTGGTCAAAGGCCCGCAACTGGCGAAGATCATACGCATGGAGACACAACTTCCCTGGGTGGTCAAGCCCGATTCTGCCCTGCCCGACTTCCGCGAGCGCGAACCGGTCGTGTCCGGGGCCGGCGCCTTTCCTGCCCAGGCAGGGGCGTCGTTCTCGTCGGGCGCGGCGCCGGCAGAACCCGCGCGTCCGGCGCCAGTTCGCCGCCCCCTCGTGCCCGCCGCCACGCCGGTCGCCGCTCCTGATGATGACCAGCCGGTCACGCTGCCCGCTCAACCGCGTCCGGCGGTCGTACAGCCCCCGGTCGTGCAACCGCCGCCCGCGCAACCAGTCCCCGCCATTCAGCCGCCGCTCGCCACGGTTCCCCCGGCGGTGCAGCCACAAGCGCCCCCGGTCGCACCTCTCGTACCTCAGCCGGCCGCCCCGCCGCAACCCGCGCCCGAGCCGGCCGTCCCGGCCGCGCAACCCGCGGCGAACGCGGGCTGCCCGCCTCCCACGCCTCCCCTGTACGCGATATGTGGCCGCACTCGGTAGCGCCCGCGACGCGACGTGCGCATCAGTGCCGTGTCCCGCAGATGGGCGAGTATTGACCATTGTGGGGGATGGCCATGCGCGTTCCGTGTCGCGGGCGCGGCCTGTCGCGTCTTCCGGGGCACGAGCAAGCCTGCTGCCGGTAGCCCGAGATTATTCATGCAGAGTAGGCGTCCGGCGCTCAGCCGTTAGTGGCCGCGCCGTGGGGATGCGCGACCAGGCCGTGGTCGCGTTCGGCGGCGGCTGGCTAGCGTTCCATGAACACGCGGGCTGACTGCTGAGCGCTGATGGCTGGCCGCTTACCTATGCAGATTCGGCCCGACGATCATGGCCGGATTCAAAACGGGCCACCGTGCACAAACTGGGATAGCTGAGCAGGGCCACTCGCGCCAAATCTGCAATGGCGGCGTTGATGACAGCCATGGAAGCTTCCTATGCGCACCGGATCTCGACGCGGATACTCCTTCGTGAGCTTTCCCATGCGTCGTTAGCGGGAGATACTATGTCGCGTAGCATCGGTGGTTCACCGCTGATTTAGGTCTTGCCGGAGAGTCGTCGCGTCGGGCAGGTCCATTGGGGCGGCGCCGGCTGGGGCCATGACCGCTTGTCATTCGTCGACGACCGCGCGGGGCGATGAGGCCCGCATTGGTCGTGCATATACGACGAGAACGCTGCATGGCACGAAAATTTGTGTGGGGAGGGATACACCATGGTCCGGCTGGATGCGCTGTCATACTCACTTGACGCCGCGGGGTTCGTACATAACCCGTCGCAGGAAGATTTGCGCCGGTTCACGGCCGATATGCCCAACGCGCGGCGCACGGAGTTTGGCAACCTCAACGTGCAGACGCGCGTCGATTCGCGCTCGTCGGCCAGCACGTACATCGTGACCGATGACCCGAGCATCACCTCGAGTCAAACGATCACCCGCGATGAGGCACGGCGCATCGCGGACATGCAAGACGCATACATTCAGACACGCGAGATGTTGGTCATCGACGGCTGGATTGGAAGCGACCCTCAATTTCGGGTCGCCGCCCGGCTGGTGATCGAGAAGGCCAATGCCAATATCGCCGGCATGCAGCAGTTTTTGTACTTTACCGACGACCTACCGGTTGAGCCGGCGCTCACGATCATCTACACGCCCAACCTCGCCGCGGCGGGCTACCCGAATGACCGGCTGATCGCGGTTGACCTCGAGGCGGGTGTGACGCGCGTCTTCAACTCCGACTACTTCGGCGAATCGAAGAAGGGCGGACTGAGGATGTGGAACAAGACCGTCTACGAGCGCGGCGGCCTCGCCCTACACGCGGGTTGGAAGGTGATTCCGGTGGCGGGGCGCGATCGCAGTATGCTGATCATCGGTCTGTCCGGAACCGGTAAGACCACGACCACCTTCACCCGGCAGAATGCGTCTCTGCCGGTGCAGGACGATTTCATCGCGCTGATGCCGGACGGCCGCGTGTACGCGACCGAGAACGGCTGCTTTGCCAAGACGTACGCGCTCGATCCAAAGTTCGAGCCGAACATCTACCGCGGCGTGACGAACCCGAACGCGTATCTCGAGAACGCGTCGCAGGATGATTCGGGCAAGGTCGATTTCTTCGACGAGTCGTACACGCAGAACGGTCGCGCCGTCTTCCCGATGTCCAATATCGAATGGCGGCACCCGGAGGGCGCCCCGCCTGCCGAGTTGTTCCTCATTCTCAACCGCAACGACAACATCATCCCCGGTGTGAGCCGGCTCACCGGTGAGCAGGCGGCGGCGTATTTCATGCTCGGCGAGACGATGGGCACCAGCGCCGGCGGCAAGGACGAGGCCGGGAAGGCGTTGCGCGTGCCGGGCACCAACCCGTTTTGGCCGCTGCTGCACGCGCAGCAGGGCAACCGCTTCTTGGACATCCTCAAGACACGACCGATGGAGGTGTTCCTGCTCAACACCGGTTGGGTCGGCGGCCCGGACGGCCACCCCGACTCGAAGAAGGTGAAGATCCCGCACTCCTCCGCCATGGTCAAGGCGATTGCCGAGGGCACGATCACCTGGACTCGTGACCCCGATTTCGGGTACGAGGTGGCCGAGAGTGTCCCCGGCATCAGCGATGACGACCGCGACATCCTCCAGCCCCGCCGCTTGTACGAGCGTACTGGCCGGATGGATGAGTACACCGCGATCGTTGGCCGTCTCAAGACGGAACGCGTTGAGGCCCTCCGCAAGTACCCCACGCTCCGCGAGGAGGTTGTCGCGGCGGTCGAGTAGTCCCACGGGCGCCACAGTCGTCGATGGCGGCCGGCTCTGATGCTGCACGGCAGCACCAGCCGGCCGCTGGTGGGCAGACGTGACCCCGCGGCCCAGCGAACCCCCGACCCCCTTCCCGCAAGAGAAGGGGGAGACTATTGTCGTTGGTAGCGGGTCGGGGCAGCAGCGTGCGGGGTGGGGGAAAACCTAACTCCCGCGTCCTTGCTCGCGCGTGACGAGGGTTCTGTAGGCGCCGCGATGGCCGTCGCTCCTGGACGATTCTCATCCTATTCCCGTGTTTGGCTGTACACGGTCCGGAGACATTGCCCCGCATGTCCACTCTTAATTCGCCCACGCTGATACTGTCGGCGCACTTTGCCGCCCTCTATGCCGCCGACCTGGCGCGGGTTGCCCCGATGTCTGACATTATCAGCCATACGTCAGAGGGTGAGTGGGACGGCGACCCGGCGACCGGCACGGCGGCGTACATGTCATCGGATATGTGGCGCACGCCGATGGGCCGCGACGTTTTGGGGAAGCTGGCGGACTGGCCGGCGCTGCGGTGGGTTCACACGTCGAGCGCGGGGGTGGATCATCCGTCGTTCGCCCGGCTGCTGGCAGGGGGTGTGACGCTCACGAACGCGGCCGGCGTCAATAGCGTCGCCATCGCCCAGCATGTGCTCGCCCTCATGCTCGCGCACGCGCGCCGCCTCGACCGCTACCGCGCCTTACAGACAGAGCGGGAGTGGCTCCGGCTGGAGTGTGAGGAGTTGACGGGCGCGACGGCACTGATCATCGGCTTCGGCGGGATCGGCCGGCAGGTGGCGCGCCTCTGTCGGGCGTTCGAGATGGAGGTGGTCGGACTGCGCCGCCGGCCGGAGCCGGATGACGACGCCGACCGTATGCTCTCGCCGGCCGAGCTGCGTGAGGCGTTGCCGCTGGCTGATTACATCGTGCTTGCCTGTCCGCTGACCGAGGCGACACACGGCCTGATTGACGCGCCGGCGCTGGCCGTGATGAAGCCGGCGGCCTATCTGATCAACGTGGCGCGGGGACCAGTCGTGGACAGCGCCGCGCTGGATGGCGCGTTGCGTGATGGCCGGATCGCGGGCGCGGCGCTCGATGTGTTCGACCGGGAGCCGTTGCCGCCCGATAGCCCGTTGTGGTCGGCGCCCAACCTGACGATCACGCCCCATTCGGCGGGAAGCTCGCCGCTCAACCCCGAGCGCAACGCGCGGTTCTTTCTCGCCAATCTCGATCGGTTTGTGCACGGCGCCGCCCTCGAGAACGTCGTCACCGTCATCGACCCCTGAACGCGAACCGGCTGGACGCATCCGTACTTATCCCGGTGGCCGCCCCCCGACGGCTCGCTGCCGCGTCCCGAACCCACGCGCACGCCATCAAAACGCTCACCTGCCCCACGTCTTGCGAAGCGGACCCGGTGGACCCACGCGCGTAGGGGTGCGTGTCGACTCCCTCGGTAGCGGAGAGCCGGCGCGTGCCATGCGGTTGCTTGTGCAACTTATTGCACTTGCGCTACGGTAAGAGCACCCCGTCAAGCGTCTGCGGCGCATTCAGTCGATGGCTGTCGCCGCGCGGCGCCATCGGGCGACGAACGCGGGTCCCTCCCCCAATACCCAACATTCAACACCGATTCTCGAGGGAGCCGCGATGAGTTGCGAGCAAGAGTCAGTCGCCGTACTCCGGCTTGCGGCGATGAAGCTGACACCGCAGCGACTGATGATCGTGACGGCCCTTCGCCATGCGTCCGGCCATATGAGCGCGGCGGACATTGATGCGCGGGTGCGCTCTGCCTATCCCTATGTGGATATCTCCACTGTCTATAGGACGCTCGCGGCCCTGAAGCAGGCGCGGATGGTCACGGAGACGGACATGGGGCAGGGAGACCTTACCTACGAGTGGGTGCGTGAGCACCCCCACCACCACCTCATTTGCAGCGCATGTGGCGCCGTGACAGTCCTTGATCATCGCCACCTGGAACAATTGGGGAGTGACCTGCTGAGCGAGTTCGGATTCGCCGCCGAGCTTGATCACTTCGCCATCTTTGGTCGCTGCGCCGCCTGTCGGGCGTTGCCGCCGGCGACGCCGCGGTGAGCTGTTGTCGTGCCGGCCGCGATTGTCATCGACAGGTCGTGCGGAGTCGGGCGGCGGGCGGACTCTCGTGCCCTCACCATACGCGCCTGCTGGTCACCGCTGTCTCAAGCCCTCGACATAGAAATCGACGACCTGGGCCACCGCCGCCTCGCGGTCCAGCGGCGCATCGCCGAACACCCGTCGTAGGATGAACATGTTGAGAATGCCGAGGATCGCGATCGACGAGGTGTCCACGTCGCACGGGCGAAACACGCGCTGCTCGACGCCTTCCGCGAGGATGCGGGCAACGCGGATCCGTATCCGCTCGTCGAGGTGACGGCCGAACTCATTCATGATATCGGCGCCGAGACCAAATACCTCGCGCAGGACGAACGCGATATGCGGCTCATGCAACTGGAAGTACCCGATGTAGGCGTCGGCAAAGGCGCGTAGCTTCTCGCATGGGTCGTTGCCGGGGAGGGTAGCGCGGTCGATCGCCTCGGCAAATGCCTGAAGGAGATCGCTCAGCGTCGAGATGTACAGCCCTTCCTTCGACTGGAAGTAGTAATAGATCATCGGCTTGGTGGTGCGTGCTGCCTCGGCAATCTCGCGCAGCGATGCGCCGGCGTAGCCCTTCTCGGCGAAAAGCGTGAGCGCCGCCCCCACGATCCGGTCGCGCACGTCGTGGGTTTCGGCTTCGGGCCGGGCCGGGGCTGTCGATGTCATGCCGCCATCCATTCCCGACCGGTCG